>NZ_RPRY01000037.1 GCF_003949795.1 Streptomyces sp. WAC06614
AGCCAGGCCGCGCCGACGAGCTGGGCGCTCCGGGCGGCACCTGGTCGTGCCCGTGGTGGGGGCCACGGTCACCCTGGCGGTCATCGCCACCGCCGCCCGGAGCGCCCAGCTCGTCGGCGCGGCCTGGCTGGTCACGGGCCTGCTCGTCCTGCTGGCCCAGCGCAACCGCGCCCCGGCCGGCCCGGACCGCCCCGCGCCCTGACCCCGGACGGGGCCGAGCGGTCCGGCCGGACCGACCGGCCCGGCGGCCCCGACACCCGGGCCGGGCCTGAGGTGGTGTCAGTCGGGACCGTTAGCCTTCCTGCATGGGTCTGAATACGTCGGCCGAGGCGCCGCTGCCCGTCGGTCAGGTGTCCCGGCTCATCGGGGGCTGGATCGAGCGGCTCGGCCAGGTGTGGGTGGAGGGGCAGATCACCCAGCTCTCGCGCCGCCCGGGCGCGGGGGTGGTCTTCCTGACCCTGCGCGACCCCTCGCACGACATCTCCGTCAGCGTGACCTGCTTCCGCCAGGTCTACGACGAGGTCGCCGATGCCGTGACCGAGGGCTCGCGGGTCGTGCTGCTGGCCAAGCCCGAGTGGTACGCGCCCCGCGGGCAGCTGTCGCTGCGGGCCACGGAGATACGGCCCGTCGGCATCGGCGAGCTCCTGGCCCGGCTGGAGCGGCTCAAGCGCTCCCTCGCCGCCGAGGGGCTCTTCGCGCTGGACCGTAAAAAGCCCCTGCCCTTCCTGCCGCAGTTGATCGGCCTGGTCGTCGGCCGGGCCTCGGCGGCCGAGCGCGACGTCCTGGAGAACGCCCGCCGCCGCTGGCCCGCCGTCCGCTTCGCGGTCCGCAACGTCGCCGTGCAGGGCGTGCACGCGGTGCCCCAGGTGGTGCAGGCCGTCAGGGAGCTCGACGCCCTCGACGAGGTCGACGTGATCATCGTGGCGCGCGGCGGCGGCAGCGTGGAGGACCTGCTGCCGTTCTCCGACGAGAAGCTGGTCCGCGCCGTCGCCGAGGCCCGTACCCCGGTGGTGTCCGCGATCGGGCACGAGCCCGACTCCCCGCTCCTCGACCTGGTCGCGGACCTGCGCGCCTCCACCCCCACCGACGCCGCCAAGAAGGTGGTCCCGGACGTCGGCGAGGAGCTGGAGCGCGTACGGCAGCTCCGCGACCGGGCGCTGCGGTCGGTACGGGGCCTGCTGGACCGGGAGGAGCGCGGCCTCGCCCACGCCCTGGCCCGCCCCGTCTTCGTGCACCCGCAGCGGATGGTGGAGACCCGGGAGGACGAGCTGGAGGCGCTGCTGGGGCGCAGTCGCCGCACGCTGGGCCATCTGCTGGACCGGGCCGACTCCGAGCTGGCCCACACCCTGGCCCGAGTGGTGGCCCTGTCGCCGAAGGCGACGCTGGAACGGGGGTACGCCGTGCTCCAGCGCGCCGACGGGCACGTGGTGCGCTCGCCCGAGGAGGTCACGGCGGACGAGGTCCTGCGGGCCCGGGTCGCCGAGGGCGAGTTCACCGTCCGGGTCGACCCCTAGCCCGCACCCCCTCCACCACAGCACGACCCACCATCCACCACCCCACCCACCACCCCACGAGTTGCGAGGTTCTCCGGAATGGCCGAGACGGATACGGCGCTGGGATACGAGCAGGCGCGGGACGAGCTCATCGAGGTCGTCCGGCGGCTGGAGGCGGGCGGCACCTCGCTGGAGGAGTCGCTCGCGCTCTGGGAGCGCGGCGAGGAGCTGGCCACGGTCTGCCGGCACTGGCTGGAGGGCGCCCGGGCCCGGCTGGACTCGGCGCTGGCCGCCCGGGAGTCCGCCGAGCGGGCGGAGCGGGGCGAGGGGACCGGACGGGCGGAGCGGAGCGGACGGGCCGAGGGGGCCGAGGGAGCCTCCGACCAGGGCTGACGGCCACGGCCCCTGTGAGGCCGCTCACCAGGACACCGGTTTAGTTGAAATTTCATCTATCCCGTGCGTACAGTCGTACCGACGAACCACCCCCGCATGTGGAAGAAGGCTTTCCGATGTCTCTCGTTCTCGACGCCGCCGCCCAGGACCTGCTGTTCCGCGAGGCCCGCACCGCCAACTCGTTCTCCGACGAGCCGGTGACCGACGAGCAGATCCAGGCCGTCTACGACCTGATCAAGTACGGCCCGACCGCCTTCAACCAGACCCCGCTGCGGATCACCCTGGTCCGCTCCCCCGAGGCCCGCGAGCGCCTGGTCAAGCACATGGCGGAGGGAAACCAGGCCAAGACCGCCGCCGCGCCGCTGGTCGCGATCCTCGCCGCGGACAACGAGTTCCACGAGGAGCTCCCCACCCTGTTCCCGCACTTCCCGCAGGCCAAGGACGTCTTCTTCGGCGAGCGCCCGGTCCGTGAGCAGTCCGCGCAGGTGAACGCCGCCCTGCAGGCCGCCTACTTCATCGTGGGCCTGCGCGCCGCCGGCCTGGCCGCCGGCCCGATGACCGGTCTGGACTTCGCCGGCGTCCAGAAGGAGTTCCTGGACGACGACCACACCCCGCTGATGGTCATCAACATCGGCAAGCCGGGCGAGATCGCCTTCCCGCGCTCCCCGCGCCTGGAGTTCGACCAGGTCGTCACCACCGTCTGAGCCCCTCCGGCGCTCCGACGGCGTAAGGGCGCCGCCACGACGAAGGCCGCCCGCCCCCTCCCGGGGCGGGCGGCCTTTTCGTGCGTGCCCGCTCAGCGCTGCAGCCCGCTCAGCTCCGCGTGCCACTCGGCGCTGCGTGCCCGCTCAGCTCTTCTTGAACTCCAGCGCCGCCGCCATCCGGGCGAGCTGCTCGAAGGACGCCGTGCCGGTCACCACCGTCACGTGCCCGTCGTCCTTGCGCACCAGCGCGTCGTACTTCTCGCCGTCCCAGCGCTCCCAGGTCAGGTCGCCGACCTGCTCGGTCCGCCCGGTCGCGGCGGCCTTCTGGGTGACCTTCTCCAGGTACTTCGGCGAGACGTCCGAGGACTGCTCGACCGCCACGTACTGGTTCTGGGGGTCGAGGAAGCCCAGGTGCCAGGCGTTGGCGTTCTTGCGCTCGAAGGTGACCGAGGTCGCCCGCCACTCCTGGGGGAGGCCCGTGGGCGCGGCCACGGGGTACGGCGCCGCGCGCCGGGCCGTCAGGGTCTCGACGCGGTAGTCGACCACGCGTGTCGGATCGGCCTCCTCGTCGTGCGGGACGAAGATGTAGATCCCCGCCACGACCACGCCGATCACCGCCAGCGACCGGACCATGTCGAAGACCGTCTGCTTGCCTTTCATACCTGCCACACCCCTATCGTCCCGCATGCCCGGAGGCGATCACGGGCAGGGGTGGGTTCAGGTGGGGTGGTACGGCCGGGAGTGGTCGGCCGGACGTCCGATACGCCGCTCATACGTGACCCCCTCTGCTCAATTTGTCGACGTGACGATAGAGTTCCAGCACCCTCACCTACCGGCCGTCGTCGTACAGAAAGGTGCGCTCCGATGACCGAGCACAACCTGCCGCCCCAGCTCGAAGTCTCGCCCGAAGCCCCCGACCGCAACCTCGCCCTGGAACTCGTACGGGTCACCGAGGCCGCTGCCATGGCCGCCGGACGCTGGGTCGGGCGTGGTGACAAGATCGGCGCCGACGGCGCCGCGGTCAATGCGATGCGGACCCTGATCTCCACCGTCTCGATGAACGGCGTCGTCGTCATCGGCGAGGGCGAGAAGGACGAAGCCCCGATGCTGTTCAACGGCGAGCGGGTCGGCGACGGCACCGGTGCCGAGGTGGACATCGCCGTGGACCCGATCGACGGCACCACGCTCAACGCCAAGGGCATGCCCAACGCCATCGCCGTCCTGGCGGCCGCGGACCGCGGCACCATGTTCGACCCGTCCGCGGTGTTCTACATGGACAAGCTGGTCACCGGTCCGGAGGCGGCCGACTTCGTCGACATCAACGCCCCCGTCTCGGTCAACATCCGCCGGGTCGCCAAGGCCAAGAACATGGCCACCGAGGACGTCACGGTCGTCATCCTGGACCGCCCCCGCCACGAGGGCATCGTCAAGGAGATCCGCGAGACCGGCGCCCGGATCAAGTTCATCTCCGACGGCGACGTGGCCGGTTCGATCATGGCCGCCCGCGAGGACACCGGTGTGGACCTGCTGCTGGGCATCGGCGGCACCCCCGAGGGCATCATCTCGGCCTGCGCCATAAAGTGCCTCGGCGGTGTGATCCAGGGCAAGCTGTGGCCCAAGGACGAGGCCGAGCGGCAGAAGGCCCTGGACGCCGGGCACGACCTGGACCGGGTGCTGACCACCAACGACCTGGTCTCGGGCGAGAACGTCTTCTTCGTCGCCACCGGCATCACCGACGGCGAGCTGCTGCGCGGTGTGCACTACCGCTCGGAGACCGCCACGACCTCCTCGCTGGTGATGCGCTCGAAGTCCGGCACGATCCGGAAGATCGACTCCGTCCACCGCCTGTCGAAGCTGCGCGCGTACAGCGCCATCGACTTCGACCGCGCCCAGTAGCCGACCGGCGCGCGACAGCCGGAAGGGGCGGCCCCTGTGCGGAGGGGCCGCCCCTTCCGGCTGCGGTCACTGCGTACGGCTCCGGTCCCGCCGGCCTGCGCCCGCCCGGCTGCCCGTGTGCCCGTCGCCCGGTCCGTCGGCCCGTACGCCGGTAGGCCCTTACGTCCGTACACCCGTAGGTCCTCGCGCCCGTACGCGCCCGTACGCCGGTACGTCCCTACGTCCGTCCGTACGGCCGCCTTGTGCCGTCAGCCCGCGGCGGCGACGGGGCCGGCCGTCGGCCGGCCCTGGCGCAGCTCCGCGGCGCGGCGCCGGCGGCGGGCCAGGACGACGCGGCGCTCGGCGGCCGTCAGGCCGCCCCACACCCCGTACGGCTCGGGCTGGAGCAGGGCGTGCTCGCGGCAGGCCACCATGACCGGGCAGCGGGCGCACAGCCGCTTCGCGGCCTCCTCGCGGGAGAGCCGGGCCGCCGTCGGTTCCTTGGAGGGGGCGAAGAACAGTCCCGCCTCGTCCCGGCGGCACACTGCGTCGGCGTGCCATGGGCCGTCCTCTTCCCTGGCCGGCACGCGTGGCTTCGGGAGAGCCGGGAGGCTCTTGACGGCCACTGCCTGCAGGGACTGATGCGGCGGTTGCTGCACGGTCTACTCCTGACGACGGATTCGCGAGCGAGAGACGATGCACCTGTCTCTACCCGCTGGGTGCACCGCTATGCACTCCGTGTCGCTCAGGGAAAGTTCGACCGAAAGACAACCCTCCGGCGGCGTACCGCCGTTGTCACGCCTCCAGCCGCTTGCGCAGGCGCACGGCCAGGTCCACGATGCGCGCGCCCCGCTTGGGCCGGGCCTCGATATTGCCCAGCAGCGAGAATCCGCGGACGATCACGACGGGGGCCTGCGTGTCGCTTTCCTCGTGGCCTTCTCCGCGCACCTCGAAATTGCCGAGAACTCCACTGCCGTATCCGCGCAGCGTCACATTTTCCGGGACCTTGATGTCGACGTTTCCGAGGATGCAGGTCACGTCGATCTCGGTGACCTGCTGCTCGAAGACGGCCTCGGTCAGGTCGATGGTGATGTCCCCGAGGACCGACACGGCCCGGGTGCGCGCGGCCGGCCGCCAGCGGCCCTTGCGGGTGGAGCTGCTGCACACCGCGACCACGTTCTCGGCGAAGCCGGTGCCGGGCGGGACGGCGGCGTGCGGGACCGCCGCACCGGCGGGGAAGCCGGCGCCCGCGGGGCGGGCCGCGGCGGTGCCGCCGGGCACGGGCAGGTCCCGTACCAGCAGTTCCAGCTCGCCGACGGTCTTGACGGCGTAGAGGGAGTCGAGGCGCTCGGAGTGCTCCTCGGCGTCGAGCCGGCCCTCGGCGAGGGCGTCGGCCAGGATCTGCGCGATCCGGTCGCGGTCGGCGTCCGAGGCGCGCAGCTCGGCGGGGGCCGCAGGAGTCGCGGCTGCGGCGGCGGGTGCGGCGGCGGGGTGCTTTTCCAGGTCCACGACCGCCAGCATAGCCACACACGATAGATCGCGATAGTGCTGGGTGAGCCTTACCTCACAGACAGGGGCCGGGGGTCAGGACCTAACCTGGTGGACTGCGCTGCCAATAGGTCGCCAGCGCTGTCTGCCGAGTGAGGAATGACCGACATGCCGGAGTTCGCGTACACCGACCTGCTCCCTCTGGGAGAGGACAAGACTCCCTACCGCCTGGTGACGTCCGAGGGTGTCTCCACGTTCGAGGCGGACGGCCGTACGTTCCTCAAGGTCGAGCCGGAGGCGCTGCGCAAGCTCGCCGAGGAGGCCGTCCACGACATCCAGCACTTCCTGCGCCCGGCCCACCTCGCGCAGCTCCGGCGGATCATCGACGACCCGGAGGCCTCGGCCAACGACAAGTTCGTGGCGCTCGACCTCCTGAAGAACGCGAACATCGCCGCGGCCGGCGTGCTGCCGATGTGCCAGGACACCGGCACGGCGATCGTGATGGGCAAGCGCGGCCAGAACGTGCTCACGCAGGGCGGTGACGAGGAGGCCCTCTCCCGCGGCATCTACGACGCGTACACCCGGCTGAACCTGCGGTACTCGCAGATGGCGCCGCTGACCATGTGGGAGGAGAAGAACACCGGCTCGAACCTGCCCGCGCAGATCGAGCTCTACGCCACCGACGGCGGTGCGTACAAGTTCCTCTTCATGGCCAAGGGCGGTGGCTCGGCCAACAAGTCCTTCCTCTACCAGGAGACGAAGGCGGTCCTCAACGAGGACTCGATGATGAAGTTCCTGGAGGAGAAGATCCGCTCGCTGGGCACGGCCGCCTGCCCGCCGTACCACCTGGCGATCGTGGTCGGCGGCACCTCGGCCGAGCACGCGCTGAAGACCGCCAAGTACGCCTCCGCGCACTACCTGGACGAGCTGCCGACCGAGGGCTCGGCGCTGGGCCACGGCTTCCGTGACCTGGACCTGGAGGAGAAGGTCTTCGAGCTGACGCAGAAGCTCGGGATCGGCGCGCAGTTCGGCGGCAAGTACTTCTGCCACGACGTCCGCGTGGTGCGCCTGCCCCGGCACGGCGCCTCGTGTCCGGTGGCCATCGCCGTCTCCTGCTCGGCGGACCGCCAGGCGCTGGCGAAGATCACGCCGGAGGGCGTGTTCCTGGAGCAGCTGGAGCGGGACCCTGCGAGGTTCCTGCCGGACACGACGGACGAGCACCTGTCGGCGGGCGGCGCGGTGGTCGGCATCGACCTGAACCAGCCGATGGACGAGATCCTGGCGGAGCTGACCCGGCACCCGGTCAAGACCCGGCTGTCCCTGACCGGCCCGCTGGTCGTGGCGCGCGACATCGCCCACGCCAAGATCAAGGAGCGGCTGGACGCGGGCGAGGACATGCCGCAGTACCTGAAGGACCACCCGGTGTACTACGCCGGCCCGGCCAAGACCCCCGAGGGCTACGCCTCGGGCTCCTTCGGCCCGACCACGGCCGGCCGGATGGACTCCTACGTCGCCCAGTTCCAGGCGGCGGGCGGCTCCAAGGTCATGCTGGCCAAGGGCAACCGCTCGCAGCAGGTCACCGACGCGTGCGGTACGCACGGCGGCTTCTACCTGGGCTCGATCGGCGGACCGGCGGCGCGGCTCGCGCAGGACTGCATCAAGAAGGTCGAGGTCCTGGAGTACGAGGAGCTCGGCATGGAGGCGGTCTGGAAGATCGAGGTCGAGGACTTCCCGGCGTTCATCGTCGTGGACGACAAGGGCAACGACTTCTTCCAGAACCCGGCCCCGGAACCCACCTTCACCCACATCCCGGTCCGCGGCCCGGGCCTGTAGCAGCCCCGGCCCGGCCCCGGGGGTTCCGCCCCGCACCCCGAACGGGGTCCGGGGCGGAGCCCCGGTTCGGGAAGGGGCGGGGAGGGGACGAGCCCCGCGCAGTGGCCCTGGACGCAGTCCTCGCACGGCTCGCAGTGCGGCGAGGTGACGGTCATCCGTTGTTCGGCCATCCGTGCAGCATGCGGTGGGTCGCGGTGTTCCGCATCCGGATAACGTTCGCGGTATGACGCAGTCGCCGCTTCGCACCGCACGGGACGTGCGGGTCATCGCTCACCGGGGGGCCTCCTACGAGCACCCGGAGCACACCATCGCCGCGTACCGGCAGGCCATCGCCGACGGGGCGGACGCCCTGGAGTGCGATGTGCGGCTGACCGCCGACGGGCGGTTGGTGTGTGTGCACGACCGGCGGGTCGAGCGGACCTCCGACGGGCGGGGCGTCGTCTCCGCCATGACCTACGACGAGCTGGCCGCGCTCGACTTCGGCCGGTGGAAGGGCGAGGAGCACCGGGGCGCGCAGGTGCTGCTGTTCGAGGACCTGCTCAAGGAGGTCCTGGCCGCGGACCGGCGGGTGGGGCTGGCCGTCGAGACCAAGCACCCCAACCGGGCCGGTGGCCGGCTGGAGGCCGAGCTGGTGCGGGTGCTGAAGGACCACGGCCTGGCCGACGGGGCCGACGGCCGGGTCGAGGTCATGAGCTTCTCCCGCAACGCCCTGGTCCGGCTGAACCGGCTCGCGCCCGGCCTGCCCGCCGTCTACCTCGTCGAGCGCCGGGTGCGGCCGCCCCGGCCGCCGTTCGCCGGGCACGCCGGCCCCGGTATCGACCTCGTACGGCAGGACCCGGGGCTGGTGGGGCGGCTGAAGGCCCAGGGGCTGCGGGTGCGGGTGTGGACCGTGGACGACCTCGCGGACGTCGAGCTGTGCCTGCGCCTGGGCGTGGACACGCTCATCACCAACCGGCCGCGGGAGGTCAGGGAGTACCTCGACTCCCTGTGACCTCCCCCGGTCGGCCGGAGCCCGACCGTTACGCGAACCGCTGCGCCGCCGAGCCGTTGCACGGCTGGAGGCGGACCGGGTCGTGGGCGGCGGCCACCGTCAGGCACAGGCCGGGGGAGGCGGCGGGGCGGAGGGTGCCGCCGTCCTTGACGAACTGCTGGTTGGCGCCGCCGTGGCAGTTCCACAGGATCAGCCCGGTGCCGGCGCTGTACGCGGCTCCCGGCACGTCCAGGCAGCGGTCGTGGCTGAGTTCGACGTGGACCGACTTGCGCGGGGCGTCGTACCACCAGCCCTGGTTGCGGCCGCCGTGGCAGTCCCAGCCGACCACCTTGGTCTGGTTGGCGCTGGAGCCGCCGAAGGAGTCGAGGCAGGTGCCGGTGGCCTCGTTCCTCAGGGGCCGGTACAGGTCGTCCCAGGCGCCGGCCTGCAGGACCGGGGTGCCGGTGCTGGCCGGGTCGGCGCAGGAGGCCTCGCGCAGGCCGGAGTCGTACAGCTGGGTCAGGCAGGACGCGAAGGCGCCGTGGCCGCGGTAGTTGGGGTGGAAGGACTGCCGGGCGGTGTTCTCGTCCCACGGGAAGTGGTCGCCGAGGTCCAGGTAGAGCCCGCGGGCCCAGGTGTCCTCCATGCAGACCTCGTGCCCGTGGAAGAGCCGGGAGTTGTCGAGGTAGACGGCGCCCGCGTTGCGGGCGGCCTCGCGCATGCCCTTCTCGAAGGTGGGCACGGCGTAGGTGCGGCCCCAGGCGGCGTCGGAGTCGTAGCCGGCGCAGCCGCCGGGGAGCTTGCCGGGGAAGCTGGGGTTGTCGTAGAAGTCGGGGCCGATCGGGCTGGGGTAGCCCATGACCACGAGCTTGTAGTCGGTGTCGGCGTAGCCGGCGCCGCGCATGACGGTGCGCAGGTCGGCGACGGTGGCCTCGACCTTGGGGCGCAGTCCGTCGACGCGGGCCTGCCAGCCCGGGGCGTACTTGGGTTCGCAGGTGCCCTGGCTGAGCACCCAGCGGGTGACGCAGTCGGTCATGACCGGGCCGAACTGGAGGTCGTCGTTGGCGCCGGCGACGAGCAGGACCAGCTTGATCCTGGTGTTGCGGGCCTTGACGGCCAGGTTGTCGCTCTGCACGAGCTCGTCGGCGTACTGCTTGCTGCCGCCGATGCGGATGTTCCCGGTGTAGGCGCCGGAGCAGGCGACGTTGAAGGTGAGGTCGGCCGGGATGCCGGTGCGGTGGATGGCGCTGTCCGGGGAGCGGTGGCACTGGTTGGACGAGGTGTTGGTGGCGGGGTCGTAGTTCCCGACGCCCTCGCCGGAGATCTCGCTGTCGCCGAGCGAGATCAGGCCGGTCCTGCGGTCGGCCATCGGGCGGACGGCCGGATCGCCGTAGATCCGGGTGGCCTCGGCCGCGCGGATCGCCTCCAGTTCCGGCGGCAGGGGGGTGACGGCCGGGCCGGCGGTGGGGGCCGCCTGGGCCGTGGGGGTGATGGCCGTGACACCCCCGAGGGCGGCCGCGATCGCCGCGGCCGCGGCGAAGGTAGATCTGAGTCTGGGTCCGAAACGCGCCATGTACGCCTCCCCGGTGTCAGTGTTACCCCCGGTATTTACTGGCCGGTAGGGGAGTTGGGAACACTTTGAACAAGACAATTGCTCAACTTTATGAGGAGGATGAGGACATGACCGACGATCAGTACCGGGTGGAGCGCGACTCGATGGGCGAGGTACGGGTGCCCGCCCATGCCAAATGGCGTGCACAGACGCAGCGCGCGGTGGAGAACTTCCCCGTCTCCGGACAGCGCCTGGAGCGTGCCCACATCGCCGCCCTGGCCCGGATCAAGGCCGCCGCCGCCCGGGTCAACGCCGAACTGGGCGTACTGGATCCGGACATCGCCAAGGCGATCGTCTCGGCCGCGTCGGAGGTGGCCGAAGGACGCTGGGACGAGCACTTCCCGGTGGACGTGTTCCAGACGGGCTCGGGGACCTCGTCCAACATGAACGCCAACGAGGTCATCGCCACCCTGGCGAGCGAGCGGCTCGGCCGCGACGTGCACCCCAACGACCACGTCAACGCCTCGCAGAGCTCCAACGACGTCTTCCCGTCCTCCATCCACATCGCCGCCACCGCCGCGGTCACCCACGACCTGGTGCCCGCCCTCCAGCACCTGGCGGCGGCCCTGGGTGCCAAGTCCGCCGAGTTCGCCGAGGTGGTCAAGGCCGGCCGCACCCACCTGATGGACGCCACGCCCGTCACCCTGGGCCAGGAGTTCGGCGGGTACGCCGCCCAGATCCGCTACGGCGTCGAACGGCTGCGGGCGGCCCTGCCCCGGCTCGCCGAACTGCCGCTGGGCGGCACGGCCGTGGGCACCGGCATCAACACCCCGCCCGGGTTCTCGGCGGCCGTGATCGCCGAGGTCGCCGAGCGGACCGGGCTGCCGCTGACCGAGGCACGCGACCACTTCGAGGCCCAGGGCGCCCGGGACGCGCTGGTGGAGACCTCGGGCGCGCTCCGGACGATCGCGGTCTCCCTCACCAAGATCGCCAACGATCTGCGCTGGATGGCCTCGGGCCCGCGCACCGGATTGGCCGAAATCAATCTGCCCGATCTCCAGCCGGGCTCCTCGATCATGCCCGGAAAGGTCAATCCGGTCGTCCCGGAGGCCGTCCTCATGGTCGCCGCGCAGGTGACGGGGAACGACCTCACGGTCGCGACGGCGGGCGCCGCCGGCAACTTCGAGCTCAACGTGATGCTCCCGGTGATGGCCAAGAACCTCCTGGAGTCCGTCCGGCTGCTGGCCAACGCCTGCCGCCTGCTGGCCGACCGTACGGTCACCGGGATCACCGCGAACGCCGAGCGGGCCAGGGAGTACGCCGAGTCCAGCCCCTCGGTGGTCACCCCGCTCAACCGGTACATCGGCTACGAGGAGGCGGCCAAGGTCGCCAAGAAGTCGCTCGCGGAGCGGCGGACCATCCGCGAGGTCGTCCTGGAGTCGGGCTACGTCGAACGCGGCGACCTGACCCTGGAACAGCTCGACGAGGCGCTCGACGTGCTCCGCATGACCCACCCCTGACGCATCCCGGGCGTGCCCCCGCCCCACCCCCGACGGGTCGCGCGGGGGCCGGATTTCGGCCGATTTCCCGCCCGGGCCACCTCCGTGACCTGCACCGCAGCGAACGGCCGGAAGCCGACCCTAAGATCTGCGCATGACAGGTACCCCAGGCCGCGGGGGCGGCGCCGGGCGCGACGACGCGTCCGCTACGCACTGGGCGCCCGGGGAGCACATCCTCTGGCGCTACCGCGACCACCGCCGGGGCCTGCCCGGCCCGGTGCACATCTGCCGGCCGGTGACCGTCGTCCAGGACACCGACGAGCTGCTCGCCGTGTGGATGGCCCCGGGCACCGAGTGCGTCAAGCCGGTCCTCGCCGACGGCACCGCCGTGGCCGACGAGCCGCTGGCCACCCGCTACACCGCCCCGCGCACCACCGTCCGTGCGCGCTGGTTCGGTGACGGCGTGCTCAAGCTCGCCCGGCCCGGCGACCCGTGGTCGGTCTGGCTGTTCTGGGAGCACGACTGGCAGTTCCGGAGCTGGTACGTGAACCTGGAGGAGCCGCGGACCCGGTGGTCCGGCGGGGTCGACTCCGAGGACCACTTCCTGGACATCTCCGTCTACCCCGACCGCACCTGGAAGTGGCGGGACCAGGACGAGTTCGCGCAGGCCCAGCGGTCGGGCCTGATGCTGCCCGAACAGGCCGCCCGGGTCCGGCGGGCGGGCCGCGCGGCGGTGGAGCTGATCAAGGCCTGGGGGTCGCCGTTCTCGGACGGCTGGGAGCACTGGCGACCCGATCCGGCCTGGGACGTTCCGGTCCTGCCCGAGGACTGGGACCGCACCCCGGCGCATATGACCTCATGAGACCCTTGATGCGCCCCCGGGGTTCAAACGTAGGATCGTCCTCCGCAAGGCTGCGTAATTGGCATGGTGTGCTGAGGACTTGATAACGAGCTGGGGGTGGCCCCGGACAAAGTTCGGGAGCAGGAGGAGGGGCGGCGGTGTCCCCGCCGCTGAGCGGGTATACCGCGACTGAACGAGTTGAGTGCAGCGCACATCGAGCGCAAACGGACGGATTGCCACGCGTGACGGAGTACCCCACCTCTCACGAGGGCCCGCAGCCGCAGCCTGCCGCGGCGGGCGGCTCCGCGTTGTTCGCCGCTGGCGAGGGCCGGGACGACCAGGACCACGGCAAGGCCCTCGCCCCCTCCGCCGCGATCCCGGCCGCCCGCCGCGGGGAGGACCGCGCCGCCGGCCCCGACCCGGCCGGCCACGGGGACCACGGCGCCCGCGGCCCGCACGACGCGGACGCCGACGCCGACGCCGAGCCCGCCGGCGAGGCCGGCCCCCCGACCACGACGACGCCCCCGCCCGGGACCGCGGCCGACCCCGGCCTGCTTCCCGACGCGGACCACGGCGCCGACCCCGGTGCGGTCCCCCGCGCCGAGACCCGTACGGACCCCGGCCCGGCGCCCGCGGCGCCCGCCGACGGCCACGGCTCCGGCGGCTCCCCCACGGACCCGCCGGCCGAGGTGCCGGCCCCGCGGGACGGGGAGCCCGGCCGGGACGTCACCGCCGCGCACAACGCCGCCGGAACGGGGCCCCTCCCGGCCCCCGCCGCGGACGGCGCCGGCGCCGGCGCCGGCGGAATCCCGGGGTCCGGCGCCGGGCTCGGGCTCGGCGAGGCCGGGATCGCCCGCCGCGAGGGCGACCGGCTGCGCTTCGTCGGGGCCGCGACCCGGCGGATCGCCCGCGGGATCGACCTCGACGAGATCGTGCTCGGCCTGTGCCGGGCCACCGTGCCGACGTTCTCCGACGCGATCCTCGTCTACCTGCGCGACCCGCTGCCCGTCGGCGACGAACGGCCCGCCGGCCCCGTCGTCTTAAGGCTGCGCCGCACCGACCGGCTCCGGCCGATCGACGATCTGACCGAGCACACCGTCGGGGCCGGACTGGACCTCGCCGGGGCCGCGGGGGCCACCGGCGAGTTCGACTTCAGCCAGCTTCCGCTGGTGGGCCCGCAGGGCGACCTGCCGGCCGCCGAGCTGTGCGAGATCCTCGCCGGCGGGGCCCTGGACGAGGTGCTGCGCGGGGTCCGGCCGGTCTTCGGCTCCTCCGCCGCCGCCCGGACCGCCCTGCCCGAGCTGCTGGGCGCCGAGCACCCGGTGCCGCGCGGCGAGCGGGCCATCCTCGCCCCGCTGCGCGGCCGGCGCCGCGTCATCGGCGCGGCCGTGTTCCTGCGCACGCCCGAGCGGCCCGCGTTCGAGCAGAACGACCTGCTGGTGGCCGCCCAACTGGCCACCCACACCGCGCTGGGCATCGACAAGGCCGTGCTCTACGGCCGCGAGGCGTACATCGCCGACGAGCTCCAGCGGACCATGCTGCCCGACAGCCTGCCCCAGCCCACCGGGGTCCGGCTGGCCTCGCGCTACCTGCCGGCCGCCGAGACCGCCCGGGTCGGCGGCGACTGGTACGACGCCATACCGCTGCCCGGCAGCCGGGTCGCCCTCGTGGTCGGCGACGTCATGGGGCACTCCATGACCTCGGCCGCCATCATGGGCCAGCTGCGGACCACGGCCCAGACCCTGGCCCAGCTCGACCTGCCGCCGGCCGAGGTGCTGCACCACCTCGACGAGCAGGCCCAGCGGCTGGGCTCGGACCGGATGGCCACCTGCCTGTACGCCGTCTACGACCCGGTCTCGCACCGGATCACCATCGCCAACGCCGGCCACCCGCCGCCCGTCCTGCTGCACCTGGGCGGTCGCGCCGAGGTGCTGCGGGTGCCGCCCGGCGCCCCCATCGGCGTCGGCGGGGTCGACTTCGAGGCCGTGGAGCTGGACGCGCCGGCCGGCGCCACCCTGCTGCTGTACACCGACGGACTGGTGGAGTCCCGGCTGCGGGACGTGTGGACCGGCATCGAGCAGCTGCGCGAGCGGCTGGCGGCCACCGCCCAGCTCACCGGGCTGGACCACCCGCCGCCGCTGGAGGCGCTCTGCGACGACGTGCTGGACATGCTGGGCCCCGGCGACCGGGACGACGACATCGCCCTGCTGGCGGCCCGCTTCGACGGGATCGCACCCAGCGACGTCGCGTACTGGTTCCTGGACCCGGAGGAGACCGCTCCGGGCCGGGCCCGCCGGTTCGCCCGCCGGGCCCTGTCCCGCTGGGGCCTGGAGGATCTCGGGGACTCGCTGGAGCTGCTGGTCAGCGAGGTGGTCACCAATGCCGTCCGGTACGCGGAGCGGCCCGTCACCCTGCGGCTGCTGCGCACGGACGTGCTGCGCTGCGAGGTGGGCGACGACTCCCCGCAGCTCCCCCGGCAGCGCCGGGCCCGGGACACCGACGAGGGCGGCCGCGGGCTGTTCCTGGTCAACCGGATGGCCCGCCGCTGGGGCGCGACCCGGCTGAGCAGCGGCAAGGTGGTCTGGTTCGAGCTCTCCCTGCCGGGCCCGCGCGACCGGGTCTGAGGGACGCCGAGCAGCAGCACGAACACCGCCGCCCGGCAGCGCATGCGCTGCCGGGCGGCGGTGTTCGTGCGGGGGGTGCGGGCGCCGGGCCGTTACGGCTTGACCGGGCCGCCGGTGCCGCCGCCGGACGGCGGGAGCGGCGGGTCGGTGGACTTCGTCGGGTCCGGCGACTTGGTCGTGCTCTTGGTCGGGTCCGGGGTGTGCTGGCTCCTGGTCGGGTCCGGGCTGTTCGTGGCCGGGGACCGGGTGGCGCTGGTGGTGGGGTCCGGGGACTTGGTGGTCGACGGGGTGACCGCGGTCCGCGGGCTCGGCGGCAGGACCGGCTCGCCCATCTCCGCGTCGTCCAGGTCGAACGTGCCGGTCTTGGCGCCCTTGAGCGCCGCCAGCGTGTACGCCTTCCAGATGTCGGCCGGGAAGCTGGAACCACCGGCGCGGCCACCGCCCGCCGTACCGGCCAGCGTGACCTGCTTGCCCGTGCCCGGCTCCTCGCCGAACATCGCGACCACGGTGACCAGTTCGGGGGTGTACGCGGTGAACCAGGCGGCCACGTTGGACTCGGTGGTGCCGGTCTTGCCGGCCGCCTCGTAGGCGCCGGACTTGACCGCGTTGCCGGAGCCGTCGTTGACGACGCCGGTGAGGACCTTGGTGACGGTGTCGGCGGTGGAGCTGTCGATCACCTGGGCGCCGATGGCCTGGACCTTGTTGTACTGGCGGTAGGAGTGCTCGGCGCTCTTGATGATGGTCGGGGTGACCTTCTTGCCGTGGTTGTCGAAGGTGGCGTAGACGCCGGCCATCTCGACGGTGTTGGCGCTCATGGTGCCGAGCGCCATGGCCGGCTTGTCCTCGGGCCAGCCCTCGCGGTCCCTCATGCCGAGGGCGAGCGCGGTCTTCTTCACGTTCTGCGGCTTCACGTCCACGATCATCTGCGCGTACACGGAGTTGACCGAGGAGTTGGTGGCCTTCTGGACCGTGATCAGCGGGCTGTCACCGGTCTTGTAGTCCTGCTGGTCCTGGTTCTGCGGGGCGAAGGGGACGTCGCTGCCGACCACGGGGCGGCCGCTGGTGCCGTCGTAGAGGGCGTTCGGGGTGATCGGCTTGCCGTCCTGGGTACGGGACTTGTTCTGCAGGGCGGAGGCCAGCACGATCGGCTTGAACGTCGAGCCCGGCTGGAAGTCGGTGCGCAGGGCGTTGCTGGACCAGTGGTCCTGCTGGCCGGTGCCGCCGTACATGGCCACGATGGCGCCGGTCTTGGGGTCCACGGAGGTGGCGCCCGCCTGGACGTTCTGGTCGACCGGGCGGTGCTTGGTGTCCTTGCGGTCGAGCTTGGACTCCAGCTCGTCCTGGACGGCCTTCTCCAGGGCGGCCTGCTTCTTGGGGTCGATGTTCAGCGTGATGGTCCAGCCGCCGGCCTGGATCTGCTCGGCGGAGACGCCCTGACGGCGCATCTCGGCGTTGGCGGCCTCGATCAGGTAGCCCTTCTGGCCCTCCATGCCGGGGGCGGCCTTGGGCTTGATCGGGGGCTGGAACTGCATGCCGGCGCGCTTGGCCGCGTCGAGTTCGCCCATCTCGACCATGTTGTTGAGCACGTAGTTGAAGCGGTCGGCGACGAGCTTCTTGGAGGTGTCGCTGGCCACGGCCCAGTCGTACTGGCTGGGGGCCTGGAGGAGGGCGGCGAGGTAGGCGCTCTGCTCGATGGTGAGCTGGTCGGCGTTGACGCCGTAGTAGGCCTGGGCGGCGGCCTGGACCCCGTACGCGTTGCGGCCGAAGTAGCTGGTGTTCATGTAGCCCGCGAGGATCTCGGGCTTCTCCATCTCCTGGTCGACCTTGAGGGAGATCACCAGCTCCTTGAGCTTGCGGGTGACCGTCTGGTCCTGGTTCAGGTAGTAGTTCTTGACGTACTGCTGGGTGATGGTCGAACCACCGGACTTGCGTCCGCCGGTGACCGCCTGGAGCGCGGCGCGGCCCAGGCCCTTGACGTCGATGCCGCTGTCCTTGCGGAAGGACTTGTTCTCGGCCGCGATGAACGCGTTCTGCGTGTGCATCGGGATCTTGTCGATCGGCAGGATCTCGCGGTTGACCTTGCCGGTCCGGGTGATGATCGAGCCGTCCGCGAACTTGTAGACGTTGCTCTGGAGCGTCGCCTCCTGGTTCGGGTCCGGCTTGTCCACGTAGAAGTACAGGCCGAGGAGCGCGGCGAAGCCGAGCAGGATCATCCCGAAGAACGCGCCGAGGAGCTTCTTCCAGGTGAAGAAGCGGCGTATGCCGCCCTTCTTGGCCTTGCCACCGCCCGCGTCCGCGCCCGTCGCCGCCCCGTTGCCGCTGTTCGCCGCACGGCTGCGCGTCGTCCCGCGCGTACCGCGCTGCTTCTGCGCTCGTCGCGCTTCTGCTCGGCCCATCGCTCCCGCTCCGCTCGATTACCCCCCGACGTCAGCTCCGAAAACTAACACCGCAGGTTGTGACAAACGTTGGCCAACTATGGCCAATACCGGTCAATTCGGACGTGAGAATCAGCACCCACACCCATGGAACCGACGCGTCGCACACCCGAAGGGTTGCCGTACTCCAAAAAGGTGATATCACTTTGCTAGAGGTTCCGAGCGAACGATCCTGACCAAACGGGGGCGCACCATGACGAACGACAGCAGAAGCGGAATGACCACGTCCGAGGCTCACCCGGCGCCTGCCGTAAGGGAGTTCGCCGCGCACAGCGTCGGCGGCGGCCTGGCGCTGCTGCTCGGCCTGGTCGGCGTCGTCGCCGGCGGTGGCGTGGTCGCGCTCGGCGCCGCGGCCTCCGCGGCGGCCGCCAAGGCGGCGTTGATCCCGCTCGGCATCCTGATGGTCCTCGGCTCGGTCTTCGCCATGAGCGGACTGAACATGGTGGCCCCCGGCCAGGCCCGGGTGGTCCAGCTCTTCGGCCGCTACCGCGGCACGATCCGCACCGACGGCCTGCGCTGGGTCAACCCGCTGACCTCCCGGGAGCGGATCTCCACCCGCGTCCGCAACCACGAGACCGCCGTCCTGAAGGTCAACGACGCCTACGGCAACCCGATCGAGCTGGCCGCCGTCGTGGTCTGGCGGGTCGAGGACACCGCGCGGGCGGTCTTCGAGGTGGACGACTTCGCGGAGTTCGTCGAGACCCAGGCGGAGTCCGCCGTCCGACACATCGCGATCGAATACCCGTACGACTCCCACGACGAGGACGGCCTGTCGCTGCGCGAGAACGCCGAGGAGATCACCGAGAAGCTCGCGGCCGAGCTCCAGGCCCGGGTCGAGGCGGCCGGCGTACGGATCATCGAGTCCCGCTTCACGCACCTCGCGTACGCTCCGGAGATCGCCTCGGCGATGCTCCAGCGCCAGCAGGCCGGTGCGGTCGTGGCGGCCCGCCGGCAGATCGTCGAGGGCGCGGTGGGCATGGTCGAGCTGGCCCTGACCCGTCTGGCGGAGGAGGACATCGTGGAACTGGACCCGGAGCGCAAGGCCTCCATGGTCTCCAACCTGATGGTGGTCCTGTGCGGCGACCGGGCCGCCCAGCCGGTCGTCAACACGGGCACCCTCTACCAGTGAGCCCGGCGGACCAGGAACCGGCGCCCCCCGCCCGCGGGGGACGCCGGCCCGACCGCAAGCAGGTGCTGCTGCGGCTGGACCCCCAGGTGTACGAGGCGCTGGCCCGCTGGGCCGGCGACGAGCTGCGCAGCGCGAACGCCCAGATCGAGTTCCTGCTCCGCCGGGCCCTGGCCGAGTCCGGCCGGCTCCCCGGCGGGGCGGCGCCGATCCCCCGGCGGGGACGGCCGCCCCGCCGTCCGGCGGAGGGCGAGCCCGGATAGCCGAGGCGGGCTGTGTGTCGCCCCGGCGGGGACCCGGCGCATGGCTACGCTCGCCCTTTGTCGAGCCGTCCCACCGCTCCCCCTGGCGAGGCCTGCCATGCCCACCGAGGACATCCCCGGCGCTGCCGCTCCCGGCCCGGCGTCACCCCCGCAGCAGGAGCCGGGCGCGCAGCCCGGCTCCCCCTCCGACCCGCCCGCCGCGGCGACGCACCTACCGCCCGACGGTACGCCGGGCGGTACGCCGGACCCCGGGGGCGGCCGTCGGCGGCGGACCGTGCGGGCCGTCGCCGTGGGGGCCGTGGCGGTCGTGGCCTGTGCGGCGCTGGTGCGCGGGGCGCTGTCGCTGGCCGGCGGTCCGGCCGGGGACGGCAAGCCGGTCGCCGACGGAGGCGCCGGTGCCTGCGCGTACACCCCCTCGGGCGCGGCCCGGCCGGCCGGGATCCCGGTGTTCGACGAGGCGAAGGCCGCCCGTCCGTACATGGCGACGCTCACCACCGACCAGGGGCCGGTCACGTTCGCCGCGCTGACCTCCCTGGCGCCCTGCACCACGTACTCGTTCCGGTTCCTGGCGGAGAAGAAGTACTTTGACGGCAGCAGCTGCCGCCGCCTGACCACCCGGTCGATCTTCACCCTGGAGTGCGGCGGCGACCGCCGGGGCTCCGCCGACCCCGGCTACCACTTCCCCGACGAGAACCTGGCCGAGGCCTCGTACCCGGCGGGCACGGTCGCCATGGCCAAGGCCGAGCCCGGCCGCAACGGCAGCCGGTTCTTCCTCGCCTGGGCCGACCCGGCCGTGCCGATGGGGCCCGAGTGGACCCCGTTCGGCACGGTGGTCGACGGCATGGAGGTGCTGCGGAGGATCGCGGCCAAGGGCACCGCCGACGGCTCGGCCGACGGCCGCCCGGCCGCGCCGGTGGTCGTACGCGGCGTCAGCGTGCAGGAGCCCCGCTGACCGTGGCCCCGGCCGCGGAACCGGACCCGGACCCGGACCCGGACCTTGGCCCGGTCCCGGCCCCGGACCCGGCCGTGCCGGTCCTGGTGAGCAGGACGAAACCGTCCTGCCGGACCACCGTGCGGTAGCCGCGGGCCCGGGCCTGGTCCAGCGCCTGGGCCTCGGCGGCGGCCGACAGCGGCCAGCGCACGTTCGCCGGGACGGTGGTGTCCACCACGATCCACTCCGGGTCCGGCCGGCTGTCCTGCCAGCCGAACATGCTGACGCTGGTGCGGTCGACCAGGTGCGGCACGAGCTGGTCGGTCGCCTGCACGGTGGCCCCGTCCGGGATCCGGGCCAGCACCCGCTGCGCCGTGACGAGGTGCGGCTCGGCGGGCCAGGGCTCGGGCCGCACCAGGTGCCAGAACGGGAACTGCGGCAGGAGCAGCAGACAGACCCCCACCGCCCCGGCGACGTACCGGCGCACGCTCGCCGCGCTCCCCTCCCGCCGGACCAGCGCGTCCACGAACGCGGCGAACAGGATCGTCATCAGCAGCAGCGAGTAGTGGTAACCGGTCCCCCAGTGGGCCCACTTCGCCGAGGCCAGGCGCCACAGCACGGTCGGCAGGGCGACCAGCACCAGCGGCGAACGCAGGGCCAGGAAGAGGGTCGGGGCCAGCAGCACCAGCACGGTGGTGGCCTTCGGCTCCGGCGTGACCATCCCCAACGTCAGCCGTTCCAGCAGCCCGGCCGCGCCCGTCCCGGCGCCGGCCCCCGTGCCCGCGCCCCCCGGCCCGCCCGGACCGCCGTCCAGCAGGCCCGTGTAGGCCCAGCTCCCGGCGGGGCTGAAGGCCGGGACCACCACGAAGGTGGTCAGCAGGGCCGCGGCGAGTCCGCCCAGGGCGGTCAGCAGGCCGAGCCGCCGGCTGCCGCGCCAGGCGATCACCACGCCGATCGCGGCGACGGTGAACCCGAGGTCCTCCTTCACCAGCAGCAGCGGCAGCGCCCAGGCCACGGCGGCGCGCATCCGGCCGGTCCCGAGCGCGGTCAGCGAACAGGCCAGCAGGGGCGCGGCGAAGGCGTACTCGTGGAAGTCGAAGCCGATGGCACTGGCCACGCCCCAGGAGAGCCCGTAGCCCAGCCCGATGCCCACGGCCGCCGCCGTGCCCAGGGCGCGGCGGGCCCACAGGGTCAGCGGGACCGTGCTCACCGCCACCAGGGCGGCCTGCGCCACCAGCAGGAGCTGGACCGAGGGCCACAGCCGGTACAGCGGGCCCAGCAGGGCGACGACCGGGGAGAAGTGGTCGCCCATCAGGGGGAAGTCCGGGCCCTTCACCTCGGAGACGGGCCACTGCCCCGCCGCCCAGGACCGTACGGACTGCGCGAAGATGCCCAGGTCGAAGGAGTGCGAGCCGAGCCGGGCGTGGGTGCGCAGGGACAGCGCCATGTAGAGGAAGAAGAAGGCGCCGGCCAGCGCCCAGGCCCAGGGGACGAACCGCCCCGCCCCCTCCCCGCCGGGCGGCTGCGCCCCGCTGGACCGCGGCCGGGAGGCGGACTGCTGCGCCGGGACGGTGCCCGTGCCCGTGGGGGGTGCGTGCATGCCCCCAAGATGACAGCCGCGTCAGCGCCCGTCCCCGGGGTCACCCGCCGTGTGCGCAGAATCCGTCGAACGGAGCACAGGCGGGTATGCACGGCCTGTATACACACGAGGTATACACACCGTGTAGAGTCCGGGGCATGTCGATCGGTCACACATTGCTCGGCCTCCTGGAGGCCGGTCCGCGTCACGGCTACGACCTCAAGCGCGCCTTCGACGAGAGGTTCGGCCACGACCGGCCCCTCGCGTACGGCCAGGTCTACTCGACCATGTCCCGGCTGCTGAAGAACGGCCTCGTCGAGGTCGACGGGATCGAGCCCGGCGGGGGCCCCGAACGCAAGCGCTACGCCATCACCGACGCCGGCGTCACCGACGTCGAGGACTGGCTCGCCCGGCCGGAGAAGCCCGAGCCGTACCTGCAGTCCACCCTCTACACCAAGGTCGTCCTCGCCCTGCTGACGGGCCGCAGCGCCGACGACCTGCTGGACGCGCAACGCGCCGAACACCTGCGGCTGATGCGCATCCTGACCACCCGCAAGCGCAAGGGCGACCTCGCCGACCAGCTCGTCTGCGACCACGCCCTGTTCCATCTGGAGGCGGACCTGCGGTGGCTGGAGCTGGCCGCGGCGCGTCTCGACCAGCTCGCCAAGGAAGTACGCCGATGACCCACGCCCCCGCCGGTTCGCTGCTCACCGCCACCGGCCTGCACAAGGCGTACGGCGCCACCAAGGCCCTGGACGGCGCCGAGTTCTCCGTCCACCCCGGGGAGGTCGTCGCCGTCATGGGGCCGTCCGGCTCCGGCAAGTCCACCCTGCTGCACTGCCTGGCCGGCATCGTCCCGCCCGACTCCGGCACCATCACCTACGCCGGCCGGGACCTGACGGCGATGAACGACACCGAGCGCAGCGCCCTGCGCCGCACGGAGTTCGGCTTCGTCTTCCAGTTCGGCCGGCTCGTCCCCGAACTCACCTGCGTGGAGAACGTCGCCCTGCCGCTGCGGCTGGCGGGCGTCAAGCGCAAGCAGGCCGAGCAGACGGCCCTGACCTGGATGGAACGGCTCCAGGTCGAGGACCTGGCGGCGCAGCGGCCGGGCGAGGTCTCCGGCGGCCAGGGCCAGCGGGTGGCCGTGGCCCGGGCCCTGGTCACCGGGCCCCGGGTGCTGTTCGCCGACGAGCCGACCGGGGCGCTGGACTCCCTCAACGGCGAGCTGGTGATGCAGCTGCTGACCGAGGCCGCCCGGTCCACGAACGCGGCCGTCGTGCTCGTCACCCACGAGACCCGGGTGGCCGCCTGGTCCGACCGCGAGATCGTGGTCCGTGACGGCCGCTCCCGGGACATGGAGCGCGCGATATGACGCACCGCCGCACTCCCCTGCACGTCTGGTGGCAGGACCTGGCCATGGGGGCCCGGTTCGCGTTCACCGGCGGCCGGCAGGGCTGGACCCGTACCCTGCTGACCGGCGTCGGCGTGGGCCTGGGCGTGGCCCTGCTGCTGCTCAGCACCTCCTTGCCGGGCGCGCTGGCCGCCCGTACGGAACGGGGCGACGCCCGTAGCTGGCTGGAGGCCCCTCGGGCCGACCGCCCGGGCCCGGACACCCTGCTGATCGCCCCGGCCCGCCAGACCTACCGCGGCCGGGACATCGAGGGCACGCTGCTGCGCGCCGAGGGCCCGGACGCCCCGGTGCCGCCGGGCCTGGAGAAGATCCCGGGCCCCGGCGAACTGGTCGTCTCCCCCGCCCTGAAGAAGCTGCTCGACTCCCGTGACGGGGCGCTGCTGCGCGAACGCCTCGACGGGCGGATCACCGGCACCGTCGGCGACGAGGGCCTGACCGGCCCCGCCGAACTGCTCTTCTACGCCGGCGAGGAGAGCCTGCGGCCGAGCGAGGAACCCTCCTCCCGGGTCGAGCGGATCACCGGCTTCGCCTACGAGCGCGTCACCGAGAAGCTGAGCCCGGTGCTGGTGCTCCTGGTGGTGCTGACCTTCGTGGCCCTGCTGCTGCCGGTCGCGGTGTTCATCGCCGCCGCCGTGCGCTTCGGCGGCGAGCGCCGCGACCGGCGGCTGGCCGCCCTGCGGCTGGTCGGCGCGGACGCGCGCGCGGTGCGCCGGATCGCGGCGGGCGAGGCGCTGGCCGGGGCGCTGGCCGGACTGGTGCTGGGCGCGGGCTTCTTCGTGGCCGGGCGGGCCCTGGTGGGCGGGTTCGACATCCAGCAGCGCAGCGTCTTCCCCGCCGACCTCACCCCGTCGCCGTGGCTGGCCGCGCTGGTGGCCGTGGCGGTGCCGGCGGCGGCCGTGGGCGTCACGCTGTTCGCGCTGCGCGGGGTGGTCATCGAACCGCTGGGTGTCGTACGGACCGCGCGGCCCGGCCGGCGCCGGCTGTGGTGGCGGCTGCTGGTGCCGCTGGCCGGCCTGGGCCTGCTGGTCCCGCTGGCGGGCCGCGGCGACGAGGGCGGGCAGTTCAACCGCTGGCAGGTCAGTGCCGGAGTGGCGCTGCTGCTGGTCGGTGTCACCGCGCTGCTGCCCTGGGTGCTGGAGCGCCTGGTGGGCCGGCTGGGCGGTGGCGGGCCGGTCTCCTGGCAGCTCGCCGTGCGCCGGCTCCAGGTGAGCATCGGCGGGGCGGCCCGGCTGGTCAGCGGGATCGCGGTCGCCGTCGCGGGCGCCATCGCCCTGCAGATGATGTTCACGAGCGTCGAGGGCGAGTACAGCCGGGACACCGGCCAGGACCCGGCGCGCGCCACCGTCTCGATCCTGCTCGGCTCCGACGTCACGCAGGACGCGCAGGAGCTGGCCCGGCGGGTCGCCCAGGGCGAGGGCGTCACCGGGGCCGTGGCGCTGCGCTCGCTGTCGGCCGCCCACCGGGTCCCCGCGGAGGACGGCCTGGTCGAGGTCACCGTCGGCACCTGCGAGGCGCTGCGCGAGGTGGCCGTGCTGGACTCCTGCAAGGACGGCGACGCCTTCCTGGCCTCCGGCTCGCAGCGCGCCGACGCCGAGGGGATGTACGGGGGCTCGGCGGCGCCCGGCGACCGGCTGTTCGTCGGCAACGTGCGCGGCTACGACAAGGAGGTCGCGCCCGTCCCGTACACCGTGCCCGCCGCGCTCCCGAAGGTGTCCTCGCGCCCGGACCCGACCGGCAACCTGCGCTCCGGGCTGCTGCTGACCCCGTCGGTGGCCCCCGGCGCCACCGGCGGCTACGGCTCGCAGCAGGTCTTCGTGATGACCGCGGACCCCGACGGGGACGGGCTGGAGCGGGCGCGTACGGCGGCGTTCAAGGCCTCGCCGCTGTCGACGGCGATGACGCTGAAGCAGACCACGTGGGACCCGGGCTACTCGACGGTGCGGATCGGGCTGTTCTTCGGGGCCACCGCGGTGCTGATGCTGATCGGCGTCAGCCTGCTGGTCTCCCAGCTGGAGCAGTTGCGCGAACGCCGCAAGCTGCTGTCCTCGCTGGTGGCGTTCGGCACCCGGCGCTCCACGCTGAGCCTGTCGGTGCTGTGGCAGACGGCCCTGCCGGTCGGGGTGGGCATGGCGCTGGCGGCCCTGTTCGGGGTCGGGCTGGGCGTCGTCCTGATGCGGGCGGCCGCGGCCCGGGTCCAGGTCGACTGGGCGCCGGTGCTGGCGCTGACCGGGGTGGGCGCGGGCGTGGTCGCCCTGGTCACGGTGCTGAGCCTGCCGCCGCTGCTGCGGATGGTGCGCCCGGACGGCCTGCGCACCGAGTGAGCCCGGCCGCCCCTGGCGGTGCGGCCCGCGCTAGGCCGCGGGCCACACCGGCAGGGGCCGTACGGCTTCGCGCAGGGCTGCGGCCAGGGCGGTGAACTCCTCCTGGCGGGCGGTGCCGGTGCGCATGGCCAGGGCGATCCGCCGGGAGGGCACGGGCTCGGCGAAGCAGCCGGTGGACAGGTACTCGTTGCGCGCGGTCTCCAGCCGCAGCGCGGTCCGCGGCAACAGGGTGACGCCCAGTCCCCCGGCGACCAGTTGTACGAGGGTGGACAGGCCCGCGGCGGTGGTGGTGACGTCGGGGCCCTCGGTGCGGCCGGCCTCGCGGCAGATGTCCAGGGCCTGGTCGCGCAGGCAGTGCCCCTCGTCGAGCAACAGCAGCTGCAGGCCGCGCAGTTCGTCGCGCGGGATGTCCCGGCGCCCGGCCAGGGGATGGTCGCGGGGTGCCAGCAGGACGAAGTCCTCGTCGAAGAGCGGCAGTTCGGTGACGCCGGGAACGCCGAGGGGCACGGCGAGCAGCAGCAGGTCCAGCCGGCCGGCGGCGAGGCCGTCGAGCAGCGAGGCGGTCTGCTCCTCGTGCACCTGGAGGTCGAGCCGCGGGAACCGGCGGTGCAGCAGTCCGAGGACGGTCGGCAGCAGGTAGGGGGCGACGGTCGGGATGACCCCGAGGCGCAGCACCCCGGTGAACGGCGCCCGGACCGCCTCGGCCTCCTCCAGCAGTCCGGACACGGCGCCCAGGACGGCCGTGGCGCGGGCGGCGATCCGTTCGCCGGCCGGGGAGAGCAGCACCTTGCGGGTGGTGCGCTCCAGCAGCTGGACCCCGAGCGCCTCCTCCAGGGCGGAGACGGCGCCGGACAGGGCCGGCTGGCTCATCCCGATCGCCGCGGCGGCGTCCCGGAAGTGCAGGTGCTCGGCGACGGCCGCGAACGCGCGCAGCTGTGCGAGCGTCGGCTGCTTCGCTCCTCTATTACCGACAGCCACTGATAGGTACCTCCGATCACCCGGCACAAGACTAGCTATTTCCACAATCAATGCAGCTGTGCCAGCATGTGAGATCCGTCCAACCCCTTCGGAAAGCCCCCAAAAGGGTTACTTTCCAGTCAGCAAGGAGAGCACGTGCTCACTGTCGGTGACAAGTTCCCCGCCTACGACCTGACCGCCTGCGTCTCGCTCGAGGCCGGCAAGGAGTTCGCCCAGATCGACCACAAGTCCTACGAGGGCAAGTGGCGCGTGGTGTTCTTCTGGCCGAAGGACTTCACCTTCGTCTGCCCGACCGAGATCGCCGCCTTCGGCAAGCTGAACGACGAGTTCGCCGACCGCGACGCCCAGGTCCTCGGTGTCTCCGGCGACTCCGAGTTCGTCCACCACGCCTGGCGCAAGGACCACAAGGACCTGCGCGACCTGCCCTTCCCGATGCTGGCCGACTCCAAGCACGAGCTGATGCAGGCCTGCGGCGTGCAGGGCGAGGACGGCTTCGCGCAGCGCGCCGTGTTCATCGTGGACCCGAACAACGAGATCCAGTTCTCCATGGTGACCGCCGGCTCCGTCGGCCGTAACCCCAAGGAGGTCCTGCGGGTCCTGGACGCCCTGCAGACCGACGAGCTGTGCCCCTGCAACTGGAACAAGGGCGAGGACACCCTCGACGCCGGCGCGCTCCTGGCCGGTGAGTGAGCATGGCCCTCGATGAGCTGAAGGCCGCCATACCGGACTTCGCCAAGGACCTGAAGCTGAACCTCGGCTCGGTCATCGGCAACCAGGACACCCTCTCGCAGCAGCAGCTGTGGGGCACCGTCCTGTCCTGCGCGATCGCCGCCCGCTCCCCGCGCGTCCTGCGCGAGCTGGAGCCGGAGGCCAAGGCGAACCTCTCGCCCGAGGCGTACTCCGCGGCCAAGTCCGCGGCCGCGGTCATGGCGATGAACAACGTCTTCTACCGCACCCGGCACCTGCTGTCGGACCCGGAGTACGGCACGCTGCGCGCGGGCCTGCGGATGAACGTCATCGGCAACCCGGGCGTGGAGAAGGTCGACTTCGAGCTGTGGTCGCTCGCGGTCTCCGCGATCAACGGCTGCGGCCAGTGCCTGGACTCGCACGAGCAGGTCCTGCGCAAGGCCGGTGTGGACCGCGAGACGGTCCAGGAGGCCTTCAAGGTCGCCTCGGTGATCCAGGCCGTCGCCGTCACCCTGGACGGCGAGGCGGCGATCGCCGGCGCGTAGTCGCGCTCCGCTGCACACCCGACGGGGCCCCTGGCATGCGCCAGGGGCCCCGTTCGCGCGTACGGGCTCAGCGGCCGGCACCGCGTCCGTCCTCCATCGGGGACGTCGGCAGGGCGGTGGCGCCGTGGGGGCCCGGGCCGATGCGCAGTTCGGTCTCGCGGGAGTACGCGCGCAGGTAGCCGACCACGGTGTTGGTGACCGCGACCAGCGGCACCGCGACCACCGCGCCGCCGATGCCGGCGATCATGCCGCCGGCGGCCACGGAGAGCACCACCGCCAGCGGGTGGACCCGGACCGCCCGGCCCAGGATGAACGGCTGCAGGACGTGGCCCTCGATCTGCTGCACGGCGAGCACCACGAGCAGCACCATCAGCGCCGTCCACACGCCCTGGGTCACCAGTGCCACGACCACCGCCAGCGCGCCGGAGACCACGGCGCCGACCAGCGGGATGAAGGCGAACAGGAAGATGAACACAGCCAGCGGCACCGCCATGGGCACCTTGAGGAAGTAGATGCCCAGGCCGATGAAGATGGCGTCGATCAGCGCCACGATCACCGTGCCCCGCACGTACGCGGTCAGGGTGCGCCAGGCCCGCGGGCCGGCCCCGGCGACGCCGGGCCGGGCCGCCGCCGGCACCAGGCCCAGCACCCAGCCCCAGATCTTCCGGCCGTCGTGGAGCAGGAAGAGGGTCGAGAACATCGCGAGGAGTATCCCCGTGAGGACCTCCACCATGACGGTCACGCCCTGCAGGCCCGCGGAGGTGATCTGCTCGGTGTTGGTGCCGATGGTGTCCGTGAGGTTCTTGGCGATGTCGTTGATCTGCTGCTGGGTGACGTGGAACGGACTGTCCAGGGCCCACTGCTTGAGCTCGTTGATGCCCTCCTTGACCCGGTTGGACAGGTCGTCGAGGTTCTCCATGACCTGCCAGACCACGAACCAGCCGACCAGCCCGATGATCGCGAAGCCGAGCACGGCGGTGAACGCCGTGGCCAGTCCGCGGGGCAGGCCGAGCCGGCGCAACCGGACCACGAAGGGCTGGAGCAGGGCGGTGACGAGCATGGCCGCCGCGAAGGCCAGCACCACGAGCTGCACCTCGCTGATGACCTTCATCAGCACCCAGAGCATCCCGGCGAGCAGCAGCAGCCGCCAGCTCACCTCGGCGGCCACCCGCATCCCCCAGGGGACGACGGTCACCGGGTCGGGCCGCACCCGCCGGTACGGCGGCGGCTCGTCCGCGTGGCCGTGCCCGTGACCGTGCCCGGCGACGGGCCCCGCCGCGGGGACGGGCGCCGTGGCCGGTACGGGCCGCTCGGGGGGCGCGCCGACGCCCTCGGCCTCGGCCGCGGCACGCCGGGCCTCGACGTCGGCCTTGACCGCGTCGAGCCGTGCCTCCATGCGGTTCAGTCTGTTGCCGAGCCGGCCGAGCCAGCCTGCCACCTTGCCCATTGCGTTCCCTCTCCCCCGCCTGTTCCGCGCACGTGGCGCACCCCGTCGACCGTACACGCGAGGAGCCCCGCACCGAAGGACGGTACGGGGCTCTCGGGGGTTGAGCGACGGCGGAAGGGGGGTGTCCGGGAAGGATCCTCAGTACCAGCCGTTGGCCTGGTGGAAGGTCCAGGCCGCGCACGGGCTGCCGTAGCGCCCGTTCATGTAGTTCAGACCCCACTGGATCTGGGTGGCGGGGTTGGTGCGCCAGTCGTCGGCGACCGAGGACATCTTCGAGCCCGGGAGCGCCTGGACCAGGCCGTACGCGCCCGAGGACGAGTTGACGGCCTTGTAGTTCCAGGTGGACTCCTCGTTGATGATGTTCGAGAAGCACTGGAACTGGCCCGCCGGCACGATCTGCCGGGCGATGTCCTTGACCTGGGCGACCGTGTAGGAGCTCTGCGGGGCGAAGCTGGAGGCGTCGCGCGTCGCCGAGCGGCTCGCGATCTGGTCCTTCTCCTCGCGCTCCTTCTTCGCCTTGGCCTCGGCGTCGGCCTTCTTGGCCTTGGCGTCCTTGGCGGCCTGGAGGCGGGCGGACTCCTCCGCCGAGCGCTTGGCCTCGGCATCGGCGGCGTACGCCATGGCGTCGGCCTGCTGCGTCAGGGACGCGTTCTGGACCGAGGCCTGTGAGCCGACCGGGATGTCCGTGAGGAGCGTCGCGCCTGACGCGGTGGTCTCCAGGTCGTTCGGATTCTGGCCGTCGCCAGTGGCGACGCCCACGACAGCGCCTACGGTGGTGACCGCAGTGGCCGATGCCACGGCGATTCCCCGGACCGAGATCCGGCTCACACGGTGTCCTTCCAGCAGCGTCCGCCTCGGTGACCGCAGCGTCCGCGAATCTGCCCCTGGCGCGGGCCTCCTGATCCAGCGGTCACTGGAGGCGCGGGCCCATTGCTGGGCGGCATACGGCTGTTGGCTATGGAGTTGTGGATACAGCTGTGCCGTATGCGGGGCCTGACGGAAAACAGACTCTGCCGGAGCCGGACGCCGCAAGGCAATTCCCCGTTGCGTGGGAAAGGTCACACCAGGCATGTCCTGTCGGGTTCTTGGAAACCCCTGTGCAGCACGGCGCCGCCCGGCTAGGCTCTTCGGCCTTTGCCGGGCGGCGCCAACTCGCGCTGCCCTTCTGGGCTGTTCAGGGTGTTTTCAGAGGGTTTCGAGCATCTCCGTGACCAGGGCGGCGATGGGGGAACGCTCGGAACGGGTGAGGGTCACGTGGGCGAAGAGCGGATGACCCTTCAACTTCTCGACCACGGAGACCACTCCGTCGTAACGCCCCACGCGCAGATTGTCCCGTTGTGCCACGTCATGGGTGAGAACGACCCGACTGTTCGCCCCGACCCGGGACAGCACGGTCAGCAGCACGTTCCGCTCCAGCGACTGCGCCTCGTCCACGATGACGAAGGCGTCGTGCAGCGAGCGGCCCCGGATGTGCGTGAGCGGCAGCACCTCCAGCATCCCGCGGCTCAGCACCTCCTCGATGACCTCGCGCCCCGCCACCGACGAGAGCGTGTCGAAGACGGCCTGCGCCCACGGGCTCATCTTCTCGGACTGGTCGCCCGGCAGATAGCCGAGCTCCTGCCCGCCGACCGCGTACAGGGGACGGAAGACCATCACCTTCTGGTGCTGGCGGCGCTCCAGCACCGCCTCCAGGCCCGCGCACAGGGCCAGGGCCGACTTGCCCGTACCGGCCCGGCCGCCCATCGAGACGATCCCCACCTCGGGGTCGAGGAGCAGGTCGAGCGCGATGCGCTGCTCGGCGCTGCGGCCGTGCAGGCCGAAGGCCTCACGGTCGCCGCGGACCAGCCGGACGTTGCCGTCGGCGGTGACGCGACCCAGTGCCTTGCCCCGCTCGGACTGCAGGACCAGACCCGTGTGGACGGGCATCTCGGCGGCCTCCGGCACGTACAGCCGCTCCTCGGAGTAGAGCAGGTCCACCTGCTCCCCGGAGAGCGACAGTTCGCTCATCCCGGTCCAGCCGTCGCCGGTGATGGCGAGCTCGGCGCGGTACTCCTCGGCCAGCAGGCCCACGGAGGAGGCCTTGATGCGCAGCGGGAGATCCTTCGAGACGACCGTGACGTCGTACCCCTCGGCCTGGAGGTTGCGGGCGACCGCGAGGATCCGCGAGTCGTTGTCCCCGAGCCTGAAGCCGGCCGGCAGGACGCCTGGGTCGGAGTGGTTGAGCTCGACACGCAGGGACCCGCCGAGGTCTCCCATCGGGATGGGGGCGTCGAGGCGTCCGTACCGGACCCGTACGTCGTCCAGCAGGCGCAGGGCCTGCCGGGCGAAGTAGCCCAGTTCGGGATGGTGCCTCTTGGCCTCCAGCTCGGTGATCACCACGATCGGGAGCACGACCTCGTGCTCGTCGAAGCGGGTCACGGCGTTGGGGTCTGCCAGCAGGACGCTGGTGTCGAGGACGTAGGTCCGCCTGTCGGGCAGGCGGCGCTTTGTGCTGGTCACCACGGAAGGACGTACCCCCTCGGAAGAGGTCGGGCCATGAAGACCGGACCGGTCATCGGCACCCATGCCAGGGCCGATTTCCGGCCCTCCACTCCGTCCGTGCGATCGGCACGTGCGTCCTGGTGCAAAGGGCCTCCCGGGCGGACGGCCCCATGCCGTCCGCTGAGACTCGACACCCGTGGATCGGGCGTCGACCTGCTAGGGATATTCCCTCGAAGACCGCCTGCCATGCCATGGCATATGACGGACGCTCGGTGAATCCCTGGTGAAAGCCTCGCGGGAGGGGCGTGTCGAACCGGCCGAGGGGCCGTCAGGTTCCGTAGCGCCGGTGCCGGGCGGCGTAGTCACGCAGCGCCCGGAGGAAGTCGACCTTGCGGAAGGCCGGCCAGAAGACCTCGCAGAAGTAGTACTCGGAGTGCGCGCTCTGCCAGAGCATGAAACCGGACAGCCGCTGCTCGCCGCTGGTGCGGATCACCAGGTCGGGGTCGGGCTGGCCACGGGTGTAGAGGTGCTCGGAGATGTGGTCGATGTCCAGGATCTCGGCGAGCTCCTCGATCGAGGTGCCCTTCTCGTGGTGCTCCAGGAGCAGCGAGCGCACCGCGTCCGCGATCTCCTGGCGGCCGCCGTAGCCGACGGCGACGTTGACGAGTATCCCCTCGACGTCGAGGGTGGCCTGCTCGGCCTCCTTGAGCACGGACTGGGTCCGGTCGGGCAGGATGTCGAGGTTGCCGACGTGGTGGACCCGCCAGCGGCCGTCGGAGGCCAGACCCCGGACGGTGTTCTCGATGATGTTGAGCAGCGGGCGCAGCTCGGCCTCGGGACGGTCCAGGTTGTCCGTGGAGAGCATCCACAGGGTGACGACCTCGACGTCCGTCTCGTCGCACCAGCCCAGCAGCTCGTAGATCTTGTCGGCCCCGGCCTGATGGCCCTGCACGGTGGTGCCGCCGGAGGCCTTGGCCCAGCGCCGGTTGCCGTCCAGGATGACGCCGATGTGCTTGGGCACCGCATCGTGGTCGAGGCGGCCCTCCACCCGGCGTGCGTAGAGCTTGTACACCAGGTCGCGCAGCTTCACGATCTTCCTGCCCCTCCGTGCAATGCCCCCGTGTGCGATTGCGGTCTCCCCCGACTGCGCCACATTACTGCGGACGGGGATGCCTGGCCCAACTCGGTCTGTCACAAGTCCGTGATAGGGAGGACAACGTGACTGATACCAATCTCTATCGGGCAGACGCCTCCCGATACGACTCCATGCCCTACCGGCGCACGGGCCGCAGCGGCCTCAAGCTGCCCGCGATCTCCCTCGGCCTCTGGCACAACTTCGGTGACGACAAGTCCCTGGAGTCCCAGCGGGCGATCCTGCGCCGTGCCTTCGACCTCGGCGTGACCCACTTCGACCTGGCCAACAACTACGGGCCGCCGCCCGGCTCCGCCGAGCTCAACTTCGGCAAGATCTTCGCGCAGGACTTCGCGCCGTACCGCGAGGAGCTGGTGGTCTCCACCAAGGCCGGCTATCTGATGCACCCCGGCCCGTACGGGGAGTGGGGCAGCCGCAAGTACCTGCTGAACTCGCTGGACGCCTCGCTGCGGCGGATGGGCCTGGACCACGTCGACATCTTCTACTCGCACCGCTTCGACCCCGAGACCCCGCTGGAGGAGACGATGGGCGCGCTCGCGTCCGCCGTCCAGCAGGGCAAGGCGCTCTACGTCGGCGTCTCCTCCTACACCGCGGAGCAGACCCGGGAGGCCGTGGGCATCCTGCGCGAGATGGGGGTGCGCCCGCTGATCCACCAGCCCTCGTACTCCATGATCAACCGCTGGACCGAGGAAGACGGCCTGCTGGACACGCTGGAGGAGGCCGGCATGGGCTGCATCTCCTTCGCCCCGCTCGCCCAGGGCCTGCTGACCGGCAAGTACCTCCAGGGCGGCATCCCGGAGGGCTCGCGCGCCTCTCAGGGCAAGTCCCTCAACCCCGACCTGCTCTCCGAGGAGGTGCTGCGCAGGCTCCGGGGCCTGGGCGAGATCGCGGCCCGCCGCGGCCAGTCGCTGGCGCAGCTCGCGCTGACCTGGGTGCTGCGGGACGAGCGGATGACCTCGGCGCTGATCGGCGCGTCCAGCGTGAAACAGCTGGAGGAGAACGTCGCCGCGCTGGCGGGGGCGCCGCTGACCGCGGAGGAGCTGAAGGAGATCGACTCCTTCGCCGTCTCCACGCCCGGCACGAACATCTGGGCCCAGCGGGGCTGACCTGCCGTTTTCCCCGCCAAAGAAAACGGGCCGGTCCGTGGGGGGGATACGGACCGGCCCGAGGGGGGGGTTCCACCATAACCCTTCGTAAAGCGTGCTGCGTGCATCGGCGCGCCACGACTACGCTCCGAATCCGCCCAGGAGCACTCCGGTGAACGCCCCGGCGGCCATGAACGGACCGAACGCGAAGGCCGCCTTCCGGCCCGCCCGGCCGCGCAGCACAAGGCCGAGGCCGTATACGGCGCCGTAGAGGAAGCCGAGGAAGGCTCCCGCGGCCCATACCCCCCACCCGTACCACCCAAGAGCGACGCCGAGCGCGAGCGCGAGCTTGACGTCCCCGAAGCCCATGCCCGCCGGGTGGATCAGGAACAGCACGAGGTAGCCGCCGCCGAGGGCGGCCCCGCCCAGCAGCGCGGTGCGCCAGCTCCCGGCCGCGCCCGGGACCGCCTGGGCCAGGCCCAGGAGCGCGGCCGTGGCGGCCGCCAGGGGCAGGGTCAGGGCATCGGGGAGCCGGTGCACGGCCAGGTCGACCAGGGCGAGCAGGACCAGGGCCGGGGCGAGGAGGACGAAGACCGCCGTCTCCGGGCGCGGGCCCGAGGCCGCCCCCAGCGCGGCGCAGACCGCACCGGTGACCACCGCCACCCCGGCCGGGGCCGGGCCGTAGCGGTGGGGCACCGCCCCGGCTCCGCCCGGGCACCGGGCGGAGCCCGGCCGGCGCCCCAGCGGGTGGCCGTCGGGGCAGGTGGTGCGCCACGGCTCGTCCGGCGGGACCGAGAGGCGGTACGCGGCCCTCGGGAGCAGACGGGCGCCCGCCAGCGCGCCGTACCCGGCCGCCACCCCTGTGATCACCCAGGTCATTTCCGTGACCCTAGGGCGGGGGCGGCGGCCGGGCATGGGCCCCCGGGCCCAAACCGGCCGTCGCCCGCGGCCCTTTCGGGCAGCATGCCGGGTGTACGGCCGATCTACGGGAGGGGTCCGGGTGCGGTGGCGGGACGGGTGGGGGGCCTTGGTGGTGC
>NZ_RPRY01000372.1 GCF_003949795.1 Streptomyces sp. WAC06614
GTCAGGGGCTGTTCAAACCGGGGCCGGGTGGGCGAGGATCACGCCGCTCCACCCCGCGTTCCCCCTCTCCCCGCACCGCTTCCCCATCCCGGAGGATGTCTATGGCTCGCCGCACACCCCGCGGCATGCTCGCCGCGGCCACCGCCACCGTGGCGCTCTTCTCGCTCGCCGGTCCGGCCACGGCCCAGTCCGCGGCACCGGAACAGCCGTCGGCCACGGCGCCGGGGGCCGGCGTCACGCCGCCCCAGGGCCGGATCTTCATGGTCAACCCCGTACAGGCCACGGGGGACCAGAGCCTCACCGACGGCAAGGACGCCGACTCCGCCGTCCCGGCCGCCGCGTACGCCCTGGCCGCGCTGCGCAACCTGGACGCCGGCGGCGGCCTGCAGGGCCGCTGGGCCTCCGTACGCTCCGACACCGGCCCGTCGGCCAAGGTCGCCGAGGCGGCCGGCTACACGCGGCACGACGACCGGTTCGAGCAGGTCATGGCCTACTTCTGGGTCAACGAGGCGCAGGAGTACCTCCAGTCCCTGGGCTTCGGCACCGAACTGCCCGGCGCCAACGACCGCGTCCAGCCCGTCCGCATCAACCAGTGGGGCGCCGACAACTCCTTCTTCACCGACAAGAAGGACGAGATCCGCTTCGGCAAGGGCGGGGTCGACGACGCGGAGGACGCCGAGGTGGTCGTCCACGAGTACGGCCACGCCGTGCACGAGGCCCAGGTGCCCGGGTTCGGCACCTCGCCGGAGGCCGGGGCGATCGGCGAGGCCTTCGGCGACTACCTGGCCGTCGCGGTCGGCGAGCACGCCGACGCCCGCTACGGCTGGCCCCGCCGGACCGACGTCGGCTGCGTGGGCGACTGGGACTCCACGGGCTACACCGCCACCGCCCCGCACTGCCTGCGCCGCATCGACGGGTCCAAGGTCTACGCCGACCGGGTCGGCGAGGTGCACGCGGACGGTGAGATCTGGTCCCGCGCCCTCTTCGACATCCGCGGGGCCCTCGGGGCCCGTACCGCCGACCGGATCATCGTCAACGCCCAGTTCGGCTTCGCTCCCGGCACCAGCTTCGCGGACGCGGCCCGGACGACGATCGCGACCGCCGAACGGATGTACGGCGCGGCAGCGGCGCAGCAGGTCCGCGCGGCCTTCGCGGCACGCCAGATCCCGGGCGTCTGAGCGGGCGGGCGGCGGGATCAGGCCGGCGTCTGCTCGACGACGCTGGTCCCGCTGCCCTCCCGGGACTCCCACGTCCAGGACTCCTCCAGGCGCAGCCGCCCGTCGGGCAGTTCGGTCACCAGCGAGGTGCAGTGCCCGGAGGCGGTGGTGCCGTCGGTGCGGAGCTGGACGTAGCGGAAGTCGACGGTGTCGCCCTCCCGGGTGCCGACCAGATACCCCCGCACCACGTCCCCACCGCGGTACTCGGCCCAGATCCGGTCCTCCTCCTCGTGGTACTCGAACCGGGTCCGGCGCCCGACCTGGCCGGGCGCCTGGTCGGCCACGGGGACGAAGACGAGACCGTCGAGCGAGCGCGTCATGGAAGGCTCCTGGGGCTGGGGGGCGGGCACTCGTGGCACGAACTGTCCGCACCACCCTAGGCACGGCCCGGCACGGGCCGGCGGGCGGGGCCGGCGGAGCACCGGGAAATCCACGGGCCGTGCGGCGTCGCCCTCGCCTACGATCGGCCCTTCACCCCCGATCAGCCCGTCCGAGGAGGAACCGATGGCCGACACGACGTCCTCGGCCACCCCTTGGTCGCCGTACCCCAAGATCCCGTCCCGGGTCCGGCTGGGCGAGGCACGGGCGACCCGTACCTGGGTGGCGCTGGAAAAGGTCCACGGGGCCAACTTCGCCGTGGTCAGCGGCCGCGACGGAACCCGGCCCGCCAAGCGCCGCGCGCTGCTCGACGCGACCGGGCTCGACGCGTTCTTCGGCGTGGGGCGCATCTGGCCCGCCCTGGCGGTCGCCGCCGAGCGCTGTGCGGCCGCCCTGCGCCGCCACTACGGCGTGGACGCCACGGCGCCGGTCACCGTCTACGGCGAACTCGCGGGCGGGCGCTACCCGCACCCCGACGTGCCGCCCGCACCGGACGCGGAACCGGTGCAGACCGGCGTCTGGTACGCGCCCGGGCTCCTCTGGCTGCCGTTCGACGCCACCGTACGCACCGGCGACGGCCTCTGCTGGGTCGGCCACCAGGCACTGCGGTCGGCGACGGCACACGCCGGTCTGCACACCGCACCCCTCCTCGCGCAGGGGACGCTCGCCCGGGCCCACGACCGTACGCCGGTGTTCCCGACCCGGGTCCCGGCCCTGCTGGGCCTGCCCGACCTCCCGGGCAACCTGGCGGAGGGCTTCGTCGTCAAACCCGCCGACGACTGGTGGACCACCGACGGCCCCGGCCCCGATGCCGCCGTGCGCCCGGTGGCCAAGGTCAAGCACCCGGCCTTCGCCGAGGACGAGCGCTGTGCCGGCGCCCGCCCGTACCAGGTGCCCGCCGACGGCGCGGCCGGCGTGCCCGGCTGGCTCCTCGGCCAGGTCACCTCGCTGCTCACCCCCGCGCGGGCGGCGGCCGCCGTCAGCAAGCTGGGGCCGCGGACACCGCCCGACGAGGTGGCCGCCGAGATCGCCCGGGACGCCGTCGAGGAGACCGCCGAGTCCGTCGGCGGCCTGGACGACGGCCTCGCCCGGGCCCTGGAGCGGGCGTTGCGCCCCGGCGCGCTCGCACTGGCCCGCTTCGACGCGGCCGACCGCCGGGCGGTCCTGAAGCGCTAGGTTGGGCGAACGGACGTACGGAGGTACGGACGTGCGGACGTACGGACAAGGGGAGTGGGAATGGGAGCCGGGATGCAGGTCGCCGTGGTCACCTTCGACGGATTCAACGAGCTCGACAGCTTCATCGCGTCCGCACTGATCAACCGGTGCCGCAAGGACGGCCTGGAGGCCTTCGTGACGACGCCGACCCCGGTGGTCACCTCGATGAACGGCGTCGAGGTGACCGGGCAGCGGCCGATGGAGTTCCTGGCCGAGGCCGACGTCGTCCTGATCGGCAGCGGGGTGAAGACCCGCGAGGTGGTCGCCGACGACCGGCTGATCTCCCGCCTCCCGCTGGACCCCGCACGGCAGCTCGTCGGCGCCCAGTGCTCCGGCGCCCTGGTCCTGGCCCGGCTCGGCCTGCTGGACGGCGTACCGGCGTGCACCGACAACACGAGCAGGCCCTACGTCGAGGCGTGCGGGGTCACCGTGCTGGACGTGCCGTTCCACGCCGAGGGCAACGTCGCCACGGCCGGCGGCTGCCTCGCCTCCCAGTACCTCGCCACCTGGGTCATCACCCGGACCCTCGGCGAGGACGCCGCGCGCGGCGTCCTCGACTACGTGGCTCCGGTCGGCGAGAACCAGGAGACGGTCGCGCGCGCCCTGCGCGCCGTCCGCACGGGCGAGGCCGCGCTCCGCTGACGCCGGGTCAGAGCGACATGATGAAGTCCAGGGCGTAACCGGAGGCCGTGGTCCAGTAGGTGACGCGGCCGCCGTCGTCGCCCCACACCTTGTCGACGCCACGCGGCAGGGCGACGGTCACCGCCTTGCCGGGGGGACCGCCGGCCCGGGGGCCCTGGAGCCTGACGACGAGCTCGTGCGCCGCGTACTCGTCCATCCGGCCGCCCTTGACGAGCAGCGCGGCGTGCGCCTGCTTGCCCGGGGCGAGGCTCGCGAGCGCCTTCGGGTCGCTGTCCTTGATGACGGGGACCGGGCCCTGGGCGTTGGCCCCGACGAGCACGGACGGGTACCGGTGGACGGTGCACGTCCTCCCGCTGCGGTTGGTGACGGTGAGCAGCAGGTGCCGGACGGGCTCACCGGCCGCGTCCTCGTTGGTGACGGAGAACGACAGGTCGGACTCCGCGCAGGCGTCGACGGCACCCCCGCCCGTGCCACCGGGCTGCGCCGGGGCCGATCCCGTCGGCCGCGCCGAGCTCGTCGCACCCGTCGGGCTCGGCGCACCGGGCTTGCCCGGCGGGCTCGGTGCGGCCGATGCGCTCGGCGCGTCCGTCGGGCTCGGTGCGCCCGCCGGGCTCGGCCCGGCGGAGGGCCCGCGGTCCTTCGCCCGCCCGTCCGAACCGGCGTCGTACCCCGTCGACGCGAGCAGAGCGGCGGCGGCGACCGCCCCCAGGACGTATCCGTTGCGCCTCGTGCGGCGCCGGCCGGCAGCAGCGTGCATGGTGATCCCCCGATCCATCCGACGGATCCCAGGCTAGGGAAGCACCCCCTTCCGGCGCGGCCACCCGCGGGCCGATCCACCGGTCCCCCCTGGGTGTACGAGGCCCTGCCCCCACGGGTGTACTCCGGTCAGGCCGTCAACTCCGCCAGGTCGGCCAGCACTTCGGAGGCGATCACCGGGTCGAGGCCGCCGAACGTCAGCGGACGGTCACCGCCGGGCTCGCCGGCGCGCCCAGGCGCAGCGGATGTGGCAGGCTGACGACCGCGTCGGCGCCGAGCGCGACGGGCCGGTCCTCGGCGTCGGCGGGACGGCCGTCCGCGGCGATCCGGAACGCGACGGCCGTGTCGCCGTCGGCGGCCCGCCACACCGGACGCCGGGCCAGGTGCCGCACCAGCGGGTGCTCGGCGAACAGCGTCCGGAACTCCTCGGTCGACCAGGTGCGGCCGTCCACCATGGCCGACTCCGGACGGCGTACCAGGTCGGCGGCGACCGCACGGACGTCCTTCTTCAGGGCGGCGAACCGCCTGCGCTCGGCCGGGGCGAGCTCCGGGTGGTCCTGCGCACCCGGCTTGGGCAGTCCCTGAGCCGCCGGCCGGTGGCGTCGGCCACGTACGGCGTGAGCTGCTCGTCGAAGCCGACGGTGAAACGGCGGCCGCCGTAGTCGACGGTCGTGGTGCCGTGCGCGTCGAGCCCGAGGTCGGGCACCAGCCGGTCCGCAAGCTGCTCCGCGGTCAGACCGAGCCCCGCGGCCACCTCCGCGATCCGCTCGCCCGCCCGGGCCTTGAGGGCCTTGAACCTCGCCCGCTGCGCGATGCCGTGCAGGCTCAGCAGCGCGGTGTCGGTGCCGATCGCGCCGAGCACGTCCAGGCCGTCCACGGCCCGCTGGTGGGCGCCCTCGCCGGGCCAGCTCCGGATGACCGGGGCGAGCAGGCGCAGGGCGCGCACCGGGTACCGGTGGGCCGCGGCCTTCAGGAGGGGCCGGACCACCCGGTCGTCGATCCGGTCGAGGAGGGTGCGGAAGGCCGGGTCGCACGGGAGCTCGGCGAGGGCCTCGGCCGGCGTGCGCAGGGCGTCGGCGTCCACCCAGGACCGGTGGAAGGCGTCGGCGAGCAGCGGCGCGAGCGCCGGGCCGAGGCCGTCGGCGCAGGTCGCGAGGAGCTGGGCGGACCATGGGAAAAACGAGGATCCGGAGCAGCGAAGTCCGGATCTTGTGCATGGCCCGGCCCCGGCTGGGCACCCGCTGGCACATGAAGACTCTCGCTCTGCTGCCGGGGGTCTACCGGCCGCGGGCCGACACCCGGCTGCTCGCCGACGCCCTCGCCGACGAGCCGATCGCACCGGGCTGCGACGTGCTCGAGGTCGGCACCGGAAGCGGGGCCCTGGCCCTGCTGGCGGCGCGCCGTGGCGCGGCCGTCACCGCGGTGGACGTCTCCCGGCAGGCCCTGCTCACCGCCCGGATCAACGCCTGGCGCAGCCGGTTGCCGCTGCGCCTGGAACGTGGCGATGCCGGCACCTGTACCCCCGGCCGCCGCTTCGACCTGGTCATCAGCAACCCGCCGTACGTGCCCGCCCCGCACCCACGGGGCAGGGGCGCGGCCCTCGCCTGGGACGCCGGACCCGACGGCCGCTCGGTCCTCGACCGGCTGTGCCGCCGCGCGGCCGGGCTGCTGCGCACCGGCGGGGTCATGCTGCTGGTCCACTCCGAGCTGTGCGGCGCCGCGACCACCGTGGCCCGGCTGCGGGACCAGGGCCTGCGCGCCCGCGTCGTACGACGCGCGGACCTGCCCTGGGGACCGGTGCTCACCTCCCGGCGCGACTGGCTGGTCCAGCAGGGCCTGGTGACCCCGACCACGAACCGAGAGAAGCTGGTGGTGATCCGTGCCGAACAGCCCTGACCCCCGCCGGCCCGCCCGGCGGGTCATGGTCGACCCCAAGGAACCCGGCCCCGTCCTCGTCGAGGGACCGGTCGAGATCGTCGCCCCCGACGGCACCGTGCAGCGCAGCGACCGCTTCATGGTCGCGGTGTGCACCTGCCGCCGCAGCCGCACCTACCCGTGGTGCGACACCAGCCACCGCCCCAAGGAGCGCCCGTGAACCCGGCCACCCCCACCCGCCCGCCGTGGGGCGCCGAGCCCCGCGGCCCGCTGAGCGCGGCCG
>NZ_RPRY01000373.1 GCF_003949795.1 Streptomyces sp. WAC06614
CGGCGGGTAGTACGGGCCGGTGGCAGGCTGCTGCCCGCCGTACCAGGACGCCGGCAGGGAGTTGTAGTGGCGGATGTCCTCGTAGAGGAAATAGGCGATGACGGCGATGGCGGTGATCAGCGAGGTGATCATCGCGATGTCCGTGTTGGGGCCGGTCTCGCCGTCGGGGGTGTCGTCGCTGCCGAGCAGGGCGATGCAGGCAATGTTGATGGCCACCGTCACCACGAACAGCGCCCAGTTGCGGGGGCTGCGCGTCACGATCGCGACCTTGAGCATGCTCGCCCAGGCGAAGAACCCGCACGTCAGCAGGGTCAGCGCGGTGAACACCACGCGCAGCGTCACCTGCACCCCGTGGTTCGACGGGGCGGGGGGCTGCGGGAGGCCGGGGCCGTGCATCGCTGCTCCTGGGGAACGGGGCGGGGAAATGTACGTGCAGAGCGTATACAGGGACGCCGTCACCCGGTCAGCGGATGCACCCAACCGTCATGCGGGTGTGACCGCATCGGTCGCGAGGGGGTGCGCCGGCCGTCGGGAGGCGGTGCGCCGGCCGTCGCGAGGCGGTGCGCCGGCCGTCGGGAGGCGGTGGCGCCGGCCGTCACGAGGGGGTGACCGTGCCGTCCGACAGCCCGTCGTAGAGGCCCTGGACGAGCTGTTCGCCGAGCCGGGCGGCCCGTTGCAGGACGTCCTCGAACTCCGCGAGCGCCTGGAAGCGTGCCCCGTAGCGACGCTGCTCGGCGAGCGGCAGCCGGGGCAGGTGCAGGCGGCGCACGTCGAGCCGGGTGGCGCTGGAGGCGTAGCTGCTGGCCTGCCGGGTGTTGGCGGTGCCGCGCAGGAACCCGGCCAGGAACCAGGGGTCCAGCGCGGCCGGGTCGGGGCGCAGCAGGTACTGGTTGCGGCCGAGGGCCGTGCCGGCGGTCGCGGCGGTGACCACCCGGGCGGTGCCGGTGCCGCCCGGGACGGGAACCACCAGGACGTCGCCGACGGCGAGCGGGACGGGGGCGTCCCCGGCGGCCTGTCCGCCGCCGGTGTGCAGCACCAGGGCGCCGGCCCGGGCGAGTTCGCCGACGGTGGTGGCCGGCGGCCGGGTCCGGTCGCCGGCCGTGGCGGGCGGCGGGGTCAGCTCGGCCGCCCGGTGCATGGTCCGGTCCAGCCGCTCCCGTACGGCGGCCAGCTCGGCCAGGCCGCCGTCGGCGCCGGGCGGCGGCAGGTGACGGCCGGGGGTGAGGTCGACGTCCTCGTCGAGCAGGGCGACCACGGGCACCGCCAGTGCGCCCGCCGGCAGTTCGGCGGTGGCGCCGGTCCGGTCGTACGCGGCCCAGGCCTCGGTGACCGTGCGGTGCACGGCGGACCAGGAGGCCTTCTCCCGCCCCTCGGCCGCGGGGGCGGCCGCCTCGGCGGCGTCCACGAGCAGCACGTCGGCGGGGGCCGGCCCGCCCCGCACGCCCCGGCCGGGAGCGCGACGACGGCGCGCAGGGCGCCGCGGCGCAGCAGGTCGGCCCGGATCCGGCGGCCCGAGCGGCGGGCGGCGGCGGCCGGGGGCATGAGCAGCACGGCGGTGCCGCCCTCGCGCAGCCGGGCCAGGCAGTGCTGGGCCCAGGCGAGTTCGGACTCGGCGCGGGCGGGCAGGCCGTACTCCCAGCGGGGGTCGTAGGCGAGTTCCTCGTGGCCCCAGTTGCGCTCGTTGAACGGCGGGTGGCACAGGGCCACGTCGGCGCCGGCCCGCGGGAAGGCGTCGGCGCGCAGGCTGTCCCCGGCGGCGGCCCGCACCTCCTCGGCCCCGTCCAGCGCCAGGCGCAGCGCGGCGAGCGCCGCGAGTTCGGGGGCGGCGTCCTGGGCGGCCAGGCTCCGCGCGCCGGCGGCCCGGGCGGCCCGCAGCAGGGTGCCGGTGCCGCAGGCCGGGTCGAGCGCGGTCCGGGCGGGCCCGGCCAGCGCCGCCATCAGCTCGGCCGGACCCTGCGGGGTGCGCGTGTACTGCCGGGGGTGGGCGTCGAGGTACCGCCCGAGCAGGAACTCGAAGGCCTGCCGCGCCCCGCCCCCGGCGGCCAGCTCGGCGGCGGCCCGCCACAGCGGTGCGGGGCCGGGCCCGGCGGGCCCGCGGGCCGTGCCGGTGGCCGTGGCCGGCTCGGGGTCGAAGGCGGTCAGGGGGTGGGCCGGGCCGAGGCGGGCGGTGAGGAGCTGCTCGGCCACGGGCGGCAGGAGGAGGGCCAGGCGGGCGTCGGAGACGGCGGACAGCTCCAGCCAGTCGGTGGGGCGTTCGCGGACCACCAGCAGGGCGCGGCCCACCTCCACGAGCGCGGCCACGGCCCCGCCGGGGTGGGCGCAGACCTGCTGCCACACCCGCTCCCGCAGCGGAACCTCGGCCAGCTTGCCCTGGGCCCGCAGCCACTGCTCGACCTCGGCGAGCGCGAAGGACGGGCTGGTCGCGGTCCCGCCGACGGGCCGGGGGAAGTCGGCGTAGCGGCGCCGCCAGTTACTGACGGCGGCCCGCCCCACCCCGGCCAGCCGGGCGATCCCGGCGGCGGTCACTTCGGCGGCGGCACTGTTCTCGGGCATGGGCCCGAGCGTACCGCGCCGCGCGCGCGTTGACTCGGTTCACAGGCAATTGGCCCGTGAACGCCGCCCGCCTCGGCTCAGGTCAGCACCGTCGTCAGGAACTCCCCGGTCCACGCGAGCAGTTCCCGGCCGACCAGCGGCTTGCCGCCGATCTTGCCCGTCTTCGGGCGGGGCACCAGCACCTGGGACGTGGCCGGCTTGACGACCGTGCCCGGGTACAGGCGCTTGAGGCGCAACTCCTGGGACTCGCGCAGCTCGACCGGGCCGAAGCGGATGTTGCTGCCCTGGAGGGTGATGTCACCGACCCCGCAGGCCCGGGCCAGCATGCGCAGCCCCGCCACCAGCAGGAGGTTCTCCACCGGCTCGGGCAACTTGCCGTACCGGTCGGTCAGTTCCTCGCGGACCGCCTTGATGTCCTCCTCCGAGCCGGCCGAGGCGATCGCCCGGTACGCCTGCAGCCGCAGCCGCTCGCCGGGGGCGTAGTCGTGCGGGACGTGCGCGTCCACCGGCAGCTCGATCTTGACCTCCAGCGGGGGTTCCTCCTCGGCACCGCCCTCCAGGGAGGCCCGGTAGTCCGCGACCGCCTCGCCGACCATCCGCACGTACAGGTCGAAGCCGACGCCCGCGATGTGACCGGACTGCTCCCCCCCGAGCAGGTTGCCCGCGCCACGGATCTCCAGGTCCTTCATGGCCACGTACATGCCCGCGCCCATCTCCGTGTGCTGGGCGATGGTGGCCAGCCGCTCGTGGGCGGTCTCGGTCAGCGGCTTCTCCGGCGGGTACAGGAAGTACGCGTAGCCGCGCTCGCGGCCCCGGCCCACGCGGCCGCGGAGCTGGTGGAGCTGGGAGAGGCCGAAGTTGTCGCCGCGTTCCACGATGAGGGTGTTGGCGTTGGAGATGTCGATGCCCGACTCGACGATGGTGGTGGAGACCAGGACGTCGTACTTCTTCTCCCAGAAGTCGACGACCACCTGCTCCAGGACCTGTTCCGACATCTGCCCGTGCGCGGTGGCGATGCGCGCCTCGGGGACGATCTCGCGCAGCCGGGCGGCCGCGCGGTCGATGGACTCCACCCGGTTGTGGATGTAGAAGACCTGGCCCTCGCGCAGCAGTTCGCGGCGGACGGCCGCGCCGATCTGCTTCTCCTCGTAGGGGCCGACGAAGGTCAGGACCGGGTGGCGCTCCTCGGGCGGAGTGGTGATGGTGGACATCTCCCGGATGCCGGTCACCGCCATCTCCAGGGTGCGCGGGATGGGGGTCGCGGACATGGTCAGCACGTCGACGTTGGCCCGCAGCTTCTTCAGCTGCTCCTTGTGCTCGACGCCGAACCGCTGCTCCTCGTCGACGATGACCAGGCCCAGGTCCTTGAACTTGGTCTCGGAGGAGAACAGCCGGTGGGTACCGATGACCACGTCCACCGAGCCCTCCTTCAGGCCCTCCAGGGTGGCCTTGGCCTCGGTGTCGGTCTGGAACCGCGACAGCGCCCGGACGTTGACCGGGAACTGGCTGTAGCGCTCGGAGAAGGTGCCGAAGTGCTGCTGGACGAGGAGGGTGGTCGGGACCAGCACCGCGACCTGCTTGCCGTCCTGGACCGCCTTGAACGCCGCCCGCACCGCGATCTCGGTCTTGCCGTAGCCGACGTCACCGCAGATCAGCCGGTCCATCGGGACCGACTTCTCCATGTCCTCCTTGACCTCGGCGATGGTGGTGAGCTGGTCGGGGGTCTCCGCGTACGGGAAGGCGTCCTCCAGCTCGCGCTGCCAGGGGGTGTCGGGGCCGAAGGTGTGGCCGGGGGCCGCCATGCGGGCGCTGTAGAGCTTGATGAGATCGGCGGCGATCTCCTTGACGGCCTTCTTCGCCTTCTGCTTGGTCTTGGTCCAGTCGGCGCCGCCGAGCCGGTGCAGGGTGGGCGCCTCGCCGCCGACGTACTTGGTGACCTGCTCCAGCTGGTCGGTGGGGATGTAGAGGCGGTCGCCGGGCTGGCCGCGCTTGGCGGGGGCGTACTCCACGAGCAGGTACTCGCGGGTGGCGCCCTGGACGGTGCGCTGCACCATCTCGATGTAGCGGCCCACGCCGTGCTGCTCGTGGACGATGTAGTCGCCGGCCTGGAGGGTCAGCGGGTCGATCGTCTTGCGGCGGCGGGCCGGCATCCGGCCGAGGTCCTTGGTGGCGGTGCGCTGACCGGTCAGGTCGGTCTCGGTCAGCACCGCGATCTTCAGGCCCGGGTCGACGAAACCGCTGTCGAGGGAGCCGCAGGCGACGTGCACCAGCGAGGGCTCCAGCGCGCCGAGGTCGGCCTGGAGCCGGGCGGCGAGTCCCTCGCCGGCGAGCACCTCGACCGTGCGGGCGGCCGGGCCGTGGCCCTCGGTGACGTAGACGGTGCGCCAGCCGTCGGCGATCCAGCCCTTGGTGTCGGCGAGCGCGCGGGCGGTGTCGCCGCGGTAGCTCTCGGGGGCGTGCATGCCGAGCTTGAGGGTGTCGGAGGACAGTTCCTCGTCGGCGGCGAACGGCGACACCGACCACCACATCATGCCGAGCTCGCGGGCCCGGTCGCGGACGTCGGCGATGCCCCACAGGCTGGCGGCGCCGACGTCGATGGGGGCCTGGCCGCCGCCGGCGGTGGCGGCCCAGGACGCCTGGAGGAACTCCTGGCTGGTGGCGACCAGGTCGGCGGCCCGGGTACGGACCCGCTCGGGGTCGCAGACCACCGCCATGGCGCCGGCGGGCAGGACGTCCAGGAGCAGTTCCATGTCGTCGACGAGCACGGGGGCGAGGGACTCCATGCCCTCGACGGCGATGCCCTCGGCGATCTTGTGCAGCAGTTCGCCGAGCTCGGGGTGGCGCTCGGCGAGGTCGGCGGCGCGGGCGCGGACCTCGGCGGTCAGCAGCAGCTCGCGGCAGGGCGGGGCCCACAGGCCGTGCTCGGCGATCTCCAGCGAGCGCTGGTCGGCCACCTTGAAGTAGCGGATCTCCTCGACCTCGTCGCCCCAGAACTCGATGCGCAGCGGGTGTTCCTCGGTGGGCGGGAACACGTCGAGGATGCCGCCGCGGACGGCGAACTCGCCGCGCTTCTCGACCAGCTCGACCCGGGCGTAGGCGGCTGCCGCCAGGGCCTCGGTGACCTCGCCGAGGTCGACGCTCTGCCCCTGGCGCAGGGACACGGGGACCAGGTCCCCCAGGCCCTTGACCTGCGGCTGGAGCACGGAGCGGATGGGCGCGACCACGACCGAGACCGGGCCGGCGGCCGGGTCGTCGTCGCTGGGGTGCGCCAGGCGGCGCAGCACGGCCAGGCGGCGGCCGACGGTGTCGCTGCGGGGCGAGAGCCGCTCGTGCGGGAGGGTCTCCCAGGCCGGGTAGTCCACGACGGCGCTCTCCTGGCCCGGCGGCATCAGCGAGCGCAACGCCGCCGCGAGGTCCTCGGCCTCGCGGCCGGTCGCGGTGACGGCGAGGACGGTGCGCCCGGTGCGGTGGGCCAGTGCGGCGATCGCGAACGGGCGGGCCGCGGCCGGCCCGACCAGGTCGACGTGCATCCGGTGACCGTCGCCGGCCGCGGTGACCGCCTCGTTCAGGGCGGGGTCCGCGGTGACGGCGTCGAGCAGTCCGTGCAGGCTCATGAGGGCTTGTCCATCCGCAGGTCTCGGGGGCCGGGGGGCAACGCGAAGGGCCCGACACGTGAACGGGCCGGGGGTACCCAGCCTACGTCGCGGGGGGTCCCGGCGCGCCCGGGATCACGGTGCTCCGGGGTGCCCGGCCGCGCCGGGGGCGGCCGGGCCGGGCCGGGAGCCGCCGGGCCGGGCCGGGAGCCGCCAGGC
>NZ_RPRY01000374.1 GCF_003949795.1 Streptomyces sp. WAC06614
GGGCGACGGCGCCGTGGGGGAGGGCTCGGGGGTGACGGACGGCGAGATCGCGGAGATCCTCGACGGGATCGGGCCGCGGCTGCGTGCGGTGCGCCGCGGGCGCGGGCTGACGTTGGAGGCGCTGGCCCGGGACACCGGGATCTCGGTGAGCACGCTGTCCCGCCTGGAGTCCGGCAAACGGCGCCCCACCCTGGAACTGCTCATCCCGTTGGCCCGCGCCCACCGCGTGGCGCTGGACCAGCTCATCGCGGCGCCGGCCACCGGGGACCCGCGGGTGCACCTGACGCCCTTCCAGCGGGAACGCGGCAACGTCCTGGTGCCGCTCACCCAGTACCCGGGCCGGCTCCAGGTGTACAAGCAGGTGCTCACGCACCGGGAGTGCAAGCTGGTGACCCACACCGGCTACGAATGGCTGTACGTGCTCGCGGGCGAGCTCCAGCTCCTCCTCGGGGACCAGGAGTTCACGCTGCGGCCGGGCGAGGTGGCCGAGTTCGACACCACCGAACCGCACTGGTTCGGCCCGGCCGGCGGTACCGCGGTGGAGGTCCTGCACCTGTTCGGTCCGCACGGCGACCAGGCGGTCGTCCGTACGGGCCCGTCGGCGAAGCCCTGAACGGACGCCCGCTGTGGGCGCCGGGCGTCGCCGAGGCCAGGGCGGTGCCGGCCAGGGTGGTGCGGGGCCGGGCGGTGGCGGTCCGGGGCGTGCGGGTCGTCAGGCGGCGGGGGCGTGGACGGTCAGGCGGATGCCGCCGGACGGGCCGGGGGTGACCTGGACCGAGGTCAGGTCCTCGACGTGCACGGTCGGGCCGTGGGCGGCGGCGCGGGGGCCGACGCCGATCACGCGCATGCCGGCCGCCCGGCCCGCGGCGATCCCCGCGGCCGAGTCCTCGAAGACGACGCAGTCGGCGGGGTCCACGCCCAGCTCGGCGGCCCCCTTGAGGAAACCCTCCGGGTCCGGCTTGCTGGCCCCGACGCACTCGGCCGTCACCTTGACCTCCGGCATCGGCAGGTCGGCCGCCGCCATCCGGGCGGTGGCCAGGGCCTCGTCGGCGGAGGTGACCAGGGCGTGCGGCAGCGTGCCGAGGGCCGCCATGAACGCCGGGGCGCCCTGCACCGGTACCACGCCCTCGGTGTCCGCGGTCTCGCGGGCGAGCATCACGGCGTTGTCGGCGTGGTTGAGCTCCATGGGGCGGTCCGGGAGCAGCAGGGCCATCGTGGCGTAGCCCTGCCGGCCGTGCACCACCTTCATGGCCTCGTGCGGATCCAGGCCGTGGGCCTCGGCCCACTCCCGCCAGCAGCGCTCCACCACCGCGTCCGAGTTGACGATCGTGCCGTCCATGTCCAGGAGCAGGGCCCCGGCGGTGAGGACGACGGGGGCGGCGGGGGCGGTGCTGGCCTGCATGGAGGGGCTCCAGACGGGGCGGGAAAAGAGAACAAGCGGTTCCGTCCACCGGTCAGGGAGTGCGGACGGAACCACTTTGTTCCTACACGATACAAAACAAGCGGCGGTCTACGCCAGCGGGGTCCGGTCAGTGCCAGTCGCTGGCGCTCTCCAGGGCCTGGCGGGTGGTCGGACCGTAGACGCCAGGCGGGTCCTGGCTGATGCCGTAGTCCTCCTGGAACGCCGCCACCGCCCACTCCGTTCCGTCGTCGTAGCGCCCGTCGGCCCGCCCGTCGAAGTAGTCCATCCGCCGCAGCCGCTGCTGGAGGTTGCGCACCTCGGGCCCGAAGTCGCCCTTGCGCAGGGACGGGCCCTGCGGCGGCGCCACGGGCGGGGGCGGCGCCGCACCGGCCGGCTTGCCGGCGCTCGCCGACGGCGAGGGCGCCGGCTTCGCGCTCGCGGACGACGCCGGAGCGGCCGGACGGGAGGCGCTGGGCGAGGCCGCCCGCGAGGCCGGTGCCGAAGGCGCGGCGGTCGGGGCCCCCGACTGCGTCGGGCCCACCGGCGCCACGCTCACGGCCGGGGCCGTCGGCGAAGGGTCGGGCAGCGCCCGGTCGCTCTCCCCGGAGTCCGGGAACAGCGTCAGGGCCGCGGCCACGCCCCCGATCACGGCGACCGCGCCCACACCCGCGAGCAGCGGCAGCCCACCCCGCTTGCGCCGGCCCCGCCCGCCGGACCTCCCCGGGGGAACGGCCCGCAGCAGCACCGTGTCCTCCGCCGGCCCGGCCGGCCACGGCCCGGCGTCCGGCCCCCCGGCCCCGCCGTACACCGGAACCTCGCCTGCGCCTACGCCTGCGCCTGCGCCTGCGCCTGCGCCGATGCCGTGGACCGGGGCCTCGTACGCCGGCGCCACGTATCCGGGGCTGTCGTGCACCACGGGGACCCCGTAGGCCGGGGTGTCGTCCCCGTCCCCGGGCCCGGCGCCGTGGCCGCCCGGCGGCCGCGCGGTCACGGTCACGGGGGCCCGGGTCCGGGCGGCTGGTGGTCATGCGGCCGTCTCCCTGTGCTCGCTCGTGGCAAGTGGCGGGGTGGAGCTCGCGGCACGTGGCCGGGGCTGCCAAGGTACCGCGCCACCGGGCCGGTCAACCCGGTGCGGACGCGGCGAGTTCGGGGTGTTGTGCGCGCCAGGCCCGCCGCTCGCGGTCGAGGGCCCGCCGGGCTGTGACGTGCTGGTCCCCGGGGGGCGGGAGTTCGTCCATGTGCCGTTCGGCGCAGATCATCGCCTCGACGAACAGCCGTCCGGTCTTGGTGAGTTGGTCGTCGGCATGCAGCACGGGCAGCACGGCGGCCACCTGGGCGCGGCAGCGGGCGTGCTGGGCCCAGGCGCCCCGGGCTCCGTAGAGGGCGGCGCGCTGCCAGTACCCGGCGAGGGCCAGGTGGGCGTACGTCCCGTGCAGCAGCCCGTCCAGGGGCCGCGGGTCGCTGCGCCAGGGGGCCCAGTAGCGGGGGGTGCGGTCGGCGGTGTGGAAGGTGAGCAGGTCGGCGAGGGCGGCGAGCTTGCCGTGCTGCACCTCGTGGACGAGGGTGGCGGCGAGCGCGGGCGGCGCCTGGCCGCGCACCAGCACCGCACCGGGTGCGGCGGGCAGGGTGGCCCCGGGCGAGCGGGAGCCGCCCGCCAGCGGGACGAGGCTGCGCAGCAGGGCGCGTACCTCCTCGGCGCGGGCGGTGTCGTAGCGCTCCAGCAGGGTGAGGGCGCCGGTCCACTGGGTGTCCCAGCGCTTGTGCCCGCGAGGGGTGAGCCGGCGGGCGGCCTGGACGGGCGGGCGTGCGGCGGGCGCGGCGACCCGGTACGGGTCGAGGTCGTCGAGGGCGGCCGGAGAGCCGCCGGGCAGCGGGTGGAGGGGCAGGCAGGCGGGGTCGCCGGGGTCCCAGGACGCCTCGGTGACGGCGAACGGCCCGGGCCGCTCGGGGCGCAGCACGCCGAGGGTGGGCAGCGCGAGCCGGCCGTGGCTGGGCCGCAGCACGGTCTTGAACGGCACCCCGGCGCGCAGCGCGGCGGCCACCGCGAGCGCCCCCAGGTGGCCGAGGTCGGGCGTGGGGCCGCGGCGGGCGTGCAGCCGGCGCAGGGTCTCCTCGGCCCAGACGCCGGTGGACGGGTAGTGCAGGACGTCGTGCACGGCGCCGGGGTCGCACCGCTCGGCCTCCTCGAGCAGGGCCCAGTGCGCGGGGACGTCCCCGCCGGGTCCGGCGGCGTCGCACACGGCCCGCAGCAGGAGCAGCCGCTTGGACCGCCGCAGGTCGTGGACGAGCCGGGTCCCCTCGGGGGAGGGTTCGGTGGAGGCGATGTCCCGCAGCAGGGCGGCGGTCACCTCGAAGCGGGGCAGCCCGGCGACGGTCACGGCCGTCCGCGGCCGCGTCACGAGGCCGCCCCGGCGGCGCGGTGCGCCCGGACCTGCCGCTCCAGGGCGGCGGCGATGTGCCGGACGAGTGCTTCGAGGTCGGCGCAGTAGACGGAGGGCTGGCGGAACCCGGCGCCGTCCTTGTACCGGTGCGGGTAGTGCCCGCCGCCGCAGACCCGGACGACGTCACAGGCCCGGCACGTGTCGGCGAGCGCGCCGGCGCCGAGCTGGCGGGCGACGAAGCCGGGGTGCTGGAGCAGGTCGTCGAAGGAGTGGGTGGCCAGGTGGTAGCCGGTCCGGGCGGCCCCGTCGTAGGCGGACCGGAGCGAGTCGGTCTGTTCCAGGCTCCCGTCGGTCTCGATGACGGCGGTGGTGACGGGCGCGAGCCCGAGGGTCTCGGTGGCGGCGGGGAGCCCGAGGAGCAGTGCCACGATCTCCTCGAAGATCCGTATCCGGGTCCGCCGGACGGGCTCGTGCCACCACTCCTCGAACACGGCGACGAGCCAGTCGGCGTACGGGGTGCCGGTGCCGGAGCCGGGCGGGGGGTTGCTCCAGTTGGCCAGCGGCAGCAGGAGGCCCACGGCGGGCGGCGCGAATCCGGCCAGCGACCGGTACACCTCGACGGGATCGAGGCGGAGGTCCACGACGGTGAGGACGCCGGCGAAGCTGTCGGGCCGCCGGGCCAGGAGCCGCAGCCCGTGGGCGGCGCGGTCGAAGCCGGGGCGCCCCAGCGGGTCCACCCGCTGCCGGTTGTGCCGGGCGAGCCCGCCGTCGAGGCTGACGCCGACCCGGATCCCGGCGGCGGCGAGGGCGTCGAGCCGCGGCCGGGTCAGCAGGGTCCCGTTGGTCTGCACACTGGCGGTGACCCGGGTGGTCAGCCCCCGGCGGCGCAGTTCCTCCCGGACGAGCCGGACGGGCGCGGCGAGTTCGGCGTCCGGGGCCAGCAGGGGCTCGCCGCCGTGCAGGACGAGGTCGACCCGGGCGAGCCGGTGGGTGTGCGCGTGCTCGGCGATGCGGCCGGCGGCCGCCCGTACGGTGGCGTCGGCCATGGCGGGCGGCTGGCGGCGCCAGCCCTGGTCGGCCATCTCGTACACGTAGCAGTAGGTGCAGGCGAGATTGCACCGGCTGCGCGTCTTGAACACGAACTGCCGCAGGGGCGAGGCCCGGTGCCCGGCGGCCCGTAGGGCCGGTACGTCGAGCCCGACGAACGGCCACGCGGCCCGGGCACGGTGCAGCAGCAGCCCGCCGTCGCGCGTGACGGCACGCGCGGAAGTCTGCCTCATCGCCGGTTCCTCGCCTGATCCTCGCCGGTGCCTGCCGTTACGGACGGTCCATCCCTGCCCGTCCGGCGACCGCGCCTAACGACGGAAAGTGGTCAACTCCGGCGCCGGGAAGCGGCCTCACACCACTCCGGAGTCGAAGGCGTTGAGCACCTCGGCGGGCCGCAGCACCCGCTCGACCAGTCCGTCGAGCACCTCGGCGAGCACGGGGTGCTCGATCCCCCGCAGCTCCCTCAGGTCCACCCCGGACAGATCGGGCAGCTCCCCACCGCACCGCCCGCCCACCACACCCTCGCGCCTGTTCCCCATCCCTTCCGCTTGCCCATGCCACCTGGCGGGGAAACGGGAGCCGGGCGCCGCGGTGGGGCGGCGGGGCCGTCACAGGGCGGCCTCCAGGGCCTGGACCCGGGCGCGCAGGGGGCCGGTGTCGGAGGTGGGCAGGCGGCTGAGGAGGGTCAGGGCCGTGCGGTAGGCGTCGAGGGCGGCGCGGGGGCGGGAGAGGCGTTCCAGGACCTCGGCGCGCAGTTGCTGGGCCAGGGCGGCCAGTTCCAGGGCGGCCGGGTCGGAGGTGGCGTCGTCCGGTTCCAGGGCGGCGCGCCAGGCGCGGCGGTAGGAGTCGGCGGCGCGGTCGAGGCGGTCCGGGGCGTGGGTGTGGGCGTGGATCTCCAGCTGGACGTCGCCGTGGTCCCGCCAGGCCCGGGCCCGGTCCATGGGGTGCGGGCCGTGGCGGACGGCCAGTTCGAGGAGGTACTCCGCCTCGCGGAGGTCGACGAGGTCGCCCTCGTACGTGTGCCGCAGGCGCAGGCCGACGGCCAGGCGGAGCAGGCGGGGTCCGGCGCGGGGGTCGGAGCGGGGGACCGCCGCGCGGCTCTCGCGCAGGACGCGGACGGCGGCCGAGGCGAAGGGGCGGCCGCCCTCGGCCCGGGCCCGGTCCAGCAGCGTCTCGCCCCATTCGGGGAGCAGTTCGCCGTAGGCGAGGCCGTCGCGCGGGATCAGCCGGCGGGCCCGGGCGTAGGCGTCCGCGGCCGCCTCCAGGGCCGCCGGGTCCCCGTCACGGGCGTAGCGCGCCCGGTGCACCCGGGCCAGCCCGACGAGCCCGGCGAGCCGCAGCCCGGGATCACCCCCGGCCTCGTCCAAGGCCGCGGCAAGCTGCACCGAAGCCTCGTCCAACCGCCCGGGCAACTCCCGCAACCCCGCCGCCAGCTCCACCCGCACCCGCGCCACCCCGAGCCGATCCCCTGGCGGGGGGGTTGCGGGAGTTGCCCGGGCGGTTGGACGAGGCTTCGGTGC
>NZ_RPRY01000375.1 GCF_003949795.1 Streptomyces sp. WAC06614
GTCTGCGGGGGCCCCGTCCCCCCGAACGGCTGCAAGCCCTCGGTCCGTCCTCCTGAATGGCCGCAGGCCCCCGAGCCCCTGGCCGTGCCAGGGCCGGTCTGCGGGGGGCCCGTCCCCCCGAACGGCTGCAAGCCTCGGTCCGTCCTCCTGAACGGCCGCAGGCCTCCGAGCCCCTGGCTGTGCCAGGGCCGGTCTGCGGGGGGGCGGGGCCCCGTCCCCCCGAACGGCTGCAAGCCTCGGTCCGTCCTCCTGAACGGCCGCAGGCCTCCGGCCCCGGCTGGGCCGGGGGCGGAGGCCTGGTGGCGGCTGCGGTCCGGACCCCCGTGGCCGGGCCGGGGCCGCCGGCTACTCGGTGGCGATGGCGTTCAGGACGTTCATCCGGCCGGCGCGGAACGCCGGCACCAGCGCGGCCAGGAGGCCCACCAGCGCGGAGCCGGCGAAGACGCCCAGGATGGTGGGCCAGGGGATCTCCAGGACCTTCATGCCCTCCAGCGCCAGGAGCTGCTGGGCCGTGGCGCCCCAGCCCATGCCCAGTCCCAGGCCCAGCAGGGCGCCGAAGAGGGCGATGACCACCGACTCCAGGCGGATCATCCGCCGCAGCTGGCGGCGGGAGAGGCCGATGGCGCGCATCAGGCCGATCTCCCGGGTCCGCTCGACCACCGACAGGGCCAGGGTGTTCACCACGCCCAGGACCGCGACGATGATCGCCAGGGCCAGCAGGCCGTAGACCATGTTCAGCAGCTGGCCGACCTGGTCCTGGAGCAGCTTCTTGTAGTCGGTCTGGTTCAGGACCTTGTACTGCGGGTACGGCGCCAGGGCCTGCTTGAGCGCGGTGTACGCGGCGTCGCCCTTGCCGCCCTGGGCCTTGCCCAGCAGCATGAACGGCCGCGGCATCCGGTCGGCCGGCACGTACTCCTCGGCCGTCTTCGTGCTGATGTACATGACGCCCTTGTCGAGGTTGCCCTCGTCCTTGGTGATCGCCGCGACCTTCAGCTTGGCCGTGCGTCCCTCGGTGAAGGCGACCGTCAGCTCGTCGCCGACCTTGACGTGGTGGGCGGTGGCGTACTCCGAGCCGACCGCCATACGGCCGGCGGCGTACGCGTCGGCGTGCTGCCCGGCGGTCGTCTTGCGGCGCACGTCCTCGGCGTACGTCGGGTCGGTGGCGCTCAGGCCCTGCTCGACGGTGGACCCGTCGGGCGCGGTGACCTTGGCCTCGACCTGCCGGTAGGCGGTCACGTGCGCCAGCCCGGCGCCGCGCATGGCCTGCTCGGCCTGCGGCACGATCGGCTGGCCGGTCTGCGACTGGACCATGAAGTCGGCACCGACGGACCGGTCGAGCTCGTCGGTGGCCGAGGCCACCATGGACGAGCCGACCACCGACAGGCAGGCGACCAGCGCCAGTCCGATCATCAGCGCGGCGGCCGTGGCGCCCGTACGCCGCGGGTTGCGCAGCGCGTTGCGCTCGGCGAGCCGGCCCACCGGGCCGAAGGGCCGCAGGACGACCCCGGACAGGATCCGCACCACACCGCCGGCCAGCACCGGGCCGATCACGACGAAGCCGATCAGGGTGAGCACCACGCCCAGCCCCAGCCACAGCGAGCCCGGCCCGGCCTTCTCGGCCTGGGCCGTCAGGAACAGGGCCGCGCCACCGGCGCCGGTGAGCAGCAGGCCGAGGACCGCGCGGACGGCACCGGCCTTGCGGTCGCCGGGGGTGCCGGCGTCGCGCAGGGCCGCCATCGGGGAGACCTTGCCGGCCCGGCGGGCCGGGACGTACGCGGCGACGACGGTGACCACCACGCCGAGGACCAGGCCGACGACCGGGGTGGTCCACAGGACCGTCAGGTCGTCCAGGGAGAGGTTCATCCCCATCCGGCCCATCAGCTTCATGAGCCCGACGGCCAGCCCGATGCCGGCGCCGATGCCGAGCAGCGAACCGAACACCCCGAGCAGCAGGGCCTCGGTGAGCACCGAGCGGTTGATCTGGCCGCGGTCGGAGCCGATGGCCCGCAGCAGGCCGATCTCGCGGGTGCGCTGGGCGACCAGCATCGAGAAGGTGTTGAAGATCAGGAAGATGCCGACCAGGAACGCGACGGCCGCGAAGCCGAGCATCACGTACTTCATGACGTCGAGGAAGGAACCGACGTCCTTGCGCCCGGCGTCCGCGGACTCCTTGGCGGTCTGCAGGGTGTACGCGTCGGCGCCGAGCGCGGCGGCGACGGCCGTCTTGAGCTGCTCGTCGGAGACGCCGTCCTGGGCGGTGACGTTGACGTGGGTGAACAGGCCCGGCCCGCCCAGCAGCTGGGTCTGCGCGGTGGCGGTGTCGAGGTAGATCAGGGTGGCGCCGGGGTTGGTCACCTTGAAGGTGGCGATGCCGGTGATCGTGGCGCGGAAGTCGCCGGTGAGGGCGATGGTGCGCAGCTCGTCACCGATCTTCAGCTTGTGCTTCCTGGCCGTGTCGGCGTCGAGCATCACCTCGGTGGGGCCGCGCGGCGGGTGGCCGGCGCTGACCTCCATCGACGTGAGCTCCTGGTCGTTCCAGCTCGCCGCGATCGTCGGGGCGCCGGAGGTGGGGCCGATGTCGTTGTTGCGGGAGTCGGCCACCGTGACGGAGGTGGAGACCACGCTGCCCTGGGCGGACTTCACGCCCTGGACCTCGGCGACCTTGTCCACGGTGTCGGCGGGGACGGTCTCGGGCCGGCCGCGCCGCGGGTTGTCCTCGCCGGGTTCGGCGGCCTTGGCGCTGACGGTGACGTCGGCGCCGGTGGTCGCGAACAGTTTGTCGAAGGTGGTGTTCATGGTGTCCGTGAACACCAGGGTGCCGCAGACGAAGGCGACGGAGAGCAGGACCGCGATGGCCGACAGCGCCATGCGTCCCTTGTGCGCGACGACGTTGCGCAGGGAGGTCTTCAGCACGCTCACGAGGTCCGCCCGCGCGCGTCGAAGTCCTTCATGCGGTCCAGGACCTGGTCGGCCGTCGGGTTGCGCATCTCGTCCACGATCCGGCCGTCGGCCAGGTACAGCACGCGGTCGGCGTACGAGGCGGCCACCGGGTCGTGGGTGACCATCACGATGGTCTGGCCGAGTTCGTCGACCGAGCGGCGCAGGAAGCCGAGCACCTCGGCGCCGGCCCGGGAGTCCAGGTTCCCGGTGGGCTCGTCGCCGAAGATGATCGCCGGCCGGGCGGCGAGCGCCCGGGCCACGGCCACGCGCTGCTGCTGGCCGCCGGAGAGCTGGGTCGGGCGGTGCTTGAGCCGGCCGGCCAGACCGACGGTCTCCACGACGCGGTCCAGCCACTCGGGGTCGGGCCTGCGGCCCGCGATGTCCATGGGCAGGGTGATGTTCTCCAGGGCGTTCAGCGTCGGCAGCAGGTTGAACGCCTGGAAGATGAAGCCGATCCGGTCGCGCCGCAGCTGGGTGAGCTTCTTGTCCTTCAGGCCGGTGATCTCGGTGTCCTCCAGGTGGATCTGCCCGCCGGAGACGGTGTCCAGACCGGCCAGGCAGTGCATCAGGGTGGACTTGCCGGAGCCCGAGGGGCCCATGATCGCCGTGAACTGCCCGCGGTGGATGTCCACGTCGACGTGGTCGAGGGCGACGACACGGGTCTCGCCGGAGCCGTAGGCCTTGACGACCTGCCGCGCCCGGGCCGCGACGGGCACGGCTCCCCCCGTACCGCCGTGCCTGGTTTCGGTCATTGCCGTTGTCACGGTCCTTCTCCTCGTTCGCGTGTGCCGTAGCCCCCTGGCTCGTAGGAACCAGTTAAGAACCGGCCGAAACGGGTTTCCTCCTCCACCGGGACGAAAGAGCCCTGGGTCGTTGTGAGGAGCCGACCCCTAGGGGTCGTGCACCCTTCGGCGGACGTGAGATGGGGGATTCCCCCGCGTGCGCCGCGGTGAGAAGGTGTTCCCCGAAACTGCGTGCACAGTGAAAGGATCTTGGTGAGCACTGGGGAGAGCACCGGCGGCAGCACGGACGCCGGCCCGTCCGGCACTCCCGACACCTCCGGCATACCCGCGGCCCCGGCCGGGGCCGGGGCGGGGCGGCCACGGGCCGCCGTCGTGGCGGCGTTGATGCTCACCATGGCGCTGGCCGCCCTCGAAGGCACCATCGTCGCCACCGCCGTCCCCCAGGTCGTCGGCGACCTCGGCGGCTTCTCCGTCTTCTCCTGGCTCTTCTCCGGCTACCTCCTCGCGGTCACCGTCAGCCTCCCCGTCTACGGCAAGCTCTCCGACACCTTCGGCCGCAAGCCCGTCCTCCTCTTCGGCACCGCCCTGTTCCTGGCCGGCTCCCTGCTCTGCTCGGTCGCCTGGAACATGGCCGCGCTCATCGCCTTCCGGATCGTGCAGGGGCTGGGCGGCGGGGCCCTCCAGGGCACCGTGCAGACCCTGGCCGCCGACCTGTACCCGCTCAAGGACCGCCCGAAGATCCAGGCCCGGATGTCCACCGTGTGGGCCACCTCCGCCGTGGGCGGCCCGGCCCTCGGCGGCCTGCTCGCCGCCTACGCCCACTGGCGGTGGATCTTCCTGATCAACCTGCCGGTCGGGGCCCTGGCCCTGTGGCTGATCCACCGTCACCTGCACGAGCCCGCCCGCGACCGGGCCGCTGCCACCCCCCGCGGCCGGATCGACTGGCCGGGGGCCCTGGCCGTCTTCGCCTGCGGCGGGGTCCTGCTGTTCGCCGTGGTGCAGGGCGGGGTGGCCTGGCCCTGGCTGTCGGCGCCCTCGCTCGCCCTGCTCGCGGCGAGCGCCGTCCTCGCGGTGCTCGTCGTACGGATCGAACGGCGGGCCGAGGAGCCGGTGCTGCCCGGCTGGGTGTGGCGCCGGCGGACCATCGCCGCGGTCAACCTCGCCATGGCGGCCCTCGGCGTCGTCATGGTGGCCCCGATGGTGTTCGTACCGACCTACGCCCAGAGCGTGCTGGGCCTGGACCCGATCAGCGCCGGCTTCGTGATGTCCGGGATGACGCTGAGCTGGCCCGTCACCGCGGCCCTGAGCCAGCACGTCTACCGGCGCATCGGCTTCCGCAACTCCGCGGCCGTCGGCATCGCACTGGCCGCCGCGGTGCTGTTCTCCTTCACCCTGCTGCCCTACCCGGCGCGACCTTGGCAGCCGGCCCTGATCATGCTCCTGCTGGGCGCGGCGCTGGGCCTGTTCCAACTGCCGCTGATCGTGGGCGTGCAGTCCACCGTCGGCTGGTCCGAGCGCGGCACGACCACCGCCTCGGTGCTGTTCTGCCGTCAGGTCGGCCAGAGCCTGGGCGCGGCCGCGCTGGGCGCCGTCGCCAACCTCACGATCGCCTCCCGGCTCGCCGACGCCCCCGTACCGGGCCTGCCGACCCGGCTGGACGACGTCTCCGGGGCCCTGGACCGGCCGGACCTGGTACCGCCGGCCGCCGCCGAGCAGCTGCGCGGCGCGGTGGCCACGGCCGTGGACCACATCTTCTTCGGCGCGAGCGCGGCGGCGGTGGCCGCGCTGCTGGTCCTGCTGCTGATCGCCCCGCGCCGCTTCCCGGTGCTGCCGGAGCAACGCGAGGACTGACCGCCCGGGGTGGCGACTTGTCATGTCCCCGGTCGCGCGGTACCACTGCGGAGGGACGCGGGGGACGCATCACGGGGGTCACGGGGGGACACACATGTTGACGGCACTCTGGGCACTGACGACCTTGGCGGCCCTGACCGGGCCCGTCCTGCTGCGGCTGCGCCGCGCGCCGGGCTTCCTGACGGGCCGCGACGGACGGCTGTCGACCTCGACCACGCTGGCGTTCGCCTGGACGGTGGTCCTGGTCTGGCTGCTGGTGACGATCCTGGGCTACGGCCTGGTGGCGGGCGGCGGCCCCGCGTACTTCTCCCGCCCGGACGGCCCCCTGGCCGAGCTGACCACGGTCTACCTCCCCCTCCTCGGCGGCCCGTACGTGGCCCTGATCGCGGCCAAGACGGTGGTCGGCGTACGGGTGCAGAACGGCACCCTGAACAAGCCCGCCCTCCAGCCGGACGCCCACCCCACGGCCCGCGACCTGATCGCCAACGACGGAGGCCGCACCGACCTGGTCGACCTCCAGTACGTGGCGCTGAGCGTGGTCACGATGGCCTACGTGGTCGCGTTCTTCCTCGCCGACGTCGGCGCGGGCCTGCCCGACCTGCCCGACCAGATCTGGGCCCTGACCGGCGCCCCGGCGGGCGCCTACCTGGTCAACAAGCTGGCCGGCCGCCCCAACCCGGTGATCACCCGCGTCACCCGCACCGCGGACGGTTACGTGATCGAGGGCGGCGGCTTCGAGCCCGACCCCACCCACGGCAACCCCAAGGTCACCCTCGACT
>NZ_RPRY01000376.1 GCF_003949795.1 Streptomyces sp. WAC06614
GTGGGGGGTGGCGTCGTCGGTTCGGGTGTGGTGCGGGCCGGGGCGAGGTCGGGCGTGGGCCGGGTGGCCCCGGTCCTGGCCCCGGCCTCCGCCTCGGCCTTGAGGCGGGTGCGGCGGGCCTTGGTGCGGGCCACCACGCCGAGCGCGAAGAGGGTCAGGACGAGCAGGACCAGGAGCTGGCCCACGAAGAGGCCCCAGAACAGGCCCCAGCCCGACAGGGCCGCCGGGTCGGTGTCCGGCCAGGCGGCGGGGATGTCGTGGGGTTGGGTTATCAGCGCGCGGACCGCGGTCGGGGTGCGTCCGAAGGTGACGGCGTCCGGCCAGCTCCCGCGGGCCAGCAGGGCGGCCAGGCCGGTGGCGGTCCACACGAGGACCGCCAGGCCCAGCAGGAAGGCCAGCAGGCCCACCAGGAGTCCGTCCGGGATGCCGCCGGGGCGGCCGGTCCCGCCGGCCGGGGTTCTCGCCGCGGGGCGCTGGTCGGCCATGTCAGGCCACCGTCGCCCCACCGCCGTGGCGTCGTTCGATGCGCATGGCGCGTTCTTCCGCCTCCAGTTCGGCCGCGAGCAGGTCGTCGTTCAGGGGTGCTTGCGGCGGTGGTGCCGAGGATTCGGTCATGGCGCGGTCGGTGTAGACCAGGGGGCGTTCCGTCTCGGTGATCAGGTGTTTGACCACCTGCACGTTGCCGTTGACGTCCCAGACCGCGATGCCGGGGGTGAGGGTGGGGATGATCTCGACGGCCCAGCGGGGCAGGCCGAGGACCCGGCCGGTGGCGCGGGCCTCGTCCGCCTTCTGGGCGTAGATGGTCCGGGTGGAGGCCATCTTGAGGATGGCCGCGGCCTCCCGGGCGGCGGCTCCGTCGACGACGTCGGAGAGGTGGTGGACGACGGCGACGAAGGACAGGCCGAGGCGGCGGCCGAACTTCAGCAGCCGCTGGAAGAGCTGGGCCACGAACGGGCTGTTGATGATGTGCCAGGCCTCTTCGACCAGGAAGATCCGCTTCTTCCGGTCGGGCCTGATCCAGGTGTGCTCCAGCCAGACGCCGACGATCGCCATCAGGATGGGCATGGCGATGGAGTTGCGGTCGATGTGCGAGAGGTCGAAGACGATGAGCGGGGCGTCGAGGTCGATGCCGACCGTGGTCGGGCCGTCGAACATGCCGCGCAGGTCGCCGTCGACCAGGCGGTCGAGGACGAGGGCCACGTCCAGGCCCCAGGCGCGGACGTCGTCTATGTCGACGTTCATGGCCTCCGCGGATTCGGCCTCCGGGTGGCGCAGCTGTTCCACGATGTCGGTCAGGACCGGCTGGCGGTCGGTGATGGTCTCCGTGACGTAGGCGTGGGCGACCTTGAGGGCGAAGCCGGAACGTTCGTCCAGGCCGTGCCCCATCGCGACCTCGATGATGGTGCGCAGCAGGGCGAGCTGGCCGGTGGTGGTGATGGACGGGTCGAGCGGGTTGAGGCGGATGCCGTCCCCGCCGGCGGCGACCGGGTCCAGGCGGATGGGGGTTATCCCCAGGGCTTCCGCGATGAGGTTCCATTCGCCGACGCCGTCCTCGCCCTGGGCGTCGAGGACCACGACCTGGCGGTCGCGGAACCTGAGCTGGCGCAGGACGTACGTCTTCTCCAGTGCGGACTTGCCGTTGCCGGACTCGCCGAGGACCAGCCAGTGGGGGGCGGGGAGCTGCTGGCCGTAGAGCTGGAAGGGGTCGTAGATGTAGCCCTTGCCGCTGTAGACCTCCCGGCCGATGATCACACCGGAGTCGCCGAGGCCGGGGGCGGCGGTGGGCAGGTAGACGGCCTGGGCCTGGCCGGTGGAGGTGCGGACCGGGAGGCGGGTCGTCTCGACCTTGCCGAACAGGAAGCTGGTGAAGGCGTCCGTCAGGACGGACAGCGGATCTCGCATGGCGGCTGCCTCCAGCTAGCTTCGGATGCCGGTGGCGAACGGCAGGGTGTTGACGAAGGCGCGGTGGTGCTCGCGGTCGCACCATTCGAGCTTCAGGTACGACTTGCCGGCCGAAGCGCGGATGGTCCGCTTGTCGCGGGCGAGGGCCTCCGGGGAACGCGACGACACCGTGATGTACCCGACCAGGTTGACCCCGGCCGCACCGCTGGCGAGATCTTCACCCCTCTGGTCGAGCCGGCCGTGGGCGGCGATGTCGCGGGGGTCGACCGTGCGGTTCATCTTCGCGGCGCGGCTGGCGTCGGCCTCGTCGTTGGTCTTCTCGGTCAGCATCCGCTCGATGGCGACCTCGGTGGGCTCCAGGTCCATGGTGACGGCGACCGTGCGGATCACGTCGGGGGTGTGGACGAGGAGCGGGGCGAGGAAGTTCACGCCGACGGGGGTCATGGGCCATTCCTTGACCCAGGCGGTGGCGTGGCACCAGGGCGCGCGGGTGGAGGACTCGCGGGTCTTGGCCTGGAGGAAGGTGGGCTCGGTGGCGTCGAGCTCGGCGGGCCAGGCGTTGCGCTTGGTCATGGCCTGGATGTGGTCGATGGGGTGGTCCGGGTCGTACATGGAGTGCACGAGGGAGGCGAGTCGGCCCTGGCCGAGGGGCTGGCGGACGCGGATGTCGGCCTCGGCGAGGCGGGCGCAGATGTCGGTGAGCTCGCGGGCCATGACGACGGCGAGACCGGCGTCCTTGTCGAGCCGGCGGCCGCGCTGCGGGGTGGCGGCGCGGGCGATGGTGTGGGCCTCGGCGGCGAGTTCGCGCGTGTAGTGCATACAGGCGACGAGGTAGGCGCGGTGCTGCTCGGAGGAGGTGGAGACCATCGACTGGAGCTGCTCGTAGGAGTCGCGCAGCCAGGCCGGGGAGTGGGCGTCGCCGCGCTGGGCGACGTCCTTGGCGTGGGCGTCGGGGTCGGCGGGCAGGGTGCGGGCGAGCATCTGCAGCCGGGTGACGAAGCCGTCGCCGTTGGCGACGTGCTTGAGGAGGGTGCCGAAGCGGTCGACGAGGGCTTCCTGGTCCTCGCTGTCGCGCAGGCCGACGCCGGGGCCCTCGATCTCGATGGCCGCAGTGACGGTCCTGCGGTCGGCGTGCAGCAGGACGGCGATCTCGTCGGGGCCGAAGGGGGCGGCGAGCCAGTTGATGCGGCCGATGCCGGGGGGCGGGCCGATCTCGACCTCGCGGCCGTCGGAGGCGCGGGTGCCGGCCTCCATGGCGGCGGAGCGGAAGGTGGCGCCGCGGCGCAGGGTGCGCTTGTAGCTGCGGTTGATCTCGAACCACTTGTAGAACGTGCGGCCCCGGTAGGGCACGTAGACCGCGGCGAGGGCGAGCAGCGGGAAGCCGACGAGCAGGACGATCCGCGCGGTGAGGGCGGGGACCAGCAGCCCGCTCATCATGCCGAGGAAGGCCCCGGCGATGACGAGGGCGATCTCGCCCGTCTCGCGGTTCTTGCCGACGATGGCGTTCGGCCGGGCGCGGCCGATCAGGTACGTGCGGCGGGGCGCGATCGGGTGGATCTGGTGGGACTGGGCCGTCAACGCCCGTCACCTCCTGTGTTCCTCGGGCTCGTGCCCGTGCTCGTACGGGGCGCGGGGGTCGCGGAGGGGACGCTGCCGCCGCCTGCGGGGCCGCGGCTGCTGTGGGCGGCCATGCCTCCGGAGATCTGGTTGCCGCCGGTGCCGCCTTCGCCGCCGCCGGCGCGGTGGGAACCGCCGCGGCTGCTGTGGGTCTTGATGCCCTGGGAGACGAGGGTGGCGGGGGAGCTGATGACGGCGGCGGCCTGGGCTCCGTCGGTGGCCTGCTTGCGGTTGCTGCGGGCGGCGGAGATCTCGTCGCCGAAGCCGGGTACGAAGCGGTAGATCATCGCGGAGGCGAAGATGGCCAGCAGGATGATGGCGAGGCCGGAGACCACGGCGGAGAAGGCGTTGGGGCCCTTGTCGCCGGCGAGGGCGCCGGCCAGGCCTAGGACGATCACGATGATCGGCTTGACCATGATCACGGCGATCATGATCCCGGCCCAGCGGCGGACGTGGCCCCACATGTTGCGGTCGACCAGGCCGGCGTAGACGACGGTGCCGAGGAGCGCGCCGACGTAGAGCAGGGCGGCGCGGATGACCAGCTCCAGCCACAGGACGCCGGCGGCGAGGACGGTGACGAGGGCGACGACGATCAGCATGATCGGGCCGCCGCCGATGTCCTGGCCCTTCTTGAGGGCCTCGCCGAAGGAGCCGAAGAACACGTCGGTCTGGCCGCCGGTGGCGGAGGCGATGACCTGCGTGACGCCGTCGGTGGCGGAGACCACGGTGTAGAGGACGAGCGGGGTGAAGGCGGAGGCCAGCACGGTGAGCCAGAGGAAGCCGATGGCTTCGGAGACGGCGGTGCTGAGCGGTACGCCGCGGATGGCGCGCTTGGCGACGGCGAGCAGCCACAGGACGAGGGTCAGGACCGTGGAGGCGGCGAAGACGACGGCGTACTGCTGGAGGAACGTGCCGTTGGTGAAGTCGACGGCGGCGGTGTTCTTGACGGCCTCGCTGAGCTTGCCGACGATCCAGGAGGCGGCGTCGGCGCAGCCGCGGGCGAGGGAGGCCAAGGGGTCCAGAGGGCTGTCGGGGTTGCTCAGGGACGGGCCGGTCCCGGGCGTGCTGCCTGCGCCGGACTCGCCCTTCTCGCAGTACTGCTTGGCCGGGCCGATGAGCGCGTCACAGACGCTGTTGCTCGCGGACGGCGACGACGTCGGTGTGGGAGTGGGGGTCGGCGTGGGGGTCGGGGCCGCGTGGGCACGAGCTGCCATCGAGACCAGGGCGACGTGGACGGTGGCGACGACGCCGAGCCGTGTGCGGAGCCTACCGGGCATAGGTGAACCCTCCGAACTCCTTGATGGCCTTGCTGATGTCGTCGGACGTCGACGCCCGGACATCGCCGGGGACGGGCGCGGGCCCGTCCTGCTGGCTGTCGCCGGCGACCTTCCAGTCGCCGCCCGCCCAGACGAGGTCGAACGTCCACGTCTTCCACGTGGTGCGGACGGGGTCGGTCGACTGCGGGCCGGACATGCCGATCAGTGCCGTGTACCAGACCGAGACCTTGGCGTTCGTCGGGCTGAAGCTGTCGATCCGGGTACCGACAGGGACGGCCCGCGTGACGAAGACGCTGCCCTGGGGCGGGTTGCCGTTCGCGTCGAGGCCCAGCTTGCCCAGGAAGGGTGCGGAGTACGCCTGGTCCTGCGGTCCCTTCAGGCGGGCCGCGGCGTCCTGGGTGTAGATGCCGTCCACCAAGGCGTGCCGGGTGTCCTTCTTGAACATTCCGTCAGAACCCAGCGCCACGGCGAAATTGGCGGCCGCCGACTGGGCTCCCTGCTCGTTCTGGGCGAATCCCTTGGGGATCTGCCCGTTCTTGCCGTCCACGGGACGCGTCCCTGTGGCGTCCGTCGGGCCGGAGGCAGGAGCCTTGTCCGAGGTCGACGGTTGGTCCGTCGGGTCGTTCCTCGTGTTGTCCTGGTTCGCGAACGCGATCGCCGCGATCAGCAGCACCACCACGCCGACCACCGTCACCAGCCCCCGCGACGGGCGGGCGGCGCGGCGGGGTGGGGCGTACGGGTCGGAGGTGGGCTCCGGGAGGCGGGTGCGGGTCTGGCCCGTGCCGCCGACGTCGCCGTAGCCGCCGCCCGCCCCGCCGCCGTAGCTGTCGTCGTGGCTCATTCCGTCTCCGCCCCCTCCGCGTCGTTCGACGGTAGCGCTGGTTCCCGCGTGGACGCGGTCTGGTGGGTCGTCATCAGGTGGCGGAAGCCGGCACGGCTAGACCGCCATCCCGTAGACGATCGTGAACAGCGTGCCGAGCGAGCCGATGATGAAGACACCTGTCAGGCCGGCCACGATCAGGCCCTTGCCCTGTTCCGCGCTGAAGGTGTCGCGCAGTGCCGTCGCGCCGATGCGCTGCTTGGCAGCGCCCCAGATGGCGATGCCCAGGCAGAGCAGGATCGCCACGGCCATGATGACTTCGATCATGACCTTCGCTTCGGCACCGAGACTGCCGAACGGGCCCCAGTTCGGGGCGATTCCGCCGATGATGGTGTTGATGTCGCCCTTTTCGGCCGCCAGGATCATGTAACTCACCGCCCCAGTCAGGGTAGTTCCGGTAGCCCGTGCCCTCCGGCAGGGGTCACGCACTATCTTCCCTGATGAAACCGCCGTGGGATGTCGACTTGGCGGCTCTCTTCTGCCGAACTCCTGGCACGTGCCCCGTTCGCACCCTCTGACCTGGGCGATATGCGCAAGAACATATGGTCACTCTGTGTATCACGCCACTTGACACGGGGCAATGTCCGGGCTCTCGGCGTACGGGGGGCGTACGGAGGGAGTGCGGTCGGGGGC
>NZ_RPRY01000377.1 GCF_003949795.1 Streptomyces sp. WAC06614
GCCGGCGGGGGGCCCGGGTCGGGAGTGGGGGCCTTGGGCTTCTGGGAGTCCTGGGTCACGGCGCGCACCGGGTCGACCACGCCCCAGCCGACGTAGTCGTCCTTGCCGTTGACGGAGCGCTCGGCGGTCTGCTCGATCTGCCAGATGATCTCCTGGGCCGACCAGTCGGGGTGCTGAGCGCGCAGCAGGGTGGCGACGCCGGCGACGTACGGGGCGGAGAAGCTGGTGCCGTTGTCGACGCACTGGCCGAAGCCGGGGACGGTGGAGACCATGTCGACGCCGGGGGCGGCGACGGCGATGAAGTCGCCGGGCTGGGAGAAGGCGGCGCGCTCGTTGTTGCGGTCGCTGGAGGCCACGGCGAGGACGCCGGGGAAGGCCGCCGGGTAGGTCTTGCGCTTCTCGCCCTGGAGGCCGTCGTTGCCCGCGGAGGCCACGACCACCACGTTGGCGGCGACCGCCTTCTTCACCGCCTGGCCGAGCTTGGAGTCCTCGGTCATCGGCTGGGTGGTGTCCTGGGAGATGTTGATGATCTGGGCGCCCTTGCCCAGGGCGTGCTCGATGGCGTCGGCGAGGGTGTCGGCCTTGCCGGTCTGGCGCTCGTCGTTCTGCCGGATCGGGATGACGGTGGCCTCGGGGGCCAGGCCCACGAAGCCGGTGCCCTCCTGGGGGCGGGCCGCGATCAGGCCCGCGACCTTGGTGCCGTGGCCGACGGTGTCGTTGGTGCCGTCGCCGCCCTTGGGGTCCAGCAGGTCCTTGCCCGCGCCGACGTCGAGGGCGGAGGAGAGCTGGGGGTTGGCGCGGTCGACGCCGGTGTCGATGACGGCGACCCGCACGCCCTTGCCCTTGGTCTCCGCCCACAGGGCGTCCAGCAGCACCCGTTGCAGGGCCCAGGGGCGGTCGGCGATCTGCTTCTTCATCGGGAACGTGCACTCGCCGGCCCCGGCCAGGCGCACGGCCGCACCGGGCGCGGCCGACCCCGGTGCGGCGGGCGCAGGCGCCGCGGCCGTGGTGCCGGCCGCCGCGGCGACGGCGGCGACGGCGAGGACGAGAGCCACGGCGCTACGGGGCGCACGCGGGCGGGATCCGGCGGTGCGGGGCGTCTTCGGCATCGACGGCCTCACGAACCCTGCGGCTGGCGGGCCGCGTTGGTGTCCAGGCGGGGACCCTTGGAGAGGAACTCCGACCAGGCGATGGGCACCAGCGTGGGCACCACCTTGCCGTAGCCGAGCCGCATCTGGGCCTGGCTGGCCTCGGGCCGGCCGTCGCCGGCCCCCTTCTTCGGGTCGGCCGCGCCGATGCCCGAACGCGCCGCGTCCGAGTCGCCGTTGGCCTGCACGGCGTAGCGCAGCCCGGTGTCGGTGACCAGGAACAGGGTGCCGCCGGCGGTGCCCTGGTTGCCCTGGATCTGGGTGTAGAGCAGGCCCGAGCCGGGGGTGACGTAGGCGCTGGAGCCGGTGGCCGTGATGTCGACGGGGAAGCCGGAGCCGGCCCAGGTGCTCATCGTGGGGACGCCCTGGCCGTCCACCGAACGCAGCACGTTGCAGACGGTGTCGCGGTCGCCGCCCTGGCCGGCGGTGGGGGCCGCGGTGCCGGCCGCCGCAGTGCGGTTGACCTGGGTGGACTTCTTCAGCGGCCAGCGGGCGTCGCCACGGAAGGCGGTGGCGTCCGGCATCAGGGACTGCAGGTCCACCTCGCGCGGCTTGCCCCGCATGTTGAGCATGTCGGTGGCGGGGGCGTTGATGAGCAGCCAGGCGGTGAAGTCCGAGACCGGGGCGACCTTGCCGGGCAGGACGACGTAGTGCTGCGGTCCCGAACCGGTCTGGGCGCGCAGCACCATGCCGACCTTGTTCTCGGCGGTGACCAGGCCCGGCACCTTGGCGTCGGCGCCGACCGAGCCGGGCAGCTGCGGGAAGCCGAGCGGTTCGCCTTCGCGCAGGGTGGCCAGCCACTGCTCGGAGACCGGCTGCGCGGCGCCGCTGCCGACCAGGGCGTTGGTGAGCTTCTGCGCGTCCTGGGCGGCCGCCGAACCCGGGGGGCCCTCGGGGAACTTGTACTTGGTGCCGACGGCGTCGACGAGATAGCGGTCCTTGGACTCGCCGGTGCTCTGCACGTACAGCACCTGGCCGTCGGCGAGCTTGCGCTGGTCGTCCATCAGGCCCGCCTCGCGGGCGGCGAGGACGAACGTGGCGGTCTGCACGCCCTGGCCGTTGCCGCCCGGCTTCTGGCACACCGCCCACCGCTTGGCGGTGCCGGCGTCCGTCTCCGAGGGCAGCCGGTCGGGGGCGTACTGGATGCCGATGATGGGGCCGCGGGGCAGCTTGCCGTTGTCCAGGACGGCGTCGTCGACGGTGACGACCTTGGACTTCTGCGGGTCGAGCAGCAGCCGGGCGGAGGCCAGGTTGAGCACCGGGTGCAGCCGGGTCTGGTCCTTGCCGTTCACCTTGGTCGTCAGGACCACGTACCGGGTGGTGGAGTTCTTACCGACGACGACGTTGGCGCCGGGCTCGTCCCAGCCCTTGGGGGCGGTGGGCTTGAGCATGCCCCAGCCGCCGAAGGCCGCCAGGATCACGGCACCGGTCACCAGGCTCGGCACGACCGCGCGCAGCGGCCGCGGCGCGCCCTCCTCGGTGCCGGTGGCGGACGGCTGGAGGAACGCTGCCACCGTGCGCCGCTTCGCAAAGGTGTACGCGTTGAGCTCATCACGTCGTGATGCCATGACCGCCTGCTTCTCCCCGCACGGCCCGGTCGGTGAGTTCGGTCCCCGGGCCTGGATCGTCGGACCGGCCACCTACTATGCCTGTTGACGGAGGGTGCCCAGGGGGCGGGTAGGGTGAGGCTGCCGCTCACTGCCTTCCGTACCGGGGTAATCAGGGCTTGTTCGGGTGGATTGGGGAGATTCCGGCGGGTCACGGCCATGTGCCGTGCGCCGTGGGGACTTTCGGGGTCTGGCCCCGGGAAGGGGAACTGCACCAGTGATGGCCACCGCGACGCGACGCCGTACGGCCGAGGCCGCACCGCCGCAGGGCGGGGTGTCTCCGCACCCGAAGTCGAGCCCGGGCCGCTTCGGCCCGTTCCGATTGCAACAACTCGTCCTGCTCCAGGTGGCCGCGGCCCTGCTGCTGGTGGCCTCGGTGCTCGACATGCTGCTGCTGGTGCCCGCGGGCGTGCTGGCCGCCGTCCTGGTCGTGCTGGCCGTCGTACGGCGCCACCAGCGGTCCCTGCCCGAGTGGATCGGCTCCGCCCTCGCCCTGCGGGCGCGCCGGCGGCGGGCCGCCTCGCTGGTGGTGCCGCCGGGGACCGAACCGGGGCTGGCGCCCGTGGTGGAGGCCGATCCGGCGCTGCGGACGTACACCTTCAGCGACCGTGACCGGCGGCCGGTCGGGATGATCGGCGACGGCACGTTCCTGACCGTGCTGGTCCAGGTGGACGCCGACGGGACCGCGCTGCGCGAGGACCGGGCCGCCCGGCCGTTGCCGCTGGGCGTGGTCCGGGACGCGCTGGAGGTCGACGGGATCCGGCTGGAGTCGGCGCAATTGGTCCAGCACACGCAGCCGGCGCCCGCGCCGCACCTGCCGACCCAGTCCATGGCCACCCGCAACTACGCGCCGCTGCAGGCCCGGACGGGCGCGCCGGCGGTACGGCTGACGTGGGTCGCTCTCAAGCTCGACCCGGAGCTGTGCCCGGAGGCGGTCGCCGCGCGCGGCGGCGGCCTCGAAGGTGCGCAGCGGTGCGTGGTGCGGGCGGCGGACCAGTTGGCCAGCCGGCTGGCCGGGGCCGGGTTCCGGGCGACCGTGCTGACCGAGCAGGAGCTGACGGCGGCGCTGGCGACGTCCTCGTGCGCCAACCCGATGGCCATCACGCAGGCGGGGCGGGCGTCCGGCCGTTCGGGTACGCCCGGGCGGCGCACCGAGGAGACCCCGCGGACCTGGCGCTGCGACGACCGGCGGCACACGACGTACTGGATAGCGCGCTGGCCGCAGCTGGGCGGCGGGGCGGCCCCGCTGCCGCACTTCGTGGCGCTGCTGACCTCGCTGCCCGCGCTGGCCACCAACTTCAGCCTGACGCTGGCCCCGGCGGAGCGGCACGGCGTGACCCTGACCGGCCACGTCCGCATCACCGGCCGCAGCGACGAGGAACTGGTCGCCGCCCGGCGGGAGCTGGAGCGGACCGCCCGGGGCGTGAAGACCGGGCTGGTGCGGCTGGACCGGGAGCAACTCCCGGGCGTGCTGGCTTCGCTGCCGCTGGGAGGCGCACGATGAGGGTGGGTTACGGACTGGTGGGCCCGCGCCGGGAACGGCACGCGGTGCCCGCGGAGGAGCTGGACGCCCTGGCGCTGCCGATCGGCGACGACGGCGTCGTCATCGGCGTGGACGCCGAGGGCCGGCCGGCGGTGCTGGGCGTCAACCGCCCCACGCCGTACGAGGTGACGCTGATCGGCGGCCTGTGGACGGCCCAGGTGCTGGCGCTGCGCGCGGCGGCGACCGGGGCACGGGTGGCCGTGGAGACCGGCCGCGGCCAGGTCTGGTCGGCACTGGCCCAGGCGGCCGGCGGCGGCCAGCAGTGCGTGACCCTGCACGAGGTGGGCCGCGTACCGCCGCAGGGCGCGTCGGCCGGCAGCCCGGTACTCGTCGTCCGCGACTGCGGTATGCGCCCCCCACGCGGCCGCGTGGTGGCCGGCCCCTGGCAGTCGGTCCTGACCCTGCTGCCGTACTTGAGCCCGACGGCACCGCGGTTGCTGCAGCAGTCGGCGCTGGTGGGGGTGCAGCGGGTGTCGCCGGACGAGGCGGAGCAGATCGGCCGGCTGATGAACCTGCCGCGTGCGGCGGTGGATTCCCTGCCGACGCTCGGCGACGGGGTGACGCTGTGGTGCAACCAGCGGGACCGCCGTTTCGTGATGACCCAGGGAACCGAAGCGGAGACCGGGCTGCTGGGCGCAGCCCGGCGGATCGACTGAGGCGTACCCGGTCGGCCGCGTGGGCCTGGCCGGAACGCCCCTCCCGGGTCGGCCGGAACGGCCGTCCCGGCCGGGCTGGCTGGCTGGCTGGCTGGCTGGCTGGCTGGCTGGCTGGCTGGCTGGCTGGAACGACCGTGCCGGTCGGCCGGGCCGGTCGGCCGGGTCGGCCGCAACGGCTCTGCCGGGCAGCCGGGTGGGCCGGAACGCCCCCCGGGGTGCGCCGGATCGACCGTGCCGGTCGGCCGGGTGGGCCGGGCCCGCCGGGTCCACCGGGTCCACCGGGTCCACCGGGTGGACCGGATCGGCTGTCCCGGTCCGCCGGGACAACCGGGGGGACCGTCCCGAACGGGGCGGTCGTCCCGGCCGGGTGTGTCCGGGGCAACCGCCGTGGACGCGGGTCCCGGCAACCTGCCGGGATTAGGCTGACCGTGGGCGTGGCGCCGCAGTACGCGCCCGTGGCAGTGCTCGACCAGACCAGGAGGACGAAGTGAACGGCGATCGGAACGAGAGCCGCGGCGGGGCGTGGGACGTCCCGACGGACGATCAGTCCGACGCGGAGCCCGAGCTGACGGGCGAGTTCACCATCGACTACACCCCGCCGGCCTGGTACACCCAGAACTCGGCCCCGTCCGGCGCCGTCCCCGGCCTCCCGGAAGGCAGCGGCTTCGAACCCCACCGCCCGGCCCCGCCCTCGGGCCAGGGCCCGGCACCCGTCCCCGGCCAGGGGCCGACCCCTGCCGCCGGGCAGAGCCCGGCACCCATGCCTGGGCAGGGCCAGACGCCCGTGCCTGGGCAGGGGTTGGCGTCCGTTCCCGGGCAAGGTTCGGCACCCGTCGCTGAGCAGGGGCCGGCACACGTCGCCGAGCAGGGCCCGGCACACGTCGCCGGGCAGGGGCCGGCACCCGTCGCCGAGCAGGGCCCGGCACCCGTTCCCGGGGAGGGCTCGGCCGTCGTGGCGGGGGCCGGGCAGGTGACGCCGTCCGTGCCGGGGCAGGATTCCGGGTACTCCGCGGGTCAGGGCGCCGGGGGTTTCCCGGGCCAGGGTCCGGCGACCGCGCCGCCGTTCGTGCCGGGCCAGGGCCCGGCCGTCCCGCCCCCGTTCGTGCCGGGGCAGGCGCAGCCGCCCGTGCCCGGGCAGGACGCCGCGGACTCCGCGGGACAGGGCGCCGGGGAATTCCCGGGCCAGGGTCCCGCGACCACGCCGCCGTTCGTGCCGGGCCAGGGCCCGGCCGTCCCGCCCCCGTTCGTGCCGGGGCAGGCGCAGCCGCCCGTGCCCGGGCAGGACGCCGCGGACTCCGCGGGACAGGGCGCCGGGGAATTCCCGGG
>NZ_RPRY01000378.1 GCF_003949795.1 Streptomyces sp. WAC06614
ACGGCGTACCTGCCCCCGTTCCGCGACACCGCCACCCCGCCGGCCGCCGAGGCGGCCGCGCAGACGGCGTACCTGCCCCCGTTCCGCGAGGACGCCCACGCCCCGGGCGGACCCGGCGCCGGCCAGGGCGCTGCGGACCCGGCGGCCCAGACGGCGTACCTCCCGCCGGTCCGTGACGACGCCCCCGCCCCGGCAGGGGTCGACGCGGCCGCGCAGACGGCGTACCTGCCCCCGTTCCGCGAGGACGCCCACGCCCCGGGCGGACCCGGCGCTGGCCAGGGCGCTGCCGACCCGGCGGCCCAGACGGCGTACCTCCCGCCGGTCCGTGACGACGCTCCCGCCCCGGCAGGGGTCGACGCGGCCGCGCAGACGGCGTACCTGCCCCCGTTCCGCGAGGACGCCCACGCCGCGCCCGGCGCCCACGCCGCGCCCGGCGCCCACGCCGCGCCCGGCGCCCACGCCGCGCCCGGCGCCCACGCCGCGCCCGGCGCCCACGCCGCGCCCGGCGCCCACGCCGCGCCTGGCGGACCTGGCGCCGCTCCGGCAGGGGTCGACGCGGCGGCCCAGACGGCGTACCTCCCGCCGGTCCGTGACGACGCCCCCGCCCCGGCAGGGGCCGACGCGGCCGCGCAGACGGCGTACCTCCCGCCGGTCCGTGACGACGCCCCCGCCCCGGCGGGAGCCGCCCCGGCGGCAGCCGACGGGCCCGGGGGCGGTTCGAGGGAGTACTCCGAGCCGACGCTCGGGGGGAGCACCATCCGGGTCGTCGACCCGGCGCAGGCGCGGGCCGAAGGGCGGTCGCCCATCATCGATCCCGGGCCGCAGCCCGCGCTCGTGACGACCGGGCTCGGTCTGCTCATGGCCGGTGCGGCGGCCCTGGGCGAGCTGGCGCTCGTGGTGCCGCTCGTGCTGCTGCAGGGGCTCACCGCCGCCGGCTGGTTCCGGCTCAACGGCATGTGGCCCGCCCGCCAGGGCATCGCCCTCGCCTTCGCCGGTGCGCTCGTCGCCGACGTCGCCGTCCTCGCCGTGGACGACTCCTACGGCCCGGGCGCCGTCATCGGCACCCTCGGTGCCTGGGTGCTGCTCACCCTGGTCCTCCAGCTCCGCAGCCACGCCGACCCCGACGAGCGCATGTACGGCCTGATGGCCTCGGTGGCGTCCGCCGCCCTGGCGATCGTCTGCGCCGGTTACCTCGCCGCCGACCCGGCCGCGGTCACCGCCGGCACGGTCGCCGTCGCGGTGGCCACCTTCGCCCGGGCCCTGCCGCTGCCGCCGGCCCCGTCGGTCGGGGCCTCCCTGGCCGCCGCCGCGGGCGCCGGCATCGCCGTCGGCGGGCTGACGGCCGTCGGGGTGGCCGGTGGCGCCCTGGTCGGGCTGGTCGCCGGCGCCTGCGCCCTGATCGGCCTGCGCGTGGCGGCGTACGACTACCCGTCGAAGTTCGTCCACATGACGGCGGGCGTGGCCCTCCCGTTGGCCGTCGCCGCGCCGGCCGTCTACCTGATCGGGCGTGTGGTGGGCTGACCCAGTAGCCTCACATGATCATGACCGTGGGAACCGCGGCCACCACCGCGGCCGTCAGCTTCAGGACCACGGTCATGGTCATGGCTACGGCCATGTGATCGTCCACACGGGGGAGGACCAGAGGACCCATGCGCGCCCTGCGAATACTTCTGATCATCGGACTGGTCCTGGCCGGACTCTTCGTCCTGGCCGACCGCCTGGCCGTCGGTTACGCCGAGGACCGGATCGCCGACCGGGTCAAGGTCGGCCGCGGTCAGGCCGCCTCCACCAGCGTGGAGATCCACGGCTTCCCGTTCCTGACGCAGGCGCTCGGCCACGAGCTGGAGCAGGTCGACGTCAAGCTCCAGGGGGTCGAGGCGAGCAACGAGGGGCGCCGGATGCGGATCACCGAGTTCGACGCCCGGTTCCACCAGGTCAAGCTGAACGGGGACTTCTCCGGTGGCACCGCCGGCACCGTCGACGGCTCCGCGCTCGTCTCGTACGAGGACCTCACCAAGGCCTCGCAGAACGGCGTGACCGTGACCTACGGGGGCGCCCCGGGCAAGGTCAAGGTCACCGCCACGGTCGAGATCCTCGGCCGCAGCATCACGCGCAGCGTGGTGTCCACCATCAGCCTGGTGGACGGCACCACCGTCCGGGTCCGCGCCGACGAGGTCCCCGGCGAGGGAATCCCCGGCATCGAGGGCATGGTCCGCAAGAAGACCGATTTCGACCGCCGCGTCGACGGGCTGCCCCGGGGCATCGTGCTGTCCGGCCTGACCTCGGACGCGGGGGGCGTCCACCTGGCCGTCGGCGGCAAGGACGTGGTGCTGGCCGGATCGTGAGACGGCTGGTTCCGCACAGCAGTCATACCCCCTCCGGCCGGACCCCTCGGGGCCTGGCCGGAGGGGGTTTCATCTTGTTCTGCGGACGATTCCGTCTCGCGATATGAAACGCCGGTGACAGGGTGCCGGGTTCCTCCCTACGATCCATGCCTATGAAGCAACAGCAGGCGGACCTCACGAAGCGACGGGCAGTAGACCTGTGTCGCGTCGCCGCCATGCTCTGTCGCCCGATGTGAGCGCCCCGCGCATCCGTACGCACCCCGCTCGATCGTCGGCCGCACACCCGGCCCTTCCGCGTGACCGCACCTGACCGACCGTCCCTGCGCGCCCCAGCCCAGGACGCCCCGGCGCACCCGCTCACGCACGACGACGCACGACGAGCAGCGCAGCACCGCACGCGCACACCGCAGCACAGCAGCCGCAGCACCCCTGCACAGCCCCCGCACACTGCCCCGGAGGAGATCACCATGAGCCGCAGCGACGTCCTCGTCGACGCCGACTGGGTCGAGGCCCACCTGAACGACGCCAACGTCGTGATCGTCGAGGTGGACGAGGACACGTCCGCGTACGACAAGAACCACATCACGAACGCGGTCCGGATCGACTGGAAGAAGGACCTCCAGGACCCGGTCCGCCGCGACTTCATCGACCAGGAGGGCTTCGAGAAGCTCCTGTCGGCCAAGGGCATCTCCAACGACGACACCGTCGTCCTCTACGGCGGCAACAACAACTGGTTCGCGTCCTACGCCTACTGGTACTTCAAGCTCTACGGCCACCAGGACGTCCGCCTCCTCGACGGCGGCCGCAAGAAGTGGGAGCTCGACTCCCGCGACCTGGTCACCGAGGTCCCCGAGCGTCCGGCCACCACGTACAAGGCCAAGCCGCAGGACACCTCCATCCGCGCCTTCCGCGACGACGTCGTGGCCGCGATCGGCACCCGGAACCTGGTCGACGTCCGGTCGCCCGACGAGTTCTCCGGCAAGCTGCTCGCCCCGGCGCACCTGCCGCAGGAGCAGTCGCAGCGTCCCGGCCACGTGCCGAGCGCCCGCAACATCCCGTGGTCGAAGAACGCCAACGACGACGGCACCTTCAAGTCGGACGAGGAGCTCACCGCCCTCTACGAGCAGGAGCAGGTGGACCTGTCGAAGGACACCATCGCCTACTGCCGCATCGGTGAGCGCTCCGCGCTGACGTGGTTCGTGCTCCACGAGCTCCTCGGCCAGGAGAACGTCAAGAACTACGACGGCTCGTGGACCGAGTACGGCTCGCTCGTCGGCGTGCCGATCGAGCTCGGCGCCGCCAAGTAGGACCCCCTCGACCACTTCTTCTCCCAGGACAGGACAGAGAACATGTGCGGAGCACAGATCGGCGGACCCGACGTCTCCACCCTCAAGCCGGGTGAGACGGCCATCCAGGGCCAGGTGACCAAGGACGGCGAGCCCGTCTCGGGCTACGTCCGCCTGCTGGACGGCGGCGGCGAGTTCACCGCCGAGGTCCCGACCTCGGCCACCGGCCAGTTCCGCTTCTACGCGGCGCCGGGCGAGTGGACCCTGCGGGCCCTCATCCCGGGCGGCACGGCCGACCGCAAGGTCGTCGTGACCGAGACCGGCAGCCTGACGGACGTCGCCATCGCCGTCTGAGGCTCATGAACCGGCCGGAGGGCCGCACCCCAGGGGGTTGGACGCCACTGGATCGGGGTGCGGCCCTCCGTCCTTGTTTCCCGTCTTTTCCTCCCCTTCCTTCCCTTGCTTCCTTTCCTTGTTCTTTTCGCCTTCCGCGGCCGGTCCTACGCTGGAGGTATGTACGCCCGGCGCCGGCGCGCCTACTTCCTGATGATGGGCGGATGCCTCGTCCTCTTCGTCTCCGCCTGGGCCTTCGTGCGCCTGTGGTCCGTGCCGGCAGCGGTCGCGATGTGCGTCGTCGCCATGGTGATCCCGCCCGTGGCGGCCGTGGTGGCGAACCGGCGCGGGCCGGACGACCGCTGGTGGGACGATCCGTCCGGGGACCCGCAGTCCGACGCCTGGTGGGACGAGCTCGACGGACGGCGGGACGGCCGACGGGACGAGCGCTGAGACCCAACCGTGACCGGGTGCTCCGCAACCCCGTCCGCCCCACAGGAATCAAACGTGTGCACGGGTGAACCATCCCGTGGTCATGTCCTGTGGGGGGACCCCTTTGGAAGACGTACAGACACGCATTGAGCCTCCGCAAGCGGAGGGCAATGTGCCGGAAGCGGACACTTCGCCGATTCCGGATGCAAAGCGCAGCAAGGGCCGCAAGCGCCGCACACCGGCCCTGATCGCCTCCGCCGCCGCCCTCGGCGTCCTCGCGGGTACGGTCACCGGTTACGCGATCCAGTACGACCGCGAGCCCACCCCGCTGGCCCCGCTGGCCCAGCAGAACCTGCCCGACCCGGCGCCCAAGGCCCCGGACGAGCGGACGACCGCCAAGTCGATCAACGCCCACCGCTGGTCCAGGACCGAGGACGACCTCGTCCCGCTGCTCGTCGACGCGCCGGGCGGGGCCACGGTGACGGACAAGGGCTACCGGCCCGTCGACGTGTTCTCGGCCTCCTTCTACGAGGACCCGGGCGGCGGCCTCGACGGCCTGGTCGGGAGTGGCGTACGGCGGGTCGCGGCCCTGGAGTACGTGGTGGACGACACCGTCTTCGTCGACGTCGCGCTGATCCAGTTCCGCGACCGCGCCGGCGCGGAGGCCTTCCAGCGCCACCAGGTCCACCTCGAGTCGAACAGCCGGCGCGCCGCGAACCGGGGTGTGGACATCCCCGGCGTCCCCGCCGACTTCGGCCGGGCCTTCGTCTACGCGAAGCCCTTGGAGGAGGCCGGGTACCACCCGCTGTACCTGGCGTCTGCCGTCGCCCGGCGCGGGGACGTGGCCGTGTTCATCTCGTACCACGACAACAAGAAGAAGGTCTCGCAGAGCGACATCGTCGATCTGGCCAAGCGACAGATGGAGCGACTGTGACCGAGCAGCACCACGCGTCCGTCCCCGCCGGCGAGGAGCCGGTGCCCGCCGACGCCCCGCAGCCGCCGCCCGCCGACGCCCCGCGTCCGCCGCACGCGCGGCGGCGCACCGCGCTGGTCGCGGGCGGCGTCGCCGTCGCCCTGCTGGCCGGCGGCGGAACCCTGACGGCGCTGGCGGCCACCGCCGACCGTACGGCGCCGACCGCGTACTGGGCGCCGGAGGGCGCCGGCCCCGGCCCGGAGCGCACACCGGCGAAGGTCCCGGCGAACGCGCTCACCGCCAAACTGCTGCCCGTTCCCGACGGGTACACGCTCGGCCCCGACCTCGAAGGGGACGGCAACGACTTCTACGTCTCGGGCGACAAGGCGATGGAGGCGTTCAAGGCGGCCCGCACGGGCCTGTCCACCACGCAGCGCGCCGAGCGCGACAAGGCGCTGGCCGAGCTGAAGCTCAAGGGCATGGCCGGGCGCAGCTACCAGCACGACCCGTCCTTCAGCAGGGACTCCGGCACCACCTTCGAGGTCCAGCTCACGCAGGCGGACCCGCAGGCCCTCGGTGCCTTCTCGGCGTTCGCCAAGAAACTGATCGAGCTGGCGGGCGAGGACCGCAAGGCCCCGCGGATCGACGGGTTCCCGGACGCCCGGTGCGCCCTGGTGGCCGTCTCCGAGGAGCGGAAGGAGAAGGCGAAGGAGAAGGAGATGGAGAAGATCGACGCGCTGGCGTGCGTGGCCGTCGAGGGCGACCTGATGGTGACCTTCCGCGCCTACGGGGGGAAGTCGTTCGACGCCGGCAAGGCCGCTGAGCTCTTCAAGCGGCAGCTCAACCACATGAAGTCCCCGGGGGAGTCCGTATGACCGAGCAGCCCACCACCGACACCGCCCCGGAGACCCCGCCCGCCACCCCGGAGAC
>NZ_RPRY01000379.1 GCF_003949795.1 Streptomyces sp. WAC06614
CACCCGGGTGGTGAGCAGGGAGTGGCCGCCCAGGGCGAAGAAGTCGTCGTCCGCGCCGACGCCGGACACCCCCAGCACCTCGCCGAAGATCCGGCACAGGACCGCCTCCCGGGCATCGGCGGCCGGCCGCACGACGCCGGCCCCCGGCCCGCCCTGGACCCCGTCCTGGTCCTGGCCGCGGTCCTGGTCCTGGCCGCGGTCCTGGTCCTGGACACGGCCCTCGACAGTCTCGACCTGCTCGCCGACCCGCCCGAGGCGTTCCAGGGAGCCGTCGCGCAGCCGCCGCCCCCGGTCCCCGGTCCGGAACAGCCGGGAGCCGGGCTCCCCGTACGGATCGTCGACGAAGCGCTCGGCGGTCAGGGCGGGCCGGTGGAGATAGCCGCGGGCGAGCCCCTCCCCCGCCACGTACAGGTCGCCGGCCACCCCGAAGGGCACCGGCCGCAGCCGCTCGTCCAGGACGTGCACGGCCAGGTCCGGCAGGGGTTCGCCCAACGCCGACCCGACCCCGGACCGGGTCGGCGCCGCGGCCGAGGCCGCGTCCAGGACCCGCCGGGTGGCGTGGAGGGTGGTCTCGGCGGTGCCGTACGTGTGCACCAGGACCGGCGCGTCGTCGGGGTGCCGCGCGTACCACTCGGCCGGCCGGGCCGGCTCCAGGTCCCCGCCCCCGAGCACCACATGGCGCAGGGCGAGCCGTCGGCCGGTCTCCGGATCCTCCCGGTCGGCCTCGGCCAGCCGGTGGAAGTCCGAGGGCGTCCGGGTCAGCACGGTGACGCCCTCGTCGGCCAGCAGCCGCAGGAGCGCGTGCGGCGAGCGGGCGACGTCCTGGCCGACGACCACCACCCGGCCCCCGTGGGCGAGGGCGCCCCACATCTCCCAGGCCGAGAAGTCGACGGCGGAGGAAGGAGAGAGGGAGGAGGAAGGGGAGACGGTGGAGGCGGAGGAAGGGACGGCAGGCGGGAAGAGGGTCCAGACGTCGTCCGGCCCGAATGCGACGTCCCGCTCGGTCGCCCGCAGCAGCCGCACCACGCAGCGGTGCGGGACGACCACGCCCTCGGCCCGGCCCCCCGGGCCGGAGGTGGGGATCACGTAGGCCGGGTGGTCGGCACCGGCCGTCGCCGGGGGCGGGGCGGTGTCCGGCCAGGCCTCGGACTCCTTCAGCAGGGCCTCGGTCACGGTGGCCACGGGCGCCGCGTCCCCCAGGAGGGGGGCGGTCCGGTCCTCCGGGTCGGCGGGATCGAGCGGCAGGTACGCGGCCCCCGCCTTGAGCACGCCGAGGATCGCGAGGACGACCTCGGGCGAGCGGGGCAGCTGCACGGCGACCAGGGTCTCGGGGCCGGCGCCGCGCTCGCGCAGCAGGTGCGCCAGCCGGTTCGCCCGGGCGTCGAGCTCTCGGTAGGTCAGCGGTCCGCCGCCCTCGCCGGTCACGGCGACGGCGTCCGGGCAGGCCGTGGCGCTCGCCTCGAACAGGGTGACCAGGGAGGGTTCCCGGGCCGGGTCGGCGGCCCGGAAGGAGGCCCGGGGGCCGGCCGTGAGCGTCTGGCGTTCGGCCGCGTCGAGCAGGTCGACGTCGAGGACGCGGGTGTCGGGGTCGGCGGCCATCGCCGCGAGCAGCTTCGACAGGCAGGCACCGGCCTGCTCGACGGTCGCCCGGTCGAACACGTCGGTGGCGTACTCCAGGACGATCTTCAGCCCGCCCGGGGTGGCCCCGCGACCCGGCGCGCGGTCCCCCGCCGCGAGCTCGTACACGTCGACCAGCAGGTCGAACTTCGACGTGTGCGCGTCGACCCGCCCCACCGTGCCCGGGGCGCCGGGCAGCGACAGCTCGGGCATCACGTTGTTGTGCAGCATCAGCATGACCTGGAAGAGCGGGGACCGGGCGGCCGACCGGGCCGGGACCAGTTCCTCGACCACGCGGTCGAACGGGACGTCCTGGTGGGCGAAGGCGCCCAGGGCGGTCTCCCGCGAGCGCCGCACCAGCTCGGTGAAGGTCGGGTCCCCGGAGGCGTCGGTGCGCAGCACCAGGGTGTTGATGAAGAAGCCGATGAGGTCGTCCAGGGCCTCGTCGCCCCGGCCCGCCACGCCCGTGCCGATCGGCAGGTCCTCCCCCGCGCCGAGCCGGCGCAGCAGCGCCGCCACCGCGGCCTGGAGCACGGTGAACAGGGTGCCCTCGGTGCTACGGGCCAGCTTCAGCAGCGCCTCGTGCCCGGCGGCCCCCACGGTCACGGTGACGCGGTCTCCGCGGTGGCTGGGGACGGGCGGGTGCGGGCGGTCGTAGGGCAGGGTGAGGCTCTGCGGGGCGCCGTCCAGGGTCCGGCGCCAGTAGGCCAGTTGCCGGTTCTGCAGGCTGCCGGGGTCGTCGGCCGCGCCGAGCAGGTCCTGCTGCCACAGGACGTAGTCGCCGTACTGGACCGGCAGCGGCGCCAGGTCGGGGGCCCGGCCCTCGGCGCGCGCCGCGTAGGCGAGGCCGAGGTCGCGCAGCAGGACCCGCTCCGACATGCCGTCGCCCGCGATGTGGTGGGTGACGACGAGCAGCACGTGGTGGTCGGGGGCCACGGTGAACAGCCAGGTCCGCAGCGGGACCTCCGCCTCCAGGTCGAAGCAGTGGCGGGCGGCCCGCCGGACGTGGGCGTCCAGTGCGGCCGGTGCGGTGGTGACGAGCTCCAGCACGGGTTCGGTCTCCCCGGCCGGCCGGACGTGCTGTTCCGGGGTGCCGTCGGCGTCCGAGTAGGTGGTGCGCAGGATCTCGTGGCGGTCCGTCAGGTCACGCAGGGCGGCCCGCAGCACCTCCGGGTCGACCGGTCCGCGCAGGGTGACCGGCTGCTGGATGTTGTACGTGGGGCTGGGCCCCTCCAGCCGGTCGAGGAACCACATGCGGCGCTGCCCGGCCGACAGCGGCAGTCCGCGGCTGCGCCGGCGCAGGGCGGGCCGCTGTCCGTCGGCCGGCTCCGGGGCGGTCCGGTCGAGGAGCGCGGCCAGGGCGCGGACGGTGGCGTCGGAGACGAACTGCGGCATCCGGATGCGGCGGCCGAAGACGGTCTGGACCCGGGCGAGGAGCTGGACGGCGGCCAGGGAGTGGCCGCCGGCGGCGAAGAAGTTCTCGGTCGGGCCCGCGTCGGGATGCTGGAGGACCTCCCGCCACAGGTCGAGCAGGGTCGCCTCGGTCGGGGTGGCGGGCTCCTCGCGGCGGCGGGCGTCGACGCGGTGGTCGGGCAGGGCGGCGTAGTCGACCTTGCCGTTCGCCGTGACCGGGATCTCGGTGAGCCGCACGCTGTGGGCGGGGAGGGCGTACGCGGCGAGGTGTCCGGTGAGGAAGGCGGTGAGCGCGGCGTGGTCGGGTCCGGTGCCGGGGGTGCGGGGCAGCCAGTACGCGACGAGCTGCTGGTCGCCGTCCGGGGTGCGGACGCTGCGGACGATGGCCTCCTGGACGTCCGGGTGCGCGCGGACGGCGGCGGCGACCTCGCCGAGCTCGATCCGGTACCCGCGGATCTTGACCTGGTCGTCCTGGCGGCCGAGGAACTGCATTTCGCCGTCGCCCAGGTGGCGGACCAGGTCGCCGGTCCGGTAGAGGCGGTCGGTGGTGCCGGGCACGAAGGGGTCGGGGAGGAAGCGCTCGGCGGTCCGCTCGGGGTCGGCGAAGTAGCCGTCGGCGGTACACAGTCCGCCGATGAACAGCTCGCCGGGGACGCCGGTCGGCTGCGGGTCGCCGTGCCGGTCGAGCACGTAGTAGCGGCAGTTCTGCACGGGCCGGCCGTACGGGATGCTGGGCCAGCGGGGGTCGACCCGGTCGACCACGTGGTAGTTGGACCAGATCGTGGCCTCGGTGGCGCCGCCCATGGCCAGCACCACGGGCGCGGCGAAGTGCTCGCGGACCAGGTCGGGGAGGGTGACGGGGATCCAGTCGCCGGAGAGCATGACCAGCCGGAGGGCGGCCGTGCGCAGCGCGGCGGCGCGGTCCGGGAACAGGGGCACGAGCTGTTGCAGGGCGGCGGGGGCGGAGTCCCAGACGGTGACGGGTTCGGTCGCCAGGATGTCCACCAGCCGCTCGGGATCGGCGAGTTCGGCCTCCTCGGCGAGCCGGACGGTGGCTCCGGCGCAGAGCGAGCCCCAGACGTCGTAGACGGAGAGGTCGAAGCTGAAGGAGGTGACCAGCAGGACGCAGTCGCCGGGGCCGACGTGCTGGGTGCGGTTGACCCAGTCGACCAGGTTGGCGAGCCGCTTGTGGGCGACGACCACGCCCTTGGGTTCGCCGGTGGAGCCGGAGGTGAAGATGACGTACGCCGGATCGTCCGGCCGCGGCAGCACATCGGCGCCGGCCCCCTCGGCCGGCGCGAGATCAAGCGGCGCGAGGTCGGCCGGCACGAGGTCGGCCGGGGCGTGGTCCAGCGTCAGCACGGCGGCCCCCGCGCCGTCGGGCAGCGCGAGCCGTTCGCCCCAGTCGCCGGAGACGATCAGGGCCTTGGGAGCGATCCGGGCCACGAGCGCGGCGAGCTTGGCGGCCGGGAGCGCGGTGTTCAGCGGGACGTACGCGGCTCCGCTGAGGGCGACGCCCACCATGGCCGCGACGGCGTCGGGCCGCCGGTCCAGGCAGAGCGGGACGTGGTCGCCACGGCCGACGCCCCGCCGGGCCAGCCAGGCGGCGGTGCGCCGGGCCCGGTCGAGCAGCTCGCCGTAGGTCAGGCTGCTGGTGGCGGTGCGGACGGCGACCGCCTCGGGCCGGGTCCGGGCCCGGTCGAGGAACTGGGCGACGACGCCCGGCAGTGCGTCCACCGGGTGCGCGGTGGCGTTGAACGTGACCACGAGCCGCTCGGTCTCGGCCTCGGACATGACGGGCGTCCGGGCGAGGTCGCGGTCCGGGTCGGCGCAGATCCGGCCGAGCAGGGCCTGCAGGCGGTCGAAGAACAGCTCCATGTCCTGGCGGTCGTAGCGCCCGCCGCGGAACCGCAGGGTGCAGCGGCCCTCGGTGTAGTCGGCCCAGGACAGGGCGAGGTCGAAGGCCCGTACGTCGGTGTCCTCGATCCGCAGCCGGACCCCGTCGCCGCAGGCCGCCACGGCCTCGGCCCGGGTGAAGTCGGCGCGGAACCGCGGGGCCCGGGGCAGCACCCGCTCGGCGAGGGCGGGCAGGGCGAGCGCGTGCTCGTCGAGGGCGGCGAGCCGCTCGGCGAGCCGGCGCCGGAAGGCGGTGAAGCCCTCGCCGTCCGTGAGCGGGAGCCGGACGGGGACGTCGTAGGTGAGCGGGCCGAAGACCCCGGCGAGCTCCGGGTACGGGTCCCGCGCCGACCAGGCCAGGGCGACGGCGGGGTGCCGGCCGGTCAGCCGGTGCAGCAGCAGCTGGAAGGCGCCGAGCAGGACCTCGCGGTGGGTCCAGCCGTGCCGCTCGACGGCCCGGTGGAGCGCGTCCCGGGTGCCCGGGGCGAGGGTGAAGGGGAGTTCGTGCAGGTCGGAGGTGGTGTGTCCGACGGCGGGGACGGTGACTTCGGCGTCCTCGGCGGCGTCGGCGGCGGCCGTCCGCCAGAACTCCTCGGCCTCGGCGTCGTCCGCGGCGCCCGCCAGGAACTGGGCGACGTCGGCGTGACGCGGGTACTCCTCCGCGGCCTCGGCACCGGCGGCGGGCGGCGGTACGGGCAGCGGTACGGGCGCGCGCAGGGCCGTGGCCAGCTCGCGGGCCAGCCGGCCGAGCGAGGCGGCGTCGGCGAGGAACGCCGGCAGGCCCAGGCGGAGCCGGACGCGGCGGTCGGTGTGCTCCACCAGGCGCACCCGCAGCGGGTAGGGCTCGTTGACCCGCAGCGGGCCGGGCCCGTCGGTGTCGGTGACCTCGACGGCGGGGGCGTCGCGGAGCACCTGGGCGGGCTCGGCCATGCCGGGGAGCTGGACGAAGTCGGAGCACAGCAGGTCGTGGCGGCGGGCCGTGTCCAGGACGGCCCGGCGTAACGCGTCCGGGGTGACCGCCGCCTCGACCTCGATGTCGAGGTCGGCGGTGAGTTCCACGGGCAGCAGGGCGGCGCCGCCGAGGCGCCGCAGGATGTTCCGCTGGACCGGCGAGATCGCGTAGCCGTCGGCCCGGGACGGGTGCGGCGAGTCGGCGTGAGGGGTCATCGTGGCCTTCCTTGCGGCGGGCGGCGGGCCGTGTCCAGGACGGCCCGGCGTAACGCGTCCGGGGTGACCGCCGCCTCGACCTCGATGTCGAGGTCGGCGGTGAGTTCCACGGGCAGCAGGGCGGCGCCGCCGAGGCGCCGCAGGAT
>NZ_RPRY01000380.1 GCF_003949795.1 Streptomyces sp. WAC06614
GGCAGCGTCGGAGGTGTATAAGCGACAGCCCGCACACCACCTGGTCCCCCGTGACCGCCCCGAGGGTCGAGGCCGGGGTCTGGTACGGGTCCTCGGCGCGGACCGCGAGGACCTTCTTGTAGTCCGAGCCGGCCGTGACCAGCAGGGTGCGGCCCTGGCCGGGGACCGCGCGGAGTTCCGCGCCGGGCAGGGCCGTGGCCAGGGTGCGCGCCGAGCGGTCCCAGCGGGGGTCGTAGGCGATCACCGTGCGGCGGACCTCGCGGCTGGCCGCGTTGCCCGGGGTGCGGGTGGTGTTGAAGCCGGTGGCGCGCAGCGCCTCGTCGACCCGGCCGCCGAGCCCGTCGATCCGGGTGCCGTTCTCCACCTGCACCCGGATCTGCTGCGGGGGCACGTCCACCGGGACCGCCGCGGGCTGCTCGGAGCGGCCGGGCCGGGCCGGGGCCAGCGGGCGGTCCTCGCGCAGCGCCTCGAACAGCCGGTCCGCCTTCGGCCCGTCCCACTTCACGGTCGAGCCGATGCCCTTCACCGGGAACGAGGCGTTGCCGATGGGCACCGAGGCGAACTCCGAGGAGGACGGGCTGAAGTCCCGCATCGCCTGGCCCAGGGCCAGCATCTGCTGCGAGCCGAAGCCCTTGTCGGCCCGGACCGAGCCCAGCAGGGTCGAACTGACCTCCTTGAACTTCACCGGGTTCAGCAGCACCCCGCCCTGCGCGGCCTCCTTGACCAGCGCGGCCATGAACCGCTGCTGGCGCTGCATCCGGCCGAGGTCCGCGGCCCCGTCCACATGGCGGGCCCGGACGTACTGCAGGGCCTGGCCGCCGGTCAGCCGGTGGGTGCCGGGCATCAGTTCCAGGCCGGTGTTGGCGTCGCGCAGCGGTTTGGCGGTGCAGATCTCCACGCCGCCCATCGCGTCCACCGTCCGCATGAAGCTGGTGAAGTCCACCTCCAGGTAGTGGTCGATCTTCACCCGGGTCATGTTCTCGACGGTCCGCACGGTCAGGTTGGGCCCGCCCTCGGCATAGGCGGCGTTCAGCTTCACCGGGTGGGGCCGGTGCTCCTTGCCGCTCACCTCGTCGCGGTGCGCGGGGACCTCGGCGTAGGAGTCGCGCGGCAGGCTGACCACGCTCGCCCGGCGCCGGTCGGCCGACAGGTGCACCAGCATCATCGTGTCGGTGCAGTGGCAGGGGGCGCCGCCCAGCCGGTACGCCTGCTTCTCCTCCGGGGTGATCCGGTCCCGCCCGTCGGTGCCGACGAGCAGCACGTTCATGCCGTGCCCGGCCTTGGGACGGTTCTTCATGTCCTTGAACGGGTCCACCCGGTCGATCCCGGTGTCCAGCCCCGTCATCACCGCGTGCCCGATCGCCCCGGAGCCCAGCACCACCACCGACACCGCCCCGGCCAGCCGCACGCCCCAGCGGGGCCGCCGCGCCGCCTCCCGCGCCGGGCCGCCGCCGCGGGACCGCCGGGCGGGCCGCGGGGACCGGGACGGACGGGGGGAACGGTGCGGCTCGGGCACGGGGGACACCTCCGCAGCAGCAGGGGATTCAGCAGGGGAGATTCGTCTGAACAGTAGGCCCATACGATCAGCGACCGTCGTACTGCCCGTCCGGCGCGCACCCGTTTCCCCCGTACGCGGTAACGTGACACCGATACCCGACCGTGAAGGACCCCATGCCCACCCAGCAGCCCGCAGTCTCGGTGATCATGCCGGTGCTCAACGAGGAGCGCCACCTGCGTGACGCAGTCCGGCACATCCTCGGGCAGGACTACGACGGCGAGATGGAGGTGGTGATCGCGCTCGGCCCGTCCACGGACCGGACCGACGAGATCGCCGCCGAGCTCGTCCGCGAGGACCCGCGCGTCCACACCGTGCCGAACCCCACCGGCCGTACCCCGGCCGCCCTCAACGCCGCCATCAAGGCCTCGCGTCACCCGATCGTGGTACGCGTCGACGGTCACGGCATGCTCTCCCCGAACTACATCGCCACCGCCGTCCGGCTCCTGGAGGAGACCGGCGCGCAGAACGTCGGCGGCATCATGCACGCCGAGGGCGAGAACGCCTGGGAGGACGCCGTCGCCGCGGCGATGACCTCGAAGATCGGCGTCGGCAACGCGGCCTTCCACACCGGTGGCCAGGCCGGTCCGGCCGAGACCGTCTACCTCGGTGTCTTCCGCCGCGAGGCGCTGGAGCAGCAGGGCGGCTACAACGAGGAGTTCATCCGCGCCCAGGACTGGGAGCTGAACTTCCGCATCCGCGAGGCCGGCGGCCTGATCTGGTTCTCGCCGGAGCTGAAGGTCCAGTACCGCCCCCGCCCGTCGGTGAAGGCGCTGGCCAAGCAGTACAAGGACTACGGCCGCTGGCGGCACGTGGTGGCCCGCTACCACGCCGGTTCGATCAACCTGCGCTACCTCGCCCCGCCGACCGCCGTGTGCGCGATCGCCGCGGGCACGGTGCTGGGCGCGACCGTGACCCCGTGGGCCTTCGTGGTCCCGGCCGGGTACCTGGCCGCGATCACCCTGGGCTCGGTCCCGGCGGGCAAGGGCCTGTCCCTCAAGGCGCGGGCGCAGATCCCCGTCGCCCTGGCCACCATGCACATGTCCTGGGGCTTCGGCTTCCTGACCAGCCCGCGCTCGCTGGCCCGCAAGGTCATCGCCAGCCGCCGCCCGGCGGTCACGGGCGGCACCGGTCGTACGGAGGCCGTCCGCTAGGACGGACAGCCGTACGGAGGGCGGCCCGACGACGGGCGGCCCGACGACGGACAGCACCGCGAAGGGCCCGGCGGAACCGCTCCGCCGGGCCCTTCGCGCGTACGCCGCACAGCGCGGGCGTTACCAGGTGAACCCGGGCTGGATCTTCATGCAGGCCTTCTCGTCGTCGCCGTTGAGCGGGCGCGCCGAGTCCGGGGCCTTGGTCGGGGCGGGCGGCAGCGGGGCCGGGGTGGTGCCCGTACGCCAGTCCTTGCCGACGAACAGCGTGATGCCCGAGACGTCGGTCGAGCGCTGCACCGCGGTCTCCGGCAGGCCCAGCGCGGCGGCCACCGCGTGGGCGTCACCGGCCTGGTCCAGGCTCGCGTAGCGCACGAGCGAGGTGTCCTCGCCCGAGGCCTGGTTGTCGGCCTGGGCCCGGGTGAAGCCCTTGGACACCAGCAGCGCGGCGATCTCGTTGGCCCGGTTGCGGACCTTGCTCTCCGTGCCGCCCTTGCCGCTGGTGGCGTTGCGCACCATGACCGGGATCTTGGCCGGGGGCGCCGCGGGGTCACCGGCCGGCCGCGACGGCGGGGCCGACGGGGCCTGCGCCGACGCGGACGCCCCCGGCTGGCCGGGCGACGCGGAGGCGCCGGGGCCCGGCTGCTGGGTCCCCTTGCCGTCGAGCGGGATGTCCTCGCGGACCATCCGGAACAGCTCCTCGGCCTCGCCCGGCTTGGGCTCCACCCGGTTCTCGTCCTGCGGGCTCCAGATCCACGGCATGGTGGTCATGGTGATCCGCCCGGTGGGGACCTTCTTGAGCTCCATGCTCAGGTCGTACAGCTTGTCGATCTTGTTGAGGCCGTTGTCCACGACCATCGCCTCGATCGCCGCCTGGGCCAGGCTGTTGAGCTTGACCGGGTTGCTCAGCTTGGCGTTCTTGCGGAACTCGCGCGCCAGCGCGTTCATGTACATGTGCTGGGCGTGGGTCCGCGCGATGTCCGTGCCGTCCTCGAACCCGTACCGGGTGCGCAGCCACTGCAGGGCCTGCTCGCCCTGGATGTTGCTGGTGCCCGCGGGGAGCTTCAGGCCGGAGCCCTTGCCGTCCCGGGTGCGCGAGTGGACGTTCTGCTCCACGCAGACCGGGACGCCGCCGATGGCGTCCGCCATCGACACCACGCCCTTGAAGTCGATCATCATGAAGTGCTGGATCGGGATGCCGGTCAGCTCCTGCCAGGTGGCGACCGTGCAGCCCGGGCCGCCCCGCTGGAGCGACTCGTTGGTCTGCACGAGGCCCTTGCTGGCCTGGTGGACCTTGCCGTTCGCCTCGGTGCACTTGGGCATCTTCAGCAGCGTGTCGCGCGGCATCGAGACGACGGACATGTTGGAGCGGTCCGCCGAGACGTGCACCAGCATCTGCACGTCGGCCAGCGGCGGGCCGTCGAAGGCGTCCTTGGCCCCGCCCAGCGCCTTGTTCTCCTCGCCGTCGCGGGCGTCGGAGCCGATCAGCAGGATGTTCAGCGGCGTCTGACCGAAGGCGTTGGGCCGCGGGGCGCTCAGCTTGTTGTCCCCGAGGTTCAGGGCGTCGGTGCGGATGTTGCCGTTGAGGTAGCTGTAGTACAGGTACCCCGCGCCGGCCGTGCCCAGCACCGTCAGCGCCACCCCGGTCGCCACCCAGCGCAGCACCTTGCGCCGCTTGCCCCGACGGCCCCTGGCCTCGACCTCGGTCCCACCCGCGGCCCCCTCGCCCTCCCGTGGCCGGGGTATGTCCGCGGACGCGCCGGAGCCACCGCCCGATATCTCCTCGGCGGCCGCGGCGGGCGCACCCTCCCCGCGCACGCTGCTGTGCCTCACGCGTTCCCCCCTCGAAGGGCCCTGACCGTGGCACGGTCAGGGCCCCTGATGTGTCAGGTGTGATACCGGAGCCGTCGGCGACGGCCCCGTACGGTCCCCCGGTTACTTGACGCAGACCGCCTTGTCCGCCTCCACCCGCTGGATGTCCTCGGGTGCCTGCTGCGGAGCGGTGAGCGAGATGCCCGCGCCCTTGAAGTCCGCGCCGAGCGTGAGCTTCATCGGGGTGGCCGGCGGTGCGTCCGCCGAGCCGATCTTCAGCGCGGAGGACGGCAGCCCCATCATGTCCGCCAGCGCACGTGCCTGGTCGGCCTGGTTGGGTGCGTACTCCAGCGTGGTCGCATCGAGCTTGGCGGGCGCGTTGCCGAGGTTACTGGCCCTGGTCACGCCCTTGGAGACCTGGAGCCAGCTGAGCGTGGTCTGCGCCGACCCCTTGGGGCCGCCGCCGTTCAGGATGTTCACCCGGACCTCGCCCGCCGGCGCCCGGTTGCCCTGGAGCAGGGCGTCCTGCTGGTTCTTCTGCGCCTCGGCCCTGGCCTTCTTCTGGGCCTCCACCTCGGTCAGCGAGACGTCCCCGCGGATCATCTGCAGCAGCGGGTCGGCCCGGCCCTGGTCGAGCACCACGGTGGCCTTGACCCGTTCCGCCGGGTTGTCCAGGACCGGCAGCGTGGTGAAGGTGATGTTCTTGGGGTTGATCCCCTTCAACTCGCCCGCCAGGTCCTTGAGTTTCCCGATCGACCCTATGCCGGTGTCCACGCTCAGCGCCTTGGTGGCCGCCTCCGCGAGGTTCAGCAGCTTCGACGGGCTGGTCAGCGTGTCCTTGGACTTCATCTCGCGGATCATCGAACTCAGGAACTGCTGCTGGGTCTTGATCCGGTCCAGGTCGCTCTCGTTGCCGAAGGCGTGCCGGGTGCGCACGAATGCGAGGGCCTCCTCGCCCTGCAGCCGGTGCTCACCGGGACCCAGCTTCAGCTTGGAGTCCTTGTCGTCCACGGCCTTGTCCAGGCAGACCGGGACCCCGCCGACCGCGGTGCTGAGCGTCTTGACCGCGTTGAAGTCGGCCATCATGAAGTGGTCGACCTGGATCCCGGTGAGCTGCTTGACCGTGCGCATGGTGCAGCCCGGGTCCCGGCCGGCCTGGCCGAGGCTGGTGTTGAAGCGGTTGCGGTCGCCCGGGATGTCCTTGGTCGAGCCGTCCGGCTGCCGGGTCGGGCAGGTGGGGATGTCGGTGATCAGGTCGCGCGGGATGGACAGCGCGGTGGCGTTCGTCCGGTCCTTGGAGACGTGGAAGAGGAACGTGGTGTCGGCGTGGCCGGGGCTGTCCTTGTCGCCGTAGCCCTCGTTGCCCGCGCCGGTGCGCTTGTCGGTGCCGATCACCAGGATGTTGATCGGCTGGTCCTTCTTGAACCCGCCGCTGCCCGCGTCGCCGACGTCGGTGGTGTTGATGTTGTTGTTGAGGTGCTGGTAGTAGAGGTAGCCCGCGACGCTCCCGCCCACCAGCAGGAACGCCGCACCGCCGCCGATGATCCGCAGGGCCTTGCGGCGTCCGCCGCCACCGCCGTCGCGGCGTTTGCGCCCCGTACGCCGGCCACCCGGCGGCCCCTCACCGCGCCGCGGACCGGGGACCGCGGGGGAGGGCCGCTTGGGCGCCGGGGTGGTGCCCGGTGGTTCGGCGGGGGCGGTACGGGAT
>NZ_RPRY01000381.1 GCF_003949795.1 Streptomyces sp. WAC06614
GCTGGCGGTGGGCCGCGAAGTCCTGGTCGATCGTGTCGCGGGCGACCACCGAGTAGAAGCGGGCCTCGTGCCCGTCGGCCTTCGGGCGCAGCACCCGGCCCAGCCGCTGGGCCTCCTCCTGGCGCGAGCCGAAGGTGCCGGAGACCTGGATGGCGACGGTGGCCTCGGGCAGGTCGATGGAGAAGTTCGCGACCTTGGAGACCACCAGCACACTGATCTCCCCCTGCCGGAAGGCCTCGAACAGCTTCTCCCGCTGCGCGTTGGACGTCTCGCCCTTGATGACGGGGGCGTCCAGGTGCGCGCCGAGCTCGTCGAGCTGGTCGATGTACTGGCCGATGACCAGCGTCTGCTCGCCCCGGTGGCGGCGGACCAGGGCCTCGGTCACCTTCCGCTTCGTCGCCGTGGTCGCACAGAAGCGGTACTTCTCCTCGGTCTCGGCCGTGGCATAGGCGAGCCGCTCGCTCTCGGTGAGGTTGACCCGGACCTCGACGCAGTCGGCGGGCGCGATGTAGCCCTGGGCCTCGATCTCCTTCCAGGGCGCGTCGAAGCGCTTGGGACCGATCAGCGAGAACACGTCCGACTCGCGCCCGTCCTCGCGGACCAGGGTCGCGGTCAGACCGAGCCGCCGGCGGGCCTGGAGATCGGCGGTGAACTTGAACACCGGGGCCGGCAGCAGGTGCACCTCGTCGTAGACGATCAGGCCCCAGTCCCGGGAGTCGAACAGCTCCAGGTGCGGGTAGATGCCCTTCCGCTTGGTCGTCAGCACCTGATAGGTGGCGATCGTGACGGGCCGGATCTCCTTCCGCGTCCCGCTGTACTCGCCGATCTCGTCCTCGGTCAGCGAGGTGCGCCGGACCAGCTCGTGCTTCCACTGGCGGGCCGAGACGGTGTTGGTGACCAGGATCAGGGTCGTGGCCTTGGCCTCGGCCATGGCGCCGGCGCCCACCAGCGTCTTGCCGGCGCCGCAGGGCAGCACGACCACGCCGGACCCGCCGTGCCAGAAACCCTCCACGGCCTGCCGCTGGTAGGGCCGCAGCGACCAGCCGTCCTCGGCGAGGTCGATGGGGTGCGCCTCGCCGTCGACGTAGCCGGCGAGGTCCTCGGCCGGCCAGCCGAGCTTGAGCAGGGTCTGCTTGATCTGCCCGCGCTCGGAGGGGTGCACGGCCACGGTGTCGGCGTCGATCCGTGCACCCACCAGCGGGGTGATCCGCTTGGAGCGCAGGATCTCCTCCAGCACCGGCCGGTCCGTGCTGGTCAGCACCAGGCCGTGGACGGGGTGCTTGGAGAGGGTGAGCCGGCCGTAGCGGGCCATGGTCTCGGCGACGTCGACGAGCAGGGCGTGCGGGACGGGATACCGGGAGTACTCCACGAGCGCGTCGACGACCTGCTCGGCGTCGTGCCCGGCGGCCCGGGCGTTCCACAGCCCCAGCGGGGTCACCCGATAGGTGTGGATGTGCTCGGGCGCCCGCTCCAGCTCCGCGAACGGTGCGATGGCACGGCGCGCGGCATCGGCGAGCTCGTGGTCGACCTCCAGCAGCAGGGTTTTGTCGCTCTGGACGATGAGCGGACCGTTCACCTGGTGTGTGTCCCTTCCAGCAGGGTGAGCCCACCCGGGCGCGGGCGGCCAAACCTCCAGTCTGCCGCATGCGGAGCGAAAGCGGGGGCCCGTGCGCCGCGGGCCCCGCCCGCCGGGCACCCCGCCCGGACGGCACCCCGCGCGGGTTCCCGCACGGCACCCGGCGCGGGCTCCCGGCCGCGGCGGGTCAGGTGCGTGGTGCGTGGGTGAAGGTGCGGCGGTACGAGCGGGGCGGGACGCCCCGGCGGCGGACGAACTGGGCGCGCAGGACGGAGGCGCTGCCGAAGCCGACCAGGCGGGCCACCTCGTCGACGGGGAGGTTCGTGGTCTCCAGGAGTTCCTCGGCCCGGCTCACCCGCAGCCCGGTCAGCCAGGCGTGCGGGGTGGTGCCGGTCGCCGCGGCGAAGCGGCGGGCGAAGGAGCGCCGGCTCATCAGCGCCCGCCGGGCCAGCTCGGCCACGGGCAGCGGCTCGGCCAGGTGTTCGCGGGCCCAGGCGAGCACCGCGGCGAGGCGCTGGTCCTCGCAGTCCTCGGGCACCGGCGTGGCCAGGTACTGGGCCTGCCCGCCGTCCCGGTGCGAGGGCAGCACGAGGTCGCGGGCGATCGTGTTGGCCGTCGCCGCCCCGTACTCCCGGCGCAGCAGGTGCAGGCACAGGTCGAAGCCGGCCGCGGCTCCCGCGCCGGTGACGATCTGCCCCTCGTCGATGTAGAGCGCGTCCGCGTCGACGGTGACCGCAGGGTGCCGCTCGGCCAGCAGGGCCGCGAACCGCCAGTGGGTGGTGGCGCGCCGCCCGTCGAGCAGCCCCGCCGCGGCCAGCGCGAAGGCGCCGACGCAGTGCCCGGCGACCAGCGCGCCCCGGGCGTGCGCGGCGGCCAGGGCATCGAGCACGGCCGGGCCCGGCGGCGTACGGAAGCCCGTCCAGGGCAGGGCGATCACCAGGTCGGCGGTGGCCAGCCGGTCCAGGCCGTGCGCGGCCACCAGGGGCAGTCCGGTGTCGGTGCGCACCTCGCCGGGACGGTCGGTGCACAGGGCGAAGTCGAACCCGGGCAGACCGGGCCCCCGGGCGTCGAACACCTCGGCGACGATCCCGGCCCCGAGCATGCCCACACCGGGCGGAGCGTAGGCGGCGACGGTCACGAAGGGCGGCATCCGCGCAGTCTCGCACGCGCGCCGCGGTGCGGCCGGCACGATTCCTGCGATCGGTGGCAGCACGGCCACTCGTGAACGTCCCGCCCACCGCACAGACTTCAGGCATGACAGACGCCCCGGCCGGCCGCAGCGCCGCGTACACGATCCTGACCACCGGCTACACGCTCTCCACCGGCCCCGGAGTCGCGGCCACCGTCTCGTACGTCCGCGACGGCGCGCACCATGTGATCGTCGACCCCGGCATGGTCGCCGGCCGGGACCGGATCCTCGGCCCCCTCGCCGCACTGGGGCTCGGCCCCGACGACATCACCGACGTGGTCCTCAGCCATCACCACCCGGACAACACCATGAACGTCGGCCTGTTCGGCCGGGCCCGGGTCCACGACCACAAGGCGGTCTACCGGGACGACCAGTGGACCGACCGCGACGCCGAGGGCCACGAACTCACCGCGTCCCTCCGGCTGATCCGCACCCCGGGGCACAGCCCCGAGGACATCACCCTGCTCGCCGGGACGGAGGCGGGGGTCACCGCGTTCGTCGGCGATCTCTGGTGGCGGCCCGACGGCCCGGTGGCCGACCCGGTGGCCCCGGACCACGAGGTGCTGCGCGCCTCCCGGCTACGGGTCCTGGCCGCCGCCGACACCATCGTCCCCGGCCACGGCCCCGCCTTTCCGGCCGACGCCACCGCGCCCCGCTAGACGGGCGGGGTCCCGCTACGCGCCCAAGTGGGGCAGCGGGCCCGCCGGGTAGGGCGTCTCCCGCGGGAGCAGGGCGCGGGCCGCCTCGTCCTGGCCGGCGCGGACCAGGGCGTGGATCTCCCGGGCCAGGGGGGTCACGTCGCGGATGGAGACCGTCCAGGCGTCGGCGTAGGCGCGGGAGGCCGAGCCAGACAGGCCGAGTTGGAGGGAGCGGTAGGGCAGCGGGTCGAGGTGCAGGTCCCGCTCCGGGTCCCACTGGACCCGGGCCGGGGACCGCCGCAGGGCCGTCTGCCAGGCCGCGAAGTCGCCGTGCCGGGAGGGGACGTGGTGCGAGAGGCAGGCGTGCGCCAGGGCGTGGTCGAAGCCCTCGCGGGTGATCTCGACGGCCAGGACGGTCTCCTGGTCGGCCTTGGTGGCCCAGCCGCAGCGGTACATCATCCACAGGAAGGAGGGCTTGATCCAGGTCATGCGCTCCCGCTTCCAGGCCGCCGGGAAGCGGCCGTCGCGGGCGGCCGGCAGGCCCAGTTCCGGGCGGTACGCCTGGTAGACGGTGACCGTGGTCGCGGTGTGCGCGGCCCGGATCCGGCGGTAGGGCTCCCCCTCGTGCGGGTCGGCCGCGGCGGCCGTCGCTGTCTCGTGCATGACGGCAGCGTGCCGGGCACCGGGGCGTTCCCGCACCCGAATTAAGGACCCGGCGGACGACGCGCCGGCCGCAGCATCCCGCGCCGGGCGGGCTCCCACGGGGGTGGGGCCCGGCCGGCGGGAGGCGGCGATCTAGACCTGGTCCTCGGCCAGTTCCGCGACGCCCGTGATGCGGTGCAGGGCGTAGGTGCGGACCTCGTCGGCGGTGTGGTCGTAGCCGGTGACGAAGCCGCCTTCGACCCGGACCGGGGCGATGACGCGCTGGCTGGCCGCACCGTCGGCGTTCACGTAGCCGATCCACACCGCGCTGCCCGTCAGGGCCGCCGCCTGCACGGTGGCCAGGGTCTCCGCCGCACTGGTGCGCGGCAGTTCACCGGCGGCCGGGCCCGCGGCCGGCGCGCCGGCGGCGGCGCCCGCCGGCTCGCGGCGGACGGCCGTGGCCGCGACGTCCCCGGCCCGGATCGCCCGGACCGCCGCGGCCAGCAGGGTCGCGTCCGGCACCGGCAGCCCCTCGGGGACCGGCACCGGCGGGGTCCGCTCCGGGGTGCGCCGGGCGCCCGCGCGGGTGACCAGCACGTCCCCGGTGTGCGACTCGGCCGCGGGCGCGTAGCCCATGGCCCGCAGCCCGTCGAGCAGCGCGCCCGGTTCCGCCGTGGCCGCGAGCACGGTCGGGGCCAGCCGGCGCAGGCCCAGCCCCGCCGAGCGCTTGTCGGCCAGGATCTCGCCGAGCACGCTGTCGTCGTCGCAGCGCAGGTACGAGGAGGCCGCGCCGACCCGCAGGTGCCCGTGCCGCCGGGCCACGTCGTCGATCAGGTACGCCAGTGGCTGAGGCACGGGCGTGATGCTGTGGGCGGCCAGGAAGTCGTGCAGGTCGGAGGCGGCCCGGCCGGCGTCCAGCGCACGGCGTACCGAGGCGGGGGTGAACCGGTAGACGGTGGCCCCGCCCTTGGACTCGACGTCGGCCAGCACCGCCAGGGTCTCGGCGAGCGGCCGGCGCAGCGGGCCGGGTGCCACGGCGGTCAGGTCGGCCTGGAGCAGCACGTGGTCGACGGGCTCCGGCAGCAGCGGGGCCAGCAGCGCCGCCGGGTCGGTGCCCGCCAGCAGGGCCCGGCCCACCCCGGCCAGGGCGCCGCGCCCGGTGACGCCGATCCGTTCCGCCTCGTCGAGGGTCCACCGGGCGAGCTGGGCCCGCAGTTCGCCGGTGGCGCGCAACGGCCGTTCCCACTCCAGGCGTTCCAGGACGGAGTTCGGGTCGGCGGCGGCGCCGGCAGGCAGGTCGGCGAGGAGTTCGAGGACCCGGCGGCGCACGCCGGGGGCGGCCGAGCGGTCCAGGTCGGGGCCGAGCGCGGCCAGGGTGCGGCCCTTGGCGTCCTGCTCGCCGACCACGCCCGGGGTCCGGGTGGCCGGCAGCCAGGCGGTGGCCAGCCGCGCCCACCGCTCGGCGGGCGGGGCCTCGACCCACGCGTCGAAGGCGGGGGTGGGGGCGTAGCGCTCGTCGGCCTCGCCGTCGCTGGCCAGCAGACCGGCGGCGTAGGCGAGTTCGATCCAGAACGCGGCGACCGGCTCGGCCACGTCCAGGGCGACGGCGGTCCGCTTGAGGTCCCGTACGGACAGGCCGCCGGCCCGCAGCACGGGGGGCCCGCCCTGGTCCCAGGAGGAGACGAGTTCCTCGACGGTGGCGACGGCGGCCAGCGCCTGCCCGGCGGAGTTGCCGTCCACCAGCTCGGGCCGGTGGGTCCGCGCGGCCACCACGGGCGGGGCGACCGGCTCGATCCGGCGGTGCGCCCGCCCGCCGCGCAGGTGCAGGGCCACCTCCCGGGGCAGGACGAGCGTCCGGGCGGACGCGGGCAGCAGCAGGCCCCGGTCGCGCAGCCAGCGCACCGGCGCCGCCGGATCCGGGGTGACCTCGCCGTACGGCGGCCCCCACACCAGCCGGCCCAGCACGTGGTGGGCCTCCGGCGGGGCCTGCTCCAGCAGGGCGGCCATCCGGACGGGGTCGGTGAACAGCCCGGTCAGCGCGGCGACGGCGGACACCGGGTCGTGGGTGGCCGGCAGCCCGACGGCGGCCACGATCTCCTGGATCCGGGTGGGGGACATGCCGGCGGTGGCCTCGGCGACGGTGGGGCCCAGGCCCGTGGGGGAG
>NZ_RPRY01000038.1 GCF_003949795.1 Streptomyces sp. WAC06614
GTCATGCGCACCTCTCACGGGGGCCACGGGGGCGGGGCGGTGGCCGTCGTACGGTGACGTACGCGGCCCACCGTGCCGCAGCCCGGCGCCGGCGCCCGCGACCGACACACCTGCCCGCCCGGGACGGCGTAGCGGTCCGCCCGGACGCGTCAGGACGCGCCCGAAGACGTGGGACGCGCCATGGAGACCGGCCCGGGGGCCGCGCTAGGAGCCGCCCGGGGACGCGCCGCCGTGCAGCAGGGTGAGGAAGGCCCGGAACGCGGCCGGCATGTCCACCGACTCCGGGGCCAGCAGCCACTGGTACTGCAGGCCGTCCATCACCGCCGTCAGCAGCGGGGCCGCGGCCTGCGGGGTCAGGCCCGAGGGCAGCCGGTCGCCGAACTCCGCGCGCAGCACGGCCGCCATCTCCGTGCGCACCTGCGCGTACCGCTCGGTGAAGAACTCCCGGGCGGGATGGCCGTCCGTCACGCTCTCGCCGAGCAGCGCCGAGAAGGTCTGCACGATCCCGGGCCGCATGGCGTTGTAGTCCACCAGCGAGGCCAACAGGTCCAGCCGCCACTGTCCGGCGGAGGCGCGGGCGCCGCCGCCGGTGTCCCAGCGGTCGCGCTCCTCCAGGACGGCCACCAGCAGGGCCTCCTTGGTGGGGAAGTAGTGCAGCAGCCCCTGCTGGGTGAGGCCCACGCGCTCGGCGACGGAGCCCAGGGACGCGCCGCGGTAGCCGCGTTCGGCGATCACCTCGACGGCGGCCCGGACGATCTCCGCCCGCCGCTCCTCGCTCTTCGCCCTGACCATCGCCGCCGCGCCCCTCTCCGTCCGTGTCCGCCAGCAGGACCGTACGCCATCCCGCCCCCACTCGTATCACGAAAACATAACGAACCCTACCGCTCTACAGGCGACAGGTCCACCATGGGGGCCACCCGCACCCGCACCCGACGAGGAGGCACGGCCGTGCCCTCAGACGCCCCCGGCACCCGCGACCAGGCCCGCACCGACGCGGTGGAAGCCGCGCTCGACAAGCTGGACCTCGACAGCAAGGCCCGCCTGCTGGCCGGGCAGGACATGTGGACCCTGCCGGCCCTCCCCGAGATCGGGCTCGGCTCCCTGGTGATGTCCGACGGCCCGATCGGGGTCCGCGGCGTGCGCTGGACCGCCGACGACCCGTCGGTCGCCCTGCCCTCCCCGACCGCGCTGGCCGCCGCCTGGGACCCGGCCCTCGCCCGCCGCGCCGGCCGGCTGCTGGCCCAGGAGGCCCGCCGCAAGGGCGTCCACGTGCTGCTCGCCCCCACCGTCAACCTGCACCGCTCCCCGCTCGGCGGCCGGCACTTCGAGTGCTACTCCGAGGACCCGCTGCTCACCGGCGCCATCGGCACCGGCTACGTCCAGGGCGTCCAGGACGGCGGCGTCGGCACCACCGTCAAGCACTTCGTGGGCAACGACGCCGAGACCGAGCGTTTCACCGTGGACAACGTCATCGCGCCGCGGCCGCTGCGCGAGCTGTACCTGGCGCCGTTCGAGGCCATCGTGAAGAATGCCCACCCCTGGGGCATCATGACCGCCTACAACCAGGTCAACGGCACCACCATGACCGAGCACCGCCACCTGGTGAACGAGGTCCTGCGCGGCGAATGGGGCTTCGACGGCTCCAACGTCTCCGACTGGATGGCCGCCCGCTCCACCACCGGCGGCATCGAGGGCGGCCTCGACGTGGCCATGCCCGGCCCGCAGACCGTCTACGGCCCCGCCCTCGCCGAGGCCGTCCGCGCCGGCGAGGTCGCCGAGGCCACCGTCGACGAGGCCGTGCGCAACGTGCTGCGCCTGGCCGCCCGGGTGGGTCTGCTCGCGGGCGCCCCGGCCGTGGTCACCGAACCGCCGGCCGGCATCGACGGCCAGGCCCTGGCCCGGGAGATCGCCGCCCGCTCCTTCGTCCTCGTCCGCAACGAGGGCGGCGTCCTCCCGCTCGACGGCTCCGCCGGCCGTACGGTCGCCCTGATCGGCGCGGCCGCCCGGGACGCCCGGGTCCTCGGCGGGGGCTCCGCCACCGTCTTCCCCGAGCGGGTCGTCTCCCCGCTCGACGGCCTGACCGCCGCCCTGCCGGCCGGCGCCCTGACCTACGCCGTCGGCGCCGACCCCAGCGAGGAACTGGTGGCCGCCGACCAGGGGTTCGCGCTGCGCGCCGTGTGCCGCGACGCCTCCGGGACGGTGCTGGGCACCGGCACCCTGCCCACCGGGCAGGTCCAGTGGATCGGCGACGACCTGCCGGCCGGCGCCGACCACGAGAGGCTGGCCTCCATCGAGGTCACCGGCACCTTCACCCCGCGCGAGAGCGGCGAACACGCCTTCGGCACCCGGGGCCTGGGTGCCTTCGCGCTCACCGTCGACGGAGCGCCGCTGTGGGAGGGCGTGCAGGAGATGGGGGACGAGGCCGATCCCTTCGAGGCGTTCTTCGGCGCCCCCAGCGAGCGCGGCCGGGTCACCCTCACGGCCGGTGAGCCGGTCGAGGTCTCGCTGCGCCACCAGGTCGCCGACCTCAGCGCGCTGCCGCTCAAGGCGGTCATGTTCTCGCTGCTCCACCTCGGCCCGCGCCGCGACCCGGAGGAGCTGATCGCCGAGGCCGTCGAGGCGGCCCGCGCCGCCCACACCGCCGTGGTGGTCGTCGCCACCACCGAGCGGGTGGAGTCCGAGGGCTTCGACCGCACGGACCTGCGCCTGCCGGGCCGGCAGGACGACCTGGTCCGCGCGGTGGCCGCGGTCAACCCGAACACCGTCGTGGTCGTCAACGCCGGCTCCCCGGTGGAGCTGCCGTGGCGCGAGGAGGTGGCCGCGGTCCTGCTCGGCTGGTTCCCCGGCCAGGAGGGCGGCGCGGCCCTGGCCGACGTCCTGCTCGGCTCCGAGGAGCCCGGCGGGCGGCTGCCCACCACCTGGCCGGCCCGCCTCGCCGACGCCCCGGTCACCGAGGTCGCACCCACCGACGGACGCCTGGAGTACCGCGAGGGCGTCCTGATCGGCTACCGGGCCTACGAGCGGCAGGGCATCACCCCCGCCTACCCCTTCGGGCACGGCCTGGGCTACACCGACTGGGCGTACGAGTCCCTGGAGGCCCGGGAGGACTCCGTCCGGGTCCGCGTGCGCAACACCGGCACCCGGCCCGGCCGGGAGACGGTCCAGGTCTACCTGGCCCCCGTGGCGGACACCGTCGCCCGCCCGGCCGCCTGGCTGGCCGGCTTCGCGAGCGTCACGGCCGGCCCCGGCGAGACCGTCGGGGCCGAGATCACGCTGCCCGCCCGGGCCTTCGAGATCTGGGACGAGGAGAGCGGCGGCTGGCAGCGGATCCCGGGCCCCTACGAGGTCCGGGCCGGCCGCTCCTGCGCCGACACGCGGCTGACGGCGACCCTGCACCTCTGAGTGGCCGAAAAACACCCATGAACCGGACCGGGGGCGGCACCTGACCGCCGCCCCCGGTCCGTACGTCCGTGCGCCCGTGCGTGCGGCGTACGCCTACGCGGGCGGCTCGGGCGAGGTGACCTGGCGGTGCGCCAGCTCCGCCAGCCGGGCCTGGCCGTTCTTGCCCGGGTGGAACCAGTCCCACCGGCTCAACTGCTCCGGGGTGAACGGGAACTGGAACACCGCGCCGCCGTCGTAGCGGCACAGCGCGTCCTTCGCGCAGACCTCGCGCAGCACCTCGTTGTACGCCACCACCCGGGCCCGTACCTGCTCGCGCCGGGCGGTGGCCGCGGGGCCCACCGAATCGGGCTCCGCCAGCATGGACTGACAGATCCCCAGCTTCCAGATCTGCCGCCCGACGGGGCTGTCCTTGCCCTGCTGCCACAGCCGCTGGAGGTCCGGCACGCTGGAGACGTACACCTGCGTCTTCGGCGAGACCGCGCGCAGCGCGGCCAGGCCCTGCTCGAAGCCGGCCCGGAAGTCGGCCACCGGCGTCATCGCCGAAGCGGTGGGCCGGCAGGCGTCGTTCGAGCCCACCATGACGGTGACCAGGTCGGGCCGGTGCTGCGCGGCCGCGGCGAGCTGGGCCGGCAGGTCGGCCATCCGGGAGCCGGTCACCGCGTAGTTCCAGCTCTCCGTCGCGGCCTGGGTCTCGCCGAGCAGCCGGCTGGCCAGCGAGCGCACCTCGGGGTCCGTACCGGTGGCCCAGGAGGCCTCGGGGCAGTCCGCGAGGACCGAACAGGCATCGAAACCACGGGTGATGGAGTCACCCACAGCGGCGATGGACCCCGGGGAGGTGTTCCAGCGCGGCGCCGGGTGCCCGGCGACCCGCGCGCCGTGCTCCCCGTCCGGCCCGGAGCCGTCGCCCGAACAGCCCGTCACCCCCGCGACCAGCACAACTGCCGCGGCGCCCGCGCCCGCGAGGGCGCGCAGCGCGCGTCGGGGCGCGGTGGGGTGGTGCATCGGCTGGATTCCTCCCTCGTCGCCCCCCGTCCGCGGGGGGCGTCCTGCTGAGTGAATGCTCTGTGTTTACGGGCCTCGGAGCGACCGTACGTCACACCAGGACCGTCGTTGCACGGTAGCTTTTTCCCGTGGCGTTTCGGCCGCAGGCCCCGTGGCGCATTGTCAGATATTTTCCGGTACGTTACATCACGTCACATAGTGTCCGTTTTCAGGAGTTTCATTCCCGACCTCGTCCCACACTGGAGGTCCCGGTGACGACACGTGGAGTTCTGTACGTGCACTCCGCCCCGCGCGCGCTGTGCCCGCATGTGGAGTGGGCGGTCGCGGGGGTGCTCGGGGTGCGGGTGAACCTCGACTGGATCAGGCAGCCCGCCTCCCCGGGCACCTGGAGAGCCGAGTTCTCCTGGCAGGCCGAGGTCGGCACCGCCTCCAAGCTGGCCTCCGCGCTGCGCGGCTGGCACCTGCTGCGGTTCGAGGTCACCGCCGAGCCCTGCGCCACCGCCGAGGGCGAGCGCTACAGCGCCACCCCTGACCTCGGGATCTTCCACGCGGTCACCGGCCTGCACGGCGACATCCTGGTGCCCGAGGACCGGCTCCGGGCAGCCCTGGCCCGCGCCGCCCGGGGCGAGACCGACCTGGAGGCGGAGCTCGCCCGGCTGCTGGGCAAGCCCTGGGACGACGAGCTGGAACCCTTCCGCTACGCCGGGGAGGGCGCCCCGGTCCGCTGGCTCCACCAGGTGGTCTGACACGCCGAAGGCCCCCTCCCCGCCGGTGCGGGGAGGGGGCCTTCGGCGTCTCTGCGGGCCGGCGTCTCGCGCGTCAGACGCTGCGGAACGCCAGGGTCACGTTGTGACCGCCGAAGCCGAACGAGTTGTTGATCGCGGCGATGGTGCCCTCGGCGGGCAGCGCGCGCGGCGCGCCGACGACGATGTCGGCGTCGATGTCGTCGTCCAGCTCGTCCACGTTGATGGTCGGCGGGGCCGTCCGGTGGTAGAGGGCCAGCACGGTCGCGACGGTCTCGATGCCGCCGGCGCCGCCCAGCAGGTGGCCGGTCATCGACTTGGTGGCGGAGACGGCCACGTGGTCCAGGTCGTCGCCGAGGACCTTGCGCAGCGCCTTGATCTCCGCGCTGTCACCCTGCGGGGTGGAGGTCGCGTGGGCGTTGACGTGGACGACCTCGGCCGGCTTCAGACCGGTGTTGTCCAGCAGGTTCTGCACCGCCGCGGCCACACCGCGGCCGGTCGGCTCGGGCTGCGCGATGTGGTGGCTGTCGGCCGACAGACCCTGGCCCAGCACCTCGCAGTAGACCCGGGCGCCGCGCGCGGCGGCGTGCTCGGCGGACTCCAGGACCACGACACCGGCGCCCTCGCCGAGGACGAAGCCGTCACGGGCCTTGTCGTACGGGCGCGAGGCCCGCTCGGGGTCCTCGTTGTTCTTGGACATCGCCATCATGTTGGCGAACGCGGCGATCGGCAGCGGGTGGATCGCGGCCTCGGTACCACCGGCGACGACCACGTCGGCCCGGCCGGAACGGATCATCTCGACGGCGTAGCCGATGGCCTCGGCACCGGACGCGCAGGCGCTGACCGGGGTGTGCACGCCCGCCTGGGCGTTGACCTCCAGGCCGACGTTGGCCGACGGGCCGTTCGGCATCAGCATCGGGACGGTGTGCGGGGAGACCCGGCGCACACCCTTCTCCTTCAGCACGTCGTACTGGTCGAGCAGGGTGGTGACGCCGCCGATGCCGGAGGCGATCACGGTGCCCAGCCGCTCGGGGGAGACGGAGGAGTCCTCGCCGGCCGGAGCGGTGTAGCCGGCGTCGGCCCATGCCTCACGGGCCGCGATCAGCGCGAACTGCGCCGAGCGGTCGAGCTTGCGGGCCAGCGGCCGGGGCAGGACCTCGCTGGGGTCCACGGCGGCCGGGGCGGCGATACGGACGGGCAGGTCGGCGAAGCGCTCACCCTCCAGGGGCTTCACTCCGGAACGACCGGCGAGCAGACCTTCCCAGGTCGAAGCGCTGTCGCCACCCAGCGGAGTGGTTGCGCCGATACCGGTGACGACCACGGTGCGATTGGTCGGGCTCACAGGAATTCATTCTCCACAAATAGAGGGTGCGAAATGTTTCACGGCGCCACCGCCGGGTGGCGACAAACGCTCGTCAGGCTCAGGCCTGGTGGTCGAGGATGTACTTCGCGGCGTCGCCGACCGTCTTGAGGTTCTTGACGTCCTCGTCCGGGATCTTGACGTCGAAGCGCTCTTCGGCCGCGACGACGACCTCGACCATGGACAGCGAGTCGACGTCCAGGTCGTCGGTGAAGGACTTGCCCTCCTCGACGTCCTCGACCGGGATACCGGCGATCTCGTTCACGATCTCCGCGAGACCCTCGATGATCTCTTCCTTGGTGGCGGCCATGTGCGCGCTCCTTCTGTAGCTGTGTGGTGGATCAGGGTGGTGCAGGGGCGGGAGGTGATCCCGGGCCCTAGGGGAGGGTAACGACCGTCGCGGCGTAGACGAGTCCCGCCCCGAAGCCGATGACGAGCGCGGTGTCGCCGCTCTTCGCCGCTCCGGTCGCCAGGAGCCGCTCCATAGCGAGCGGGATCGAGGCGGCCGAGGTGTTGCCGGTGTTCTCCACGTCACGGGCGACCGTCACGTGCTCCGGCAGCTTCAGAGTCTTCACCATCGAGTCGATGATCCGCATATTGGCCTGGTGCGGGATGAAGACGTCCAGGTCGTCCGCGGTGATCCCGGCGGCGTCGAGCGCCTGCTGGGCCACCTTCGCCATCTCGAAGACGGCCCAGCGGAAGACCGCCTGACCCTCCTGCGTGATGGCGGGGAACTTCTCTCCGCCGTCCTTGCCGAGGTACTGGTCCCACGGCACGGTCTGCTTGATCGTCTCGGACTTGTCGCCCTCCGAGCCCCACACCGTGGGGCCGATCGCGGGCTCCGCCGAGGGACCGACGACCACGGCACCGGCACCGTCACCGAACAGGAAGGCCGTCGCGCGGTCCTCCAGGTCGGTCAGGTCCGACAGCCGCTCCACCCCGATGACCAGGACGTACTCGGCGGAACCCTCGACCACCAGACCCTTGGCCAGGGTCAGGCCGTAGCCGAACCCGGCGCAGCCCGCGGAGATGTCGAACGCGGCGGGCTTGCCCGCCCCGATCTTGTCGGCGATCTCCGTCGCCACCGCCGGGGTCTGCTTGAAGTGCGAGACCGTCGAGACGATCACGGCACCGATCTGCTCCGGGGAGATCCCGGCGTCGGCCAGGGCCTTGCCCGAGGCCTCCACCGACATCGCGGCCACGGTCTCCTCCGGGGAGGCCCAGTGGCGGGTGGCGATGCCCGAACGGGAACGGATCCACTCGTCGGACGAGTCGATCGTCTCCAGGATCACCTCGTTGGGCACGACACGCGTCGGGCGGTAGCCGCCGACACCGAGGATGCGCGCGTACGGGGAGCCCTTGGCAGGCTTGATCTTCGACATGCTGTGTGGGCTCCTTCGTTCAGGCCGCGTGCTCGGCGAGGAGCGCCGCGGCCTTGTCGAGATCCTCCGGGGTCTTCAGCGCCACCGACGGAACGCCCTTGAGCGCCCGCTTGGCCAGACCGGTGAGCGTGCCGCCGGGGCACAGCTCGACGATCCCGGTGACACCGAGCTCCGCGAAGGTCTCCATGCACAGGTCCCAGCGCACCGGGTTGGCCACCTGGCCCACCAGGCGGGCGACGACGTCGGCGCCCGAGGCCACGACCTGGCCGTCCTTGTTCGAGACGTACGCGACCGACGGGTCGGCCGGGGTCAGCGCACGGGCCGCCGCCTCCAGCGTGGTGACGGCCGGTGCCATGTGCTCCGTGTGGAAGGCCCCCGCGACCTTGAGGGGGACGACCTTCATGGAACCCTCCGGCTTGTCCTCCGAGAGGACCGCCAGCTGCTCCATGGTGCCCGCGGCCACGATCTGGCCCGCGCCGTTGATGTTGGCCGGGGTCAGACCCAGCTTCTCCAGGTGCGCGACCACCACGTCCTGGTCGCCGCCGAGCACGGCGGACATGCCGGTCGGGATCACCGCGGCGGCCTCGGCCATCGCCCGGCCGCGGGTGCGGACGAACGTGAGCGCGTCCACGTCGGAGAGCACGCCGGCGTACGCGGCCGCCGTGATCTCACCGACGCTGTGACCGGACACCGCGCCGAAGCCGGTGCCGAGCGCGGAGGCGGACAGCAGGCCGGCCGCGACCAGCAGCGGCTGGGCCACGGCCGTGTCGCGGATCTCGTCCGCGTCGGCCTTCGTGCCGTAGTGGGCAAGGTCGAGCTCGATGGCCTCCGACCACGCGGCGACGCGTTCGGCAGCGCCGGGGAGGTCGAGCCAGGGGGTCAGGAAGCCGGGCGTCTGAGCGCCTTGGCCGGGAGCGACGAGTACGAGCACCCTCACACTCTCTCTTGTGTTCGGTCCACGCCGCCCGTGGGGACAGGGACGAAGAACCGTCGGGGTAATTGTTGATGTCCGACAAAAGTCTAGGACTGCTGATCGCCGTCGGCCAGACGCCCGAGAATCAGCGCGATCCGCAGGGTGAACGCCGAGCGGACGTCGGACGGCGACCATCCGGTGACGTCGGTCACACGTCGCAGCCGGTACCGCACCGTATTGGGGTGCACGAACAGCATCCGAGCTGCGCCTTCGAGGCTGCTCGCCTGCTCCAGGTAGACGCTCAGCGTCTCCAGCAGCGCCGAGCCCGCTTCCTCCAGCGGTCTGTAGATCTCCTCCACCAGCTGCTCGCGCGCCGAAGGGTCGGAGGCGATCGCGCGCTCGGGCAGCAGATCGTCCGCGAGGACCGGCCGCGGCGCGTCCTGCCAGGCCGAGCAGGCCTTCAGGCCGGCCGCCGCGGCCTGGGCCGAGCGGGTCGCCGCCATCAGGTCCGGGACCACCGGGCCGGCCACCACCGGGCCCGCCGCGAACGGGCCGATCAGGGACTTGGCGACCTGGAGCGGGTTGTCGCTGCCGCCCGCGATGACCACCAGCCGGTCGCCGAGCACGCCCGTGAGCACCTGGAGCTTGGCGTGCCGGGCGGCCCGCCGGATCGCCTCGACCGTCAGCTCGCTGTCACCCTCGGGTGCGGTGCCGAGCACCACGCACACGTGTTCGGGGGAGTTCCAGCCGAGGGCCGCGGCCCGTGACAGGGCGCCCTCGTCGGCCTCGCCGGACAGCACCGCGTTGACGACCAGGGACTCCAGCCGGGCGTCCCAGGCGCCGCGTGCCTCGGCCGCCTGGGCGTAGACCTGGGCGGTGGCGAAGGCGATCTCGCGGGCGTAGACGAGCAGCGCCTCGCGCAGGATCGACTCGTCACCGGGGGCCGCCACCTCCTCGATGGCCGCCTCCATGACCTCGATGGTCGTACGGACCATCTCCACGGTCTGGCGCAGCGTGATCGCCCTCGTCAGCTCGCGCGGAGCCGTGCCGAAGACGTCGGTGGAGATCGCCTGCGGGGTCTCGGGGTGCCGGAACCACTCGGTGAAGGCGGCGATGCCGGCCTGGGCCACCAGGCCGATCCAGGACCGGTTCTCCGGGGGCATCGCCCGGTACCACGGCAGCATCTCGTCCATCCGGGCGATGGCATTGGCCGCGAGCCGCCCGGAGGATTTCTCCAGGCGGCGCAGCGTCGCCGCGTGCGGATGGGCGGGATGCACGGGATGCGCGGGGGGAAGCTCACGTTCGGGTTCGGGCACGGGACAAGACTGCCTTATCCGGACGCGACGGCCGACCCCCGGGTCTACGGTGGCCACCATGATTGATGTACGCCGTGGCTCCGACCGGTACCCGGGCGGGGACGAGAACGCCGGGATCAGCACCCGGCACGCCTTCTCCTTCGGGAGCTTCTACGACCCGGACAACCTGCGCTTCGGGCCGCTCGTGGCCTGCAACGAGGAGCGCCTGGAGCCGGGGGCCGGCTTCGAGGAGCACCCGCACAGCCACACCGAGATCGTGACCTGGGTGGCCGAGGGCGAACTGACCCACAAGGACACCACCGGCCGCACCACCCTGGTGCGGCCCGGCGACCTCCAGCACTTCAGTGCCGGGTCGGGGGCCCGGCACGTCGAGCGCAACGACGGCACCGAACCGCTGCGCTTCGTGCAGATGTGGCTGGCCCCGCGCACGGCCGGCGGGGAGCCCGGCTACGAGCTGCTGCCCGACCTCGCCGACGGCACCCCCTTCCCGCTGCCGTCCGCCGGCGCGGTGCTGCACGTACGCCGTCCCGGCGCGGGCGAGCGGCTGGCCGTGCCGGCCGCGCCGCTGGTGTACCTGCACGTCGTACGGGGCGACCTGCGGCTGGACGGGGTCGAGCTCGGGCCCGGGGACGCGGCGCGGATCACCGGGGAGCGCGGCCTGGAGATCGTGGCCGGCTCGCCCGGTGAGCTGCTGCTGTGGGAGCTGGAGGCGGAGGACAGGCCCTAGGCGAGCTCGGCCAGGACCGCGTCGGTGAACGCCGGCCAGGCCTCGACGGCCCACGGGCCGAAGGCCCGGTCGGTCAGGGCCACGCACGCGGCGCGGGCGTCCGGGTCCACCCACAGGAACGTGCCGGACTGCCCGAAGTGGCCGAAGGTCCGCGGGGAGGACCCGGCGCCCGTCCAGTGCGGGGACTTGCCGTCGCGGATCTCGAAGCCCAGGCCCCAGTCGTTGGGCGACTGGTGGCCGTAGCCGGGCAGGACGCCCTTCAGGCCCGGGTGGACCACCGAGGTGGCCGTGGCCACCGTACGGGGGTCGAGCAGGCGCGGGGCCTGGAGCTCGGCGGCGAACCGCGCCAGGTCGGCCACGGTGGACACGCCGTCCTTGGCCGGGGAGCCCTCCAGCACCGAGGAGGTCATGGCCAGCGGCTCGAAGAGGGCCTGGCGCAGGTACTCGGCGAACGGGATGCCGGTGGCCTTGGCGATGTGGTCGCCGAGCACCTCGAAGCCCGCGTTCGAGTACAGCCGGCGCTCGCCGGCCGGGGCCATCTGCCGGTGCTCGTCGAAGGCGAGCCCGGAGGTGTGCGCGAGCAGGTGGCGGACGGTGGAGCCCTCCGGGCCGGCCGGCTCGTCCAGCTCGACCGCGCCCTCCTCGTAGGCGACCAGCGCGGCGTAGGCGGTGAGCGGCTTGGTGACCGAGGCCAGCCGGAAGCGGTGGTCCACCGGTCCGTGCGATCCGGCCAGGGTCCCGTCCGCCCGGACCACGGCCGCCGCGGCGGTGGGCACCGGCCAGTTCTCGATGATGCGCAGGCTCTCCATGCGGCTGAGCCTACTTGCTTGGAGTGCACTCAAGGGTCCTAGCGTGAACGCCATGAGCCTGACCCAGACGCGGTACACGATCAGCGAGGTCGAAGCCCGCACCGGCCTGTCCCAGCACACCCTGCGCTGGTACGAGCGGATCGGTCTGATGCCGCACGTGGACCGCTCCCACTCGGGACAGCGGCGGTTCAGCGACGCGGACCTCGACTGGCTGGCGTTCGTGGGCAAGTTGCGCGCCACCGGGATGTCGGTGGCCGACATGGTCCGCTACGCGGAACTGGTCCGGGAGGGCGAACACACCATTGCCGAGCGGCGGGAACTGCTGGAGCGCACGCGGCGCGAGGTCGCCGCGCGGATCGCGGAGCTGACGGACGCGCTCGGCGTACTCGACCACAAGATCGGCCACTACGGCGGGAAGGCACCCTGCACATGAACGAGCAAGCGAAGATCGCCCGGACCGAACTGGGCAAGGGCGGCCCGCTGGTGGGCGTCCAGGGACTCGGCTGCATGGGCATGAGCGAGTTCTACGGCGACACCGACGAGGCGGCGGCCCGGGAGACCCTGGAGGCGGCGGTCGCCGCGGGGGTCACCCTCATCGACACCGCCGACGTCTACGGACGCGGCCGCAACGAGGAGTTCCTCGCCCCCTTCGTGGCCGCGCACCGCGACGGGATCACCCTGGCGACGAAGTTCGGCATCGAGCGCGCCGAGGACCCGGCGTACCGGGGCGTGCGCAACGACCGCGCGTACGTGCGCCGGGCCGTCGAGGACAGCCTGCGGCGCCTGGGCGTCGACGTGATCGACCTCTACTACATGCACCGGCGCGACCCGGCGGTGCCGCTGGCCGAGTCGGTCGGCGCGATGGCCGAACTGGTGGCCGAGGGCAAGGTGCGCCACCTGGGACTGAGCGAGGTGACCGGGGCCGAGCTGCGCGAGGCGTACGCGGTCCACCCGATCGCCGCGCTGCAGTCGGAGTGGTCGCTGTTCAGCCGGGACGTCGAGCGCAGCGCGGTCGGCGCCGCGGCCGAGCTGGGCGTGGCGTTCGTGCCGTACTCCCCGCTCGGCCGGGGCTTCCTGACCGGAGCCTTCGCGGACGCCGGGACGGACCTGACGGAGGGCGACTACCGGCGCCACCAGCCGCGGTTCAGCGGGGACAACGCCCGGACGAACGCCGCCCTGCTGGCCCCGGTCCGGGAGATCGCCGCGGCCCGCGGGGCCACGCCGGCGCAGATCGCGCTGGCCTGGGTGCACCAGCGGTCCGCCGTGCACGGCCTGACCGTGGTGCCGATCCCGGGCACCCGCAAGCCCCACCGGCTCGCGGAGAACGTGGCGGCGGCCGGGATCACCCTGACCGACGCGGAGCTGGCGCTGCTGGAGCCGATCGCGGACCGGGTCGCCGGGGACCGCTACCCGGACATGACCTTCACCGCGGTGGAGCGCGAGGCCTGAGCGGGGTTGCGGGGGCCGCGGGCTCCGGAGCCCCGGAGCCGGAGGTCGCGGGCCCGCGGTCCGGCCCGCCGGCTCAGGCCTCCGTGGCGAAGCGGTCGCGCAGGGCGGCGTACTCGGCGTCGGTCAGCAGGCCCGCGCCGTGCAGTTCGCCCAGGTGGCGCATGCGGTCGTCGCTGGTCCCGGGCACCGAGGCCACCGGGGTCCGGGTGCGCAGGGCCGCCAGCACGGCCGCCGCGAACGGCAGCGACTCGTGCACCGCGCCGTGGCCCAGGGCGAACAGCACCGCCGCCGGATCCTGGTCCGGCGGCGGCGCCACCCCGTCCTGGGCGTCGCGCAGCAGCAGCCGCAGGTGGCCGCCGGGTGCCTCGGGGGAGCGCCAGGTGACACCGCACAGCTCGGAGAGCGGGTAATGGCGGTCGCCCGCCTTCCACTTGGTGCTGGACGCACCCGTCCGCGACCAGCGCAGGCTCACGGTGTGCCCGTCGAACACCGCGCGGGCGTCGTGCGCCTTGAGCTGGAGCGGAGGCTCGGGCACCTCGACGAGAAAACGTTCCGCCGGTTCGGTGGAGACTCCGGTCGCCCGCACGGCCGCGGCCAGTTCCTCGGCCAGTTCCCGGGCCCGGGGCGCCCGCTCGGCCGGCAGTACGAGCCGGTACGGGTCCAGGGCCTCCTTCAGTTGTCCCGCCGCGACCTCCGTCAGCGGGTCCGCGCCGGGCCGGGGCACGGCACGCAGCACGAGCGTGTCGCGCTTCCCGGCGGTCACGGTCACCTCGGCCAACGCCTCGACGGGAACATGGCGCCGGCCCAGCGCGGACCAGAGCCTCGGCGTGCGGATCCCCCGTTCGAAGCGGATGAGCACCGAGTCCGAGTCGATCTCCCAGACGGCATGATTTCCGGCCAGTACGTCACCCATGCGGGCTATCGTACGGGCCCTTTGCACGCGTCGTCCCCGCCCGCGCACGCCACAGAACTGAGCAAGTCAGTTCCGATTTTGGCGAAGTTGTCCACGGAGGCGGTCCCTGGCTCGAAATAACCGGTGTGGTTGTGGGCGCCGTCCGAGGCGAGCCGGCGTGCGCCGAAGTCGGGGGACATGGGGTCCGCGCCGTGGCCGAGTCCGCCGAGCTCCAGGTGCGGGACGTCGGCGATCCAGTCGCCCTCCGCGCGGGTCGCCCACACCCGGGCCCGGGTGGCCAGGCCGGCCACGTTCGGGGCCCGCATGCCGGGGCTCCCGGCCACCACCACGTCGGTCACCCGGCCGGGCAGCGAGCGGGCCGCGACCCCGCAGACCACCGAGCCGTAGCTGTGGCAGAACAGGGCCACCGTCGCGTTCCCGGGCAGCGCGTTCGTCATCGACTCCAGCCGTACGGCGCCCTCCGCGGCCAGCCGGCCGGTGGCCGCGTCGACCCCGACCCCGGTCGGCGTGGTGTAGCCGGCCCAGGCGATCACCGCGGTCGGGGTGCCCGGAGCCGCCGTGCGCTCGGCGTCGTAGAGGGACTCGGCCATGCCGACGGGGGCGCTGAAGTGCCGTTGGGTGCGCTCGAAGGTGAGCAGGTCGGTGTCGACCCCGGGGACGATCACCGAGACCCGCCGGGCCCGGTCGAGGTCGCCGAGGACCTCGGCGACGCGGCCGCCGCCGGTCGGGTCGAAGACCAGGATCTGCCGCTCGGGCGCGGCCAGCGACTCCAGGCGGTGGGCCCGCCGGCCGGCCTCGGTGCGGGCGGCCGGCGCCAGCCGGTAGTCACGGGAGTCGGCCTCCTCCCCGCGTCGGGCCTGCTCCAGGGCGTGCCGGTTGGCCCGGTAACGGGTCTGTACGGGGACGCCGTCGAGGTTGCCCACCACCAGCGGGTAGCCGTCGGCGAGCCGGGCCCGCTGGGCCCCGTCCAGACCGGCGAAGAACCGGGCGACCGTCCGGGCGGGGCCGGGCACGTTCACTGGACACCAGGGTAGGAGACGTCCCACGGCCGCAGGGGCCGGGGTGACCGGCGTCACCGCCCCAAGGACGTGACGTTCAACGCCAGTCGGCGGCCAGCGCCCCGGTGATCTGGTCCAGGTACCGCTCGGTGAGGCGGCGGATGGCCTCGATGCTGGTGTCCTCGCCCCGGCCCCACAGTCGTCCGGTGACCCGCATCACACCGCAGAAGGCGGCGACGGCCACCCGGGGTCGCGGGTCGTCCTCCACGTCCAGCCCCTCGCGCTCGGCGATCAGTCGGGCGACCTGCTCCTCCAGTTCGGTCGACCGGCGCAGGTGCACCGCCAGCAGGGCCGGCGTGGACTCGATGAGCTGGTACGTGCGCATGTAGAGGTCGACGGGCACCACCGCGGAGATGGCCTCGCCGACGGTGTCCCAGGAGTCGAGCACCGCGTTGCGCATGGCCGACAGCGGCCCCTCGGACGCGGGGCGGGCCCGCAGGGCGTCGACGAAGTGCTCCTCGACGAGGGTCTGGACGGCGAAGGCGACCTCTTCCTTGTTCGCGAAGTAGCGGAAGAAGGTGCGCTGGGAGACCTCGACGGCCTCGGTGATCTCGTCGACGGTCGTCTCCTCGTACCCCTGGGAGACGAACAGCAGCAGGGCGGCGCGCAGCAGCGCGTCGCGGGTGCGCCGCTTCTTGCGTTCGCGCAGTCCGTCCGGTGCCGACGGCGCGGACTGCTGGGTGGTGAGCACGGCGGAATCCTCTCTGTGGCCCGGTCAGGGTACCTGTGACGGAGCTGACAGTTACTGTCTCGTTAACCCGTTTGTGAAGTGTCAGCGGCTGTCATTAGCCTGTCCGCATGACTAGTCAGATCACCGTCGACGACCGGACGCCCGTCAAGGGACCGGACGCGGGCCCGGCCCGCTCCGGGCTGCGCGGTCACCCTTGGTTGACGCTCTTCGCCGTCGCGATCGGCGTCATGATGGTCACCCTGGACGGCACCATCGTCGCGGTCGCGAACCCCGCGATCACCGCCGACCTGAACGCCACCCTTGCCGAGGTCCAGTGGATCACCAACGGCTACCTGCTGGCGCTCGCCGTCTCGCTGATCACCGCCGGAAAGCTCGGCGACCGCTTCGGCCACCGTCAGACCTTCCTGATCGGCATCGCCGGCTTCGCCGCGTCCTCCGCCGCGATCGGCCTGTCCTCCAGCGTCGAGCTGGTGATCGGCTTCCGGGTCGCCCAGGGCGTCTTCGGCGCCCTGCTGATGCCGGCCGCGCTCGGTCTGCTGCGGGCCACCTTCCCCGCCGAGAAGCTCAACATGGCCATCGGCATCTGGGGCATGGTCATCGGCGCGTCCACCGCGGCCGGCCCGATCGTCGGCGGCCTGCTCGTCGAGCACGTCAACTGGCAGTCGGTGTTCTTCATCAACATCCCCGTCGGCGTGGTCGCGCTCGCCTTCGGCCTGGTCATCCTGCTCGACCACCGCGCCGAGAAGGCCCCGCGCTCCTTCGACCTGCCCGGCGTCGTGCTGCTGTCGGCCGCGATGTTCTCCCTGGTCTGGGCACTGATCAAGGCGGCGGAGTGGGGCTGGGGCGACCCGAAGACACTGCTGTTCCTCGGCGCCTCCGCGATCTGCTTCGTCCTCTTCGCGCTCTGGGAGACCCGGGTCGCCGAACCCCTCGTCCCGCTGGGCATGTTCCGCTCGGTCCCGCTGTCCGCGGGCACCGTGCTGATGGTGCTGATGGCCTTCGCGTTCATGGGCGGCCTGTTCTTCGTCACCTTCTACCTGCAGAACGTGCACGGGATGAGCCCCGTCGACAGCGGCCTGCACCTGCTGCCCCTGACCGGCATGATGATCGTCGGCTCGCCGCTCGCCGGCGCCGCCATCACCAAGGTCGGCCCGCGGGTCCCCCTGGTGCTCGGCATGGTGGCCACCGCCGTCGCCTGCTTCGGGATGTCCCGGCTGACCCCGGGCACCGGCACCCTGACCATGTCCCTGTGGTTCGCCCTGCTCGGCCTCGGCCTCGCCCCCGTGATGGTCGGCGCCACCGAGGTCATCGTGGGCAACGCCCCGCTGGAGCTCTCCGGCGTGGCCGGCGGCCTCCAGCAGGCCGCCATGCAGGTCGGCGGCAGCCTCGGCACCGCCGTCCTCGGCGCCGTGATGGCCGGCACCGTCCGTGACACGTTCGGGGACAAGTGGGCGGCCGCGCAGCTCCCGCCGCTGACCCCCGAGCAGCTCGACCTGGCCGGCACCGCCGTCACGGTCGGCGTGGCCCCGGTCCCCCCGGGCACCCCGCCGCAGATCGCCGGCGTCATCACCGACGTCGCCCACGAGACCTTCGTCTCCGGCATGAGCACGGCCTTCACCGTGGCCGGGGTCGTCGCGGTGCTCGCCGCCGTCGTCGCGGCCTTCACCCGGCGCGGCGAGCACGCCGTCGACGGAGCGGCGGCGGGCCACCTCTAGAAGGCCCCCGCGCGCCGCCGCGGAGCCGTCAATTCCGTACGTACGACAGCCCCGCCGGACCCGGTCCGGCGGGGCTGTCACCTATCCGGGTGATCCGCCCCGAGGGCCCTTCCGCCCGCCGAACGACGCAGGTCAGCGTGGGTTCGTACACCGATCCGAACGATTCGACGGAGCTGATCGCCATGCGTCGCACCCACGCCTTCCTCGCCGCCGCCGCGCTCGCCGGGGCCGCCCTGCTGCCCAGCGCCCCGCAGGCGCACGCCGCGCCCGTGCCCCTGGGGACCTGCGCCTCGGGACAGCTGTGCCTGTGGGCGAAACCCGAGTTCAAGGGCGCCCGGCAGGTCCATGAACTCAGCACCCTCGACGTGAACTCCTGCACCCCGCTCCCGCCCGGCACCAGCGCCCAGGCCCTGGCCAACCGGACGGGACGGCCGGTGACCACGTACCAGTCGGCGGAGTGCGCCGAGACGGGGGAGTTCCAGACCTACCCCGGCGACGGGGTGTGGCTGCCCCAGTCGCCCTACCAGGTCCGCGCCTTCAAGGTCTGGGAGCACTGACCGGGGCCGGGGCCGGGGCCGGGGCCGAGGCCGGTTCCGCGGCCCGGCCCGGGTCCCGGCCCGGGCCAGGGTCCGGCGCCTGGGTCGCCGCCAGGTAGCGGCGGGCCGCCCGGACCGCCTCCTTGGGGGTCCGGCGGGCCATCAGGACGCACAGCGTGTACGCCGCGTCGTCCAGTGCCCGCTGGGCCTCCTCGTCCGACGGCGTCGTCGCGGCGACGGCATGGCAGGCGAGGAACCGGTCGAGCACCTTGGCCGTGTACCCGCGGTCGGGCGCCAGCCGCAGTACGGGCACCGGGGCCCCGCCGGGCGTGCTCCGGGCCAGCCGGACCGACTGGCGCAGGGCCCGGCCCACGCGTCCGGTCACCGGCAGACCCCGGGTGACCAGCGTGTGCGCCACCTCCGGCACGCTCAGGCCGGCCGTGGCCGCCGTGGCGCTCACGATCGCCCGGGCGGTACGGGCCGAGGCGCCGGTCAGGGCCATCACCATGCCGACGGCCATGGGGACCGCATGGCTCTCGTCCGTTCGGGTGGTCGTCCCGTCGGGATCCGGCTCCGGGGAGCCGGCCGGAACCGGTGCGGGACCGCCGGTCTCCGCCGCGGCAGGCTGCGTCATGGGCCCTCCTTCAAGGAACACCCCCGCCCATCTAAGCACCGGCCCGGGGTCCACACCTCCGCTCACGGCAGCCGGGAGACCTCCGGCGCGGCGCCCTCGTCCATGCCGGCGGTGCCACCGCCGAGCCGGGCCACCTCGGCGCGCAGCGCCCGTACCTCCGCCTGGAGTTCCTGCAGCGCGGCGAGCTGGAGCCGCTCCACCTGGTCGTCGCGCTCGAAGCGGGAGATGAACCAGGCCGCGATGTTCGCGGTCACCACACCGAGCAGGGCGATCCCCGACAGCATCAGCCCGACCGCCAGCACCCGGCCCAGGCCCGTGGTGGGGGAGTGGTCGCCGTAACCGACCGTGGTCATCGTGGTGAAGCTCCACCACACCGCGTCGCCCAGGTTCTTGATGTTGCCGTCCGGCGCGTCCCGCTCCACGCTCAGCACCGCCAGCGAGCCGAACATCAGCAGCCCCACCACGGCCCCCGCCACGTACGTGGTCAGCCGGATCTGCGGCGCCATCCGGGCCCGCCGGCCCACCAGCATCAGCGTGGCCACCAGCCGCAGCAGCCGCAGCGGCTGCACCAGCGGCAGCACCACCGCCGCCAGGTCCAGCCAGTGCGTGCGCACGAAGTGCCGCCGGTCGCCGGCCAGCGCCAGCCGCACCACGTAGTCCAGGGCGAACGCGCCCCACACCACCCACTCCACGTGCGTACAGGCCCGGTGCACCGCGTCGCTCGCGTCGGGCACGACGATCGGCACGGCGTACGCGACGGCGAAGAGCAGCGCGAAGCCGAGCAACGGGGTCTGGGTGCGGCGCTCCCAGCGGACCTGTGCGGGCTGTTCCTTCATGCCGGGCATGTTAAGGACCCGTACGCACGGCAGCGGGCCCCGGCCGCGCCGGAACCCGCTGCACCGGCGGCACGCGCCGGGGCACGGGGGTCAGCCCCCCGCGCCCGCGGCGCGTGGCCCGCGGTCCGGCCCGCCGCTACGCGTCGCCGCCCGCGGCGCCCGGGTCGGCCGCCGCCACGTCCAGCAACTGGTAGCGGTCCACGGCCTGCTTCAGCACCGACCGGTCCACCTGGCCGGCCTTCGCCAGCTCGGTGAGCACCGCCAGCACCACCGACTGGGCGTCGATGTGGAAGTAGCGCCGGGCCGCCCCGCGGGTGTCCGCGAAGCCGAAGCCGTCCGCGCCCAGCGAGGTGTACGCGCCGGGCACCCAGCGGGAGATCTGGTCCGGCACCGAGCGCATCCAGTCCGAGACCGCCACGAACGGCCCCTGGGCCCCCGACAGCTTCCGGGTCACGTACGGGACGCGCTGCTCCTCCTCCGGGTGGAGCAGGTTGTGCCGGTCGACCTCGACGGCCTCGCGGCGCAGCTCGTTCCACGAGGTCGCCGACCACACGTCGGCCCGCACGCCCCAGTCCTCGGCCAGGATCCGCTGCGCCTCCAGCGCCCACGGCACGGCCACGCCCGAGGCCATGATCTGCGCCGGGACCGTGCCGGCGGTGCCGGCCGAGACCCGGTGGATGCCCTTGACGATGCCCTCGACGTCCACGTCGGCCGGCTCCGCCGGGTGCTGGATCGGCTCGTTGTAGACCGTCAGGTAGTAGAAGACGTCCTCGGCGTCCGGACCGTACATCCGCCGCAGACCGTCCTGGACGATGTGCGCGATCTCGTACCCGTAGGCCGGGTCGTACGCCACGCAGCCCGGGTTGGTCGACGCCAGCAGCTGGGAGTGGCCGTCGGCGTGCTGCAGGCCCTCACCCGTGAGGGTGGTCCGGCCGGCGGTCGCGCCGAGGACGAAACCGCGCGCCAGCTGGTCGGCCATCTGCCAGAACTGGTCACCGGTGCGCTGGAAACCGAACATCGAGTAGAAGACGTAGACCGGGATCAGCGGCTCGCCGTGCGTGGCGTACGCCGAACCCGCGGCGATCAGCGAGGCCGTGCAGCCCGCCTCCGAGATGCCGTCGTGCAGCATCTGCCCGGTCGGCGACTCCTTGTACGCCAGCAGCAGCTCGCGGTCGACCGCCTCGTACTGCTGCCCCAGCGGGTTGTAGATCTTGGCGCTCGGGAAGAACGAGTCCATGCCGAAGGTGCGGTACTCGTCCGGGGCGATCAGCACGAACCGCTTGCCGATCTCCTTGTCCCGCATCAGGTCCTTCAGCAGCCGGACGAAGGCCATCGTCGTGGCGATCGACTGCTGCCCGGAGCCCTTCTTGACCGCCGCGTACGTCTTGTCGTCCGGCAGGGCCAGCGGCTTGGCCCGCACCACCCGGGTCGGTACGTAGCCGCCCAGCGCCCGGCGCCGGTCGTGCATGTACTGGATCTCCTCGGAGTCGCGGCCCGGGTGGTAGTACGGCGGGGCGCCGTTCTCCAGCTGCGCGTCCGTGATCGGCAGGTGCAGGCGGTCGCGGAAGCCCTTGAGGTCGTCGACCGTCAGCTTCTTCATCTGGTGGGTGGCGTTGCGTCCCTCGAAGTTCGGGCCCAGGGTCCAGCCCTTGATCGTCTTGGCCAGGATCACCGTCGGCTGGCCCTTGTGGGCGCGGGCCGCCGCGTAGGCCGCGTAGATCTTCTTGTGGTCGTGGCCGCCGCGGCCCAGGTGCAGGATCTGGTCGTCGGTCATGCCCGCGACCATGGCGCGCAGCCGGTGGTCGTCGCCGAAGAAGTGCTCGCGGATGTACGCGCCGGTCTCGGTGGCGTACGTCTGGAACTGCCCGTCCGGGGTGGAGTTCATCTTGTTGACCAGGACACCGTCGCGGTCCTGGGCCAGCAGCGGGTCCCAGGAGCGGTCCCAGACCAGCTTGATGACGTTCCAGCCGGCCCCGCGGAAGATCGACTCCAGCTCCTGGACGATCTTGCCGTTGCCCCGCACCGGGCCGTCGAGGCGCTGGAGGTTGCAGTTGACCACGAAGGTCAGGTTGTCCAGGCCCTCCCGGGCGGCCAGCGAGAGCTGGCCGAGCGACTCCGGCTCGTCCATCTCGCCGTCACCGAGGTACGCCCACACGTGTGACTTGGAGGTGTCCGCGATGCCGCGCGCCTCCATGTAGCGGTTCATCCGGGCCTGGTAGATCGCACCGATCGGGCCGAGGCCCATCGAGACGGTGGGGAACTCCCAGAAGTCCGGCATCAGCCGCGGGTGCGGGTAGCTGGACAGGCCGTACGGGGCCTTGGACTTCTCCTGGCGGAAGGCGTCGAGCTGCTGCTCGGAGAGCCGGTCCAGCAGGTAGGCGCGGGCGTAGACGCCCGGCGAGGCGTGGCCCTGGAAGAAGATCTGGTCGCCGCCGTCGCCCTCGTCCTTGCCCCGGAAGAAGTGGTTGAAGCCCACGTCGTAGAGGGAGGCGGAGGAGGCGAAGGTCGCGATGTGGCCGCCGACACCGATGCCCGGGCGCTGGGCCCGGGAGACCATGACGGCCGCGTTCCAGCGGGTGGCGTTGAGGATCTTGCGTTCGATCTCCTCGTTGCCCGGGAAGTACGGCTCGTCCTTGGTGGCGATCGTGTTGACGTAGTCCGTGCTGCGCATCTCGGGCACGGCCACGCGCCGCTCGCGGGCCCGCTCGATCAGGCGCAACATCAGATAACGGGCCCGCTCGCGGCCCCGCTCGTCGACGGCGGCGTCAAGGGAGTCGAGCCATTCCCTGGTCTCCTCGGGATCGAAGTCCGGGACCTGGCTGGGAAGGCCGCCAATGATGATCGGGTTGCGATCGGATGCGGAAGCCACGCTGTTCCTTCGCTGTCGGGGGGAGTCGTGCCATGGATCACACCGGCTCCCATCGTCTACCTCGGGCACGGAATCTTCATCTTTACCAGTGGGTAACCCGGGAGAACTTCCGGCCACCCTGGTGTGCAGAAGCGGATGGTTCGGACAGATCGCAACCTTACGCCCATCCCTCCCCGGGTGTTCCGGGGGTCCCCCGTCCCCCGAGGGGAGTAGGAAAGCCGCTACGGGCTGCCGAATATCCTGGAATGGTGTGGCATGGATCACGGGAGGCGTGGGTCGTGCGTGGTGGGAGTTGCGGCGAGACGGCCGCAATCGTCACCGTTTCGACGGTCTCGGCCGTCGGGTACTTGCGCGATCCGCCGGTCCCGTGTGGACTACGCCCAATGCTGCGCGTCCGCGCGCAGCCGAAGACATCACCGAACATGAGCAGGAGGCACCCCGTGAGCGCGACCGCGGACCACGCGGAGAGCAGCCTGGCCGCCCGGCTGGGTTTCCAGTCCGACCAGGTGGTCCAGGAGATCGGCTACGACGAAGACGTCGATATGGAGTTCCGCGACGAGATCGAGGGATTCATCGGCAATGATCTCGTCGACGAGGATTACGACGACGTGGCCGACGCGGTGCTGCTGTGGTTCCGCGACGAGGACGGCGACCTGACGGACACGCTGGTCGATGCCACCGAACTCGTCGACGACGAAGCACTGATCCTGCTGCTGACCCCGAAGACGGGCCGGGAGGGCTTCGTCGAGGCCAGCGACATCAGTGACGCCGCCAAGCAGGCGGGCCTGGCGCTCGGCAAGAGCTTCAGCGTGGGCAAGGAGTGGTCGGCCCAGCGTCTGAAGACCCCCAAGGCAGCCAAGTCCAAGCGCTGAGCCACGCGCCCCGGCCGCCCCGCGCCCCCGCGCGCCGGCCGGACGGACTTCGCGGACCCCGTCGACCTCCGGTCGGCGGGGTTTCTGCATGTCCGGGCCCGCAGGCCCTAGGCTGGGCCCCACCCGAACGGCCCAATGAGAGGGATGCGAGAGATGGCGATCGAGGTCGGCCACAAGGCCCCGGACTTCGAGCTCAAGGACAACCACGGCCGGACCGTGCGGCTCTCCGACTTCCGCGGGGAGAAGAACGTCGTCCTGCTCTTCTACCCGTTCGCCTTCACCGGCGTGTGCACGGGCGAGCTGTGCGAGCTGCGCGACCAGCTCCCCCGGTTCCAGAACGCGGACGTCCAGCTGCTGGCCGTCTCCAACGACTCCGTCCCCACCCTGCGCGTCTTCGCCGAGCAGGAGGGCCTGGAGTACCCGCTGCTGTCGGACTTCTGGCCGCACGGCGAGACCTCCCGCGCCTACGGGGTCTTCGACGAGGAGAAGGGCTGCGCGGTGCGCGGCACGTTCATCATCGACAAGGACGGCGTCGTGCGCTGGACGGTCGTCAACGGCCTGCCCGACGCCCGCGACCTGAACGAGTACGTCAAGGCCCTCGACAGCCTCTGACGTACCCCGCGGCCCGGGCGCACCCGAGCGCACCCGGGCCGCACACGTGCCCGATCGGGCACAGTGCATAGCCACGTGAAGGGGCGGGAACCCGTCTTCGGAGCCACGCGTTGTGCCTGGTGAAAAGCACGACGGGGCCCGGCCCCACCCGAGAACACCAATGGAGGACCTGTGGGAGTCAGCCTCAGCAAGGGCGGAAACGTCTCGCTGACCAAGGCCGCCCCCAACCTGACGGCGGTCATCGTCGGTCTGGGCTGGGACGCTCGCACCACCACCGGGGTCGACTTCGACCTCGACGCCAGTGCCCTGCTCACGAACGACCAGGGCAAGGTCGGCAGCGACGGCAACTTCGTCTTCTTCAACAACCTGCGCAGCCCCGACGGCTCCGTCGAGCACACCGGTGACAACCTCACCGGTGAGGGCGAGGGCGACGACGAGCAGATCAAGGTGAACCTGGCCGGTGTCCCGGCCGACGTAGCCAAGATCGTCTTCCCGGTCTCCATCTACGAGGCCGAGGCCCGTCAGCAGAGCTTCGGCCAGGTCCGCAACGCCTACATCCGCGTGGTGAACCAGGCCGACAACACCGAGCTGGCCCGCTACGACCTCTCCGAGGACGCCTCGACCGAGACCGCCATGGTCTTCGGCGAGCTCTACCGCAACGGCGCCGAGTGGAAGTTCCGCGCCATCGGCCAGGGCTACGCCTCGGGCCTGCGGGGCATCGCCCAGGACTTCGGCGTCAACGTCTGAGCCCGAGAGCCGTTCACCCGTCCGGCGCCGTGCACCCGCGTGTGTACGGCGCCGGACGCGCTTGCCATGCTTTGAGCCCACGCCACGTCGTACGGGGAGGACACACATGGGCGTCACACTCGCCAAGGGGGGCAACGTCTCGCTCTCCAAGGCCGCACCGAACCTCACCAGGGTCCTGGTCGGTCTCGGATGGGACGCGCGTTCCACCACGGGGGCCGACTTCGACCTCGACGCCAGCGCGCTGATGTGCAGCGGCGGCCGGGTGCTCGGGGACGACTACTTCGTCTTCTACAACAACCTCCAAAGCCCCGAGGGCGCCGTCGAACACACCGGCGACAACCTCACCGGCGAGGGTGAGGGCGACGACGAGTCGATCCTCATCGACCTCACCAAGGTCCCGGCCCAGGTCGACAAGATCGTCTTCCCGGTCTCGATCCACGAGGCGGACGTCCGCCGGCAGAGCTTCGGGCAGGTCAGCAATGCCTTCATCCGCGTGGTGAACCAGGACGACGGCCAGGAGCTGGCCCGCTACGACCTCTCCGAGGACGCCTCCAGCGAGACCGCGATGATCTTCGGCGAGGTCTACCGCTACGGGGGCGAATGGAAGTTCCGGGCGGTCGGTCAGGGGTACGCGTCGGGCCTGAGGGGCATCGCTCTAGACTTCGGGGTCAACGTTTCGTAAAGCCGCGCAGGGCGCGGGGGAGACCGATGAGGTGCCAGTGGTACTGAAAACCTTCGGCTGGTCGTTCGCAGTCACTGCGCTCGGCCTGGTCGCAGCGTGGTTCTACGGAGGGGCAACCGCCTTCGGGATCGTGGCGATCCTGTCCGTCCTGGAGATTTCGCTGTCCTTCGACAATGCGGTGGTCAACGCCGGGATCCTGAAGAAGATGAATGCCTTCTGGCAGAAGATCTTCCTCACCGTCGGTGTCCTGATCGCCGTCTTCGGCATGCGACTGGTCTTCCCCGTCGTGATCGTCGCGATCAGCGCCAAGATCGGGCCCATCGAGGCCGTCGACCTGGCGATGAACGACAAGGAGATGTACCAGCAGCTGGTCACGGACGCCCACCCGGCGATCGCCGCGTTCGGCGGAATGTTCCTGCTGATGATCTTCCTTGACTTCATCTTCGAGGACCGGGACATCAAGTGGCTCGCCTGGCTGGAACGCCCGCTGGCCAAGCTGGGCAAGATCGACATGCTGTCGGTCTGCATCGCGATGATCGTCCTGCTGATCTCGGCGATGACCTTCGCCACCCAGGCCCACCAGCACGGCGGCATGCACGTAGACAAGGCGCAGACGGTCCTGGTCTCCGGCCTCGCCGGTCTGATCACGTACCTGGTCGTCGGCGGCCTCTCCGGCTACTTCGAGAACAAGCTGGAGGAAGAGGAGGAGGCCGAGCACGAGGCCGAGGAGGAGGCCAAGCGCAGCGGCAAGCCCGTCTCGGCCGTCGTCCTCGCCGGCAAGGCCGCGTTCTTCATGTTCCTCTACCTGGAGGTCCTCGACGCGTCCTTCTCCTTCGACGGTGTCATCGGCGCCTTCGCCATCACCAACGACATCGTCCTGATGGCCCTCGGCCTCGGCATCGGCGCCATGTACGTCCGTTCGCTGACGGTCTACCTGGTCCGCCAGGGCACCCTGGACGACTACGTCTACCTGGAGCACGGCGCCCACTACGCCATCGGCGCCCTCGCCGTGATCCTGCTGGTCACCATCCAGTACGAGATCAACGAGGTCGTCACCGGCCTGGTCGGCGTGATCCTCATCGCCTGGTCGTTCTGGTCCTCGGTGCGCCGCAACAAGCGGCTGGCACTGGAGGAGGCCGGCTCCGAGGCATGAGCCGGCCGCACGTGCGGAACGATTGACAGGGGCGGCCCTCCGGCCGCCCCTGTCGGCGTTCCACGACGGCCGCACGGGCCGTCGTCAGGTGGGTGGGGGAAAGGGACATGGGGTTCTTCGACGGGCTCAGGGGAGCCCGGGCGGCGCAGTTCCAGTCGGGCAGCGCCTCGTCCAACGCGATCGAGCTGACCAAGCGGCACCCGACGGTGTCGCTCTCCAAGCAGGGCGCCGTCACCGGCAACCTCCGGGTCAACCTGTCGTGGCGGATGCGCACCTCCGACATCGGCGGCCCGGACCGCAGCGGGGGCCTGCTGCGCCACCCGCTCAAGCTGTTCAAGCCGGACATGGTCCAGGCGCACACCCAGGGCATGGTCAACGTCGACCTGGACATGGGCTGCCTGTACGAGCTGACGGACGGCAGCCGCGGCGTCGTCCAGCCGCTGGGCAACCTGCTCGGCGACCTCAACGACCCGCCGTACGTCAAGCTCAGCGGCGACGACCGCTTCGGGTCGCCCTCGGGGGAGACCCTCTACGTCAACCTCGACCATGCCGAGGAGATCAAGCGGCTGCTGGTCTTCGTCTACATCTACGACCAGACCCCCGCCTTCGACCGCACCCACGCCCTGGTCACGCTCTACCCGAGCAACGGCCCGCGGATCGAGATCGCGCTGGACGAGCGGCACCCGCAGGCGCGCAGCTGCGCCGTGCTGCTGCTGGAGAACGTGAAGGGCGAGCTGGTGGTGCGGCGCGAGGTGAAGTTCGTCTACGGCTTCCAGGCCGAGCTGGACCGGCTGTACGGCTGGGGCCTGCAGTGGGGGCGCGGGTACAAGACCAAGGCCTGAGCGGGGCGCCGGGCCGGAGCGGGGCGCCTGGCGCCCGGCTGCGGCCCGGGCGCGGCTGCGGCCCGCGCCCGGCTCCTGCCCGGCGTCGGCTCAGCGGCGGATGAACTGCGGGCCCTGCACCGGCAGCCGGAACGACGGGTCGCCGCCCGGGGCCGGCACCGGCAGCGGGGACACCGGCTGCGGATAGCCGTACGCCGGCTGCACCGCCGGCGGCGCCTGCGTGGGCGGGGCTGCGGCCGGGCCCGGCAGCGGCGTCGGCGGGCTCATCGCGGCCGTGCGGTCGGGGTCCGGCGCCGGGGCGTTCTCGTCCACCGAGATGCCGTGGTCGGTGGCCAGGCCCTCCAGCCCGTTGGAGTAGCCCTCGCCGAGCGCCCGGAACTTCCAGCCCTCCCCGCGCCGGTAGAGCTCCCCGCAGATCAGGGCGGTCTCCGCACCTGTCTCCGGCCGTACGTCGAAGTAGGCCACCGGCTCCGCGCCGCCCTCGACCGTGGCGTCGTAGAGCAGGATCCGCAGGTCCCGGACCCGCTCGAACGGCACGTCCTCGGCCGAGGCCACGACCAGCACCCGGTCCACGACCGCGGGCACCGAGGGCAGCTCGGCCTGCACCGCGTCGGTGACCGCCTCACCGATCCGCTTCTTGCCCAGCCGCCACACGGCACCCGAGGGGTGGCGCGGCTGGTTGTAGAAGACGAAGTCCTCGTCCGAACGCACCCGCCCGTCCGGGCCCACCAACAGCGCGGAAGCGTCCACGTCCGGTACGTCGGGACCGCCGGTCCAGCGCAGCACCGCCCGGACCGCGGTGGCGGTCACCGGGATGTTCGAGCCCTTCTGCATCGCGTGCGTCATGCCCGTCATCCTGCCCTCCCGGGCAGGAGCGGGACAATGCGGCCCCCCGGTAGCACCCGTACGCACCCCTACCGGCTCCGTCACCGTCCGCCGCAGGGCCCTTGTCGCGACGAGAGGAGCGACGGCATGGTGCAAGAGGGTTACCTGAATTTCACGTACTTGGGGAACTTTTGAATCTCGTTCGTACGTACTATTACCGGCCACGCCAGATGGGCCACCGAGGCAGTACGGGGGAAGTAGATGCGTCATTTCGGGCACATATCGCCCGAGGTCCGCAAGGACCTCTTCCACCGGGAACCGGCCGACTTCACCGCCGGCTCCCCCGTACGCATGCTCTCCGCCGCCCTCGGAGCCACGCTCTACAGCCCGGCCACCCGGCCCCGGCTGGCCGCCGACGTGATCAAGCAGGCGGGCCGCGGGGTCGTCTCCATGGTGCTCTGCCTGGAGGATTCGATCAGTGACGCCGATGTGGTGGCCGCCGAGGAGAACCTGGTCCGGCAGTTCGCCGAGCTCGACGCGCACGGCGGCGAGCTGCCGCTGCTGTTCGTCCGGGTCCGCGAGCCCGAGCAGATTCCGGACCTCGTCCGGCGCCTGGGCGGCTCGGTGCGGTTTCTGGCCGGATTCGTACTTCCCAAATTCGTCGCGGGCCGAGGCGACGCCTTCCTCGACGCCGTCGTCGCCGCCGAGGCCTCGGCGGCCGGCCTGATCGGTGACCGGCCCCTGTACGCGATGCCGGTGCTGGAGTCCCCCGAGCTGCTGCACCTGGAGAGCCGGGCCGAGACCCTCGCCGCCATCGCACGCACCGTCGACCGGCACCGCGACCGCGTCCTCGCCCTGCGCCTGGGCGTCACCGACTTCTGCTCGGCGTACGGGCTGCGCCGCTCGCCCGAGATGACCGCGTACGACATCCAGATCGTGGCCGGGGTCATCGCGGACGTGGTCAACGTGCTGAGCCGGGCCGACGGCACCGGTTTCACCGTCACCGGCCCGGTCTGGGAGTACTTCCGCCACCAGCAGCGCCTGTTCAAGCCGCAGCTGCGGCGCAGCCCCTTCCTGGAGGAGGGCGCGGAGGAACTGCGCACCACGCTGATCGAGCACGACCTGGACGGCCTGCTGCGCGAGATCGAACTGGACCGCGCCAACGGCCTGCTCGGCAAGACCTGCATCCACCCCGCACACGTCACGCCCGTGCACGCGCTGTCGGTGGTCTCGCACGAGGAGTACAGCGACGCCCAGGACATCCTGCGCCCCGAGCGGGGCGGCGGCGGGGTCCTGCGCTCGGCGTACACGAACAAGATGAACGAGGTGAAGCCCCACCGCGCCTGGGCCGAGCGCACCCTGCTGCGCGCCGAGGCCTTCGGCGTGGCCCGCGAGCAGGTCGGCTTCGTCGACCTGCTGGCCGCCGGGATCCAGGTCTGAGCCGATGACGACGAAGGACAGGACGATCGACACGGTGTGGTCGGGAACGTGGGTCGCGCAGCGACTGGGCATCCGGCTGCGGGACCCGCAGCCGGATCCCGCCGAGGCGGCCGCCGCGGCCGGGACGGCGGCGGCAGCGTCGGCGCAGCCGCCGTTGCGGGAGTTGCTCGGGCTGGCCCTGCGGCGCAATCCCAAGCGGGCGCACCTGCTCGTCTCGCAGGTGCTCGGCAAGCACGTCCCGCAGTCCCCGGAGGTCGTCCACGCCGCCGGGTACGGCCTCGGGGCCCGGGTCCGGGAGCTGCTCGGCGCGGACGCCGCCGCCCGCGCCGTGGTGCTCGGCTACGCCGAGACCGCGACCGGTCTCGGCCACTGCGTGGCCGACGGCCTGGGCGCGGCGCCGTACCTGCACTCCACCCGCCGCCCGGTGCCGGGCCTGACCCCGGCCGGCGGCTTCGAGGAGTCCCACTCCCACGCCACCTCGCACCTGCTGCTGCCGGAGGACCCGGAGCTGCTGTCGGGGACCGGCCCGCTGGTCCTGGTCGACGACGAGTTCTCCACCGGCAACACCGTGCTCAACACCATCCGCGACCTGCACGCCCGCCATCCGCGCGGGCACTACGTGGTCGTGGCCCTGGTCGACATGCGCTCGGCGGCGGACCGCGCCCGCCTGGCGGAGTTCGCGGCCGGCCTGGGCGCCCGCGTGGACCTGATCGCCCTGGCCGCGGGCACCGTCGACCTGCCGGAGGGGGTCCTGGACAAGGGCCGCGCCCTGGTGGCGGAGCACGAGGCCGACCAGGCCCCGGCCGGCCCGGGCGCCCCTGCCGGGGCACCCGGGCGGCAGGGTCCCGGCCCCGACCGTGGCGGCCGCCCCGCGCCCGTCGAGCGGGTCACGCTCGGCTGGCCGGCCGGCCTGCCCGACGGCGGCCGGCACGGCTTCACCCCCGCGCACCGGGCCCGCCTGGAGCAGGCCCTGCCCGCCATGGCCGGGCGGCTGGCCGCCGCCCTCGGGGACCGGCCCGGGCGGGTCCTGGTCCTCGGCAACGAAGAGCTGATGTACGCCCCGCTGCGCCTGGCCCGCGCGCTGGAACAGGCCGGGACGGCCACCGAGGTCCGGTTCTCGACCACCACCCGTTCGCCCGTGCTCGCCGTGGACGACCCGGGCTACGCCATCCGCACCCGGCTGGTCTTCCCCGCCCACGACGACCCGGCCGACGGCCCCGGCGACCGCTACGCCTACAACGTGGCCGGAGCCGGCTTCGACACCGTCGTCGCCGTGGTCGACTCGGCCGGCGACACCCCGGCCCTCCACACCGGCCTGCTGGAACGCCTGCGCCACCACACCGGGCGCGTCCTCCTGGCCGTCGTCCCGTCGTACGTACCGGCCCTGTCCTGCGGGTCCGGCCACGAGCACCAGGAGCCGACCATGCTGCCCGCCCCCCTGCGCGGCCCCGCCTTCTCCTCGTACCCCGCCGAGGACGTCGGCTGGCTCCTCCAGGACCTCTCGCAGGCCGCGCTGGAGGCGCCCACCGAGGAGCGCGAGGAGGCCATCCAGTCCGGCGGCGCCCACTACGCCGAGTCGCTGCCGGTGGAGTACCAGCCGAGCGCCGCCTACCAGGCGCTCTACCGCAGTGCCCTCGACACCTCCGCGGCCCGTATCGCCCAGGCCGTCGGCGTGGTCACCGAGACCGTCCTCGCCGAGCGGTCCCCGTCCCCCGTGCTGGTCTCGCTGGCCCGCGCCGGCACCCCCGTCGGCGTCCTGATGCGCCGCTGGGCCCACTGGCGGCACGGCCTGGACCTGCCGCACTACGCCGTGTCCATCGTCCGCGGCCGGGGCATCGACACCAATGCGCTGCGCTGGCTGGCCGCCCACCACGACCCGGCCGACGTGGTCTTCGTCGACGGCTGGACCGGCAAGGGCGCCATCACCCGCGAACTGCGCACCGCACTGGCCGCCCACCAGGAGGCCGAGGGCGGCCCGGCCTTCGACCCGGAGATCGTCGTGCTCGCCGACCCGGGTGGCTGCGTGGCCACCTACGGCACCCGCGAGGACTTCCTCATCCCGTCGGCCTGCCTCAACTCCACCGTCTCGGGCCTCATATCGCGTACGGTGCTCAGGGCCGACCTGGTCGGTCCCGAGGACTTCCACGGCGCCAAGTTCTACCGCGAGCTCGCCGCCGCCGACGTCTCCACCGCCTTCGTGGACACCGTCGCCGCCCGGTTCCCCGAGGTGGCCGACGCGGTCGCGGAACGCGCCAAGGAGATGCTGGTGGCCGACCGCGCCCCCACCTGGGAGGGCTGGGCCGCCGTGGAGCGCATCAGCGAGGAGTACGGCATCCACGACGTGAACCTGGTCAAGCCGGGCGTCGGCGAGACCACCCGCGTGCTGCTGCGCCGCGTGCCCTGGAAGATCCTGGCCCAGCGGGGGGCCGGGGCCGACCTGGACCACGTACGGCTGCTCGCCGAGCAGCGCGGGGTCCCGGTCGAGGAGGTCGACGGGCTGCCGTACACCTGCGTCGGCCTCATCCATCCCCGCTTCACGCGCGGCGCCACCGGCGCCGACGGAAAGGCTGTGGCCGCGAAGTGACCGCCCCGACCGCCCGGACCGCCCCGGGCCTGCCGACCGGCTCGCCCGTCCTGGTCGCCAGTGACCTCGACCGCACGCTCATCTACTCCTCGGCGGCCCTGGCGCTGTCGGTGCCCGACCCGGTGGCCCCGCGCCTGCTGTGCGTGGAGGTCCACGAGAGCAAGCCGCTGTCCTTCATGACCGAGACGGCGGCGGGCCTGCTCGCCGAGCTGACCGCCGCGCCCTCGGTGGTCTTCGTGCCCACCACGACCCGTACGCGCAAGCAGTACCAGCGGATCAGCCTCCCCGGCCCGCCCGCCCCGTACGCGATCTGCGCCAACGGCGGCCAGCTGCTGGTCGACGGCGTACCGGACCGCGCCTGGCGGCGCGCCGTGTCCGCCCGGCTGGCGGCGGAGTGCGCCTCGCTGGAGGAGGTGCAGCAGCACCTGCTGGCCACCGCGGACCCGTCGTGGGTGCGCAAGACGCGGGTGGCCGACGACCTGTTCGCCTACCTGGTGGTGGAGCGGGCCCAGGTGCCCGAGGAATGGATCAAGGCGCTGACGGAGTGGGCCGAGGCCCGCGGCTGGACCGTCTCGCTCCAGGGCCGCAAGATCTACGCCGTCCCGCGCCCGCTGACCAAGAGCGCGGCGGTCCGGGAGGTGGCCCGGCGCACCGGCGCCGTGGCGACCCTCGCCGCCGGCGACTCGCTGCTGGACGCCGACCTGCTGCTCGCGGCCGACGAGGCCTGGCGGCCGGGCCACGGCGAACTGGCCGACGCCCGCTGGAGCGCGCCCGGGGTCACCGCGCTGACGGAGACCGGTGTGCAGGCAGGTGAGGAAATCATCCGCCGGTTCGGTGCCGCGGTTGCCAGACTGGGCGAATGAGCAAAGGCAACACGACCAAAATCACCGACGAGTTGTACGCCTACATGCTGGCCCACAACCCGCCCCTCGACGAGCACCAGCGCGGGCTGGTGGTGACCACGGAGGAGAAGTTCCCGGACGTGGCCGGCATGCAGTCGGCGGCGGAACAAGGCCCCATCCTGGCCTTCCTGGTCCGGCTCACCGGTGCCAAGCACGTGGTCGAGGTGGGCACCTTCACCGGCTTCTCGGCCCTGTCGATGGCCCAGGCACTGCCCGCCGACGGCACGCTGATCGCCTGCGACGTCTCCGAGGAGTGGACCGCGTACGGTCGCCGCGCCTGGGAGGCGGCGGGCGTGGCCGACCGCATCGACCTCCGGCTCGCCCCGGCCCTGGACACCCTGCGCGCGATGCCGACCGAGCCGCACATCGACATGGCGTACCTGGACGCGGACAAGCAGAACCAGGTCGCCTACTGGGAGGAGCTCGTCCCGCGCATGCGGCAGGGCGGCCTGATCGTCACGGACAACACCCTCTTCCACGGCGGCGTCCTCAGCGAGGACCCCAGCCCCTCGGAGGCCGGGGTCCAGGCGTTCAACGACCATGTGACGGCGGACGACCGGATGGAATCGGTCCTGCTGGCCATCTCGGACGGCCTGACCCTGTCCCGCAAGCGCTGACACCGTCGCGGCGGACACTTCGCGCCCGCCGCCCGCCGCCGGTCGCCTCGGCTAGCAGCAGCCGCCCCCACCGCAGCAGCCGCCGCCACCGGACGGCGCGGCGGGGGCGGCCGCCGAGCCGCCCACGGCGACGGCGGACAGCAGCTTGACGGTGTCACCGTGCCCGGCGGGGCACTCGGCGGGCGCGCCGGACTCGGCCATGGGCCGGCTGACCTCGAAGGTGTCGTCGCAGGTCCGGCAGCGGAATTCGTAACGAGGCATGGCCCCAGGCTATGCGCCCGAGGGCCCCGGACGGTACCGGGCGGAGCGGTAGCGCTCCTCACGTGCCGCCTGATCGGGGTGCCTGGCCCGCCAGTACGGATTGTCGTGCGGCAGGGCACTGCCCACCCGCCCGTACATCCCGAACCACATCAGCATCACGCCGACGACGAAGCTGAAGAGCACGTTCTGGATCTCGAACGCCAGGAAGTTCAGCCCGGTGTCCAGCAGCGCGAGGTTCACGAAGCCGCTGGCGATGAAGAGCAGGCCGAGCACGATGTTCAGGGTCGAGGCGAAGTTGCCTCCGACGACCATGCCGACGAAGAGCAGCACCCCGACGCAGATCGACAGCACGCCGAGCGCACCGTTGGTGTTGAGGCCGAGCACGTGGTCGCCCCCGGTGTCGAAGAACCCGACGTGCCCCGTGAGCCCGAGGATCCCGAACGCCACCAGGAGCATCCCGGTCAACCCGGCACCGACCCGGTACACCTTGCTGAGCTTGTGATCCGCGGGCAGATGTTCGTCGAGCCGCGTCTCGACCGGATTCATCGCCCGCCGCGCCCACTCCACCCCGCCCGCCCCCGCGGCGCGCTGCTGGCCAGGGCCACGCAGCTCGTCCTCGCCCCCGTCGCCCCCTGCCGCCTGGGCACCACCCCCCAACACCTCGACACCGACCTGCGGCGGCGCCGCGAC
>NZ_RPRY01000382.1 GCF_003949795.1 Streptomyces sp. WAC06614
CCGCGGGAGGGGGCGGGGCGAGCGGGTGCGCGGGGCACCGGCCTTCGGCCTGCGGCGGATTCACAGGAGATTCATATGCGGGCCCCAGCCACTGCCCAGCGAGGGGCGTCAGGATGGACAGTCGTCGGGCGTGAACGCCCGACCGTGAACACCTAAGGGGCATCGATGAACAACGTCCGCAAGCGCGCGGTGATCGCCGCCGGAGCCGTCCTGGCCGGTGTCGGCCTCGCCTTCCCGGCCGTCGCCCTCGCCGAGGACGGCGGCCGGCCGGCGCCGTCCCAGGACAAGCAGGAGCAGAAGCACGACAAGCGGGCCGAGCAGCGCGCCGACCGGCAGAAGGAGCTGGCCGAGGCGCTCGCCAAGGACCTCGGGGTGCCGGTGGAGAAGGTCACCGGGTCGCTGGAGAAGTTCCGGGCCGCGCAGCGTGAGCAGCATGCCCAGGACCACGACAGGAACGGCGGCGGGCAGCGCCACTTCAAGGACGGGCAGCGGCCCGACGCCGAGGCCCTGCAGAAGAAGCTCGCCGAGCGGCTCGCGCAGGCCGTCAAGGACGGCAAGATCACCCAGGCCCAGGCCGACGCCATCCTGGCCGCCGCCAAGGCCGGTGCCCTGCCCGGCCCGTTCGGCGGCCCGCACGGCCAGGGCAAGTAGGCCGAACGAGGCCCGGCGCGGCCGAGCGAGGCCGCGCCGGGCGGACCGGCCGTGCCTGCCACGGCCGACCGGTGCCTGCCTCGGCCGACCGGTGCCTGCCTCGGCCGGCCGAGGCCGCCACGGCCGGTCGGCCCGTTCGTGGTTGCGCGGAACGGTCGCTGCCGGTCCGGGCGGGGCAACCCGGTCGGACCGGCTCGGCGGCGCGTTGCGCCGTACGCCGATAGCGTCGTGCCATGGACGCACGGCAGGCGGACGTGGACGAGGACCGCACCGGCGGCGACGGCCGCGGGATGCGGCCGTGCCTGCTCGCCGGAGCGGTGTTCGCCGTCTGCATGGCCGGCACCACCCTGCCCACCCCGCTGTACGGCCTCTACCGCGAGGAACTCGGCTTCTCCGAGCTGATCGTCACCGTCGTCTACGCCGTGTACGCCCTCGGCGTCATCGGGGTGCTGCTGCTGGCGGGCGACGCCTCGGACACCCTCGGACGCCGGCCCGTCCTCGCCTGGGGCCTGGGCTTCGCCGCCGCCAGCGCGGTGTGCTTCCTGGTGGCGCCGCACACCGGGGGCGGGCTGCCGCTGCTGTTCACGGGGCGGCTGCTCTCCGGGTTCTCCGCCGGCCTGTTCACCGGGGCCGCCACCGCGTACGTCCTGGAGCTCGCCCCGCCGGGCGGCCGGGGCCTGGCCACCTTCGTGGCCACCGCCGCGAACATGGGCGGCCTGGGCTGCGGGCCGCTGCTGGCGGGCCTGCTCGCCCGGGCCACCGGCCCCGACGGGGCCCTGGTCTGGCCGTTCGTCGTGCACCTCGCCCTGCTGGCGCTGGCGTTCGCCGTCCTGGCGGCCCTCCCGGAGACCGCCGGCGGTGCGGCCGACCGGGCCGGGACGGGCTCGGCGGGCGAGCCCGCCGAGCCGGGCGCGCGGCGCCTGGCGCGCGCCCTGCGCCCCCGGCTGCCGCACCTGCCCCCAGGGGTCCGGGCGGTGTTCCTGCCCGCCGGTACCGCCGCGTTCACGGGCTTCGCCCTGCTCGGCGTGTTCACCTCGGTCGGTCCCGCGTTCCTGGCCGAGTCGCTGGGCGTGCACGACCTGGCCGTGACCGGGATCGTCGCCGCCCTGCCGTTCTTCGCGTCCACCGCCGGGCAACTCGGCGTCGGCCGGCTCGGCGTCGCCCGATCCCTGCCGCTGGGCTGTGTGGTGCTGGTCGTGGGCCTCGGGCTGCTGGCGGGGGGACTGCGGACCGAACTGCTGGCCCTGGTCGTGCTGAGCACCCTCGCCGGCGGCGTCGGCCAGGGCCTGGCCTTCCGCGGGGCGGTGGCCACCGTGGCCGCCGCGGCTCCGCCGGAGCACCAGGCGGGGGCCATCTCCGCGCTGTTCGTGGTGGCGTACGCGGGCATCTCGGTCCCCGTCATCGGCGTCGGCCTCCTCGTGGGGCCGCTCGGCCTGGAGACCGCGGCGCTGGTGTTCATCGCCTGCATGGCGGTGCTGGCGGCCTCCGCCGCCGGGTACTTGCTGGCCCGCCCCCTGCGGGCCGGCACCTGACCGCCGCCCGTCCGCCTGCACCTGACCACCCTTGTCGGCCGGCACCTGACCGCAGCCCGGCCGACCCCGTCCCGCGCACCTGGGCGGGCACTGTCCCCGCCGGCCGCCATACTGGGCGCATGCAACGCATCGGGGGGTACCTCGTCGAGCGGAAGCTCGGCGAAGGCGGCATGGGAACGGTCTACTTGGCACGGTCGCGGGGCGGCCGCGCCGTGGCCGTCAAGGTGGCGCGGCCGGAGCTGGCCGCCGATCCCGCGTTCCGGGAGCGCTTCCGGGCCGAGGTGGCGGCGGCCCGCCGGGTCGGCGGCTTCCACACCGCGTCGGTCGTGGACGCCGACACCGAGGGCGACCCGCTGTGGCTGGCCACCGCGTACGTGCCCGGCCCGACCCTGGCCGGCCGGCTCGCCGCCGAGGGCCCGATGGACGAGCCCGCACTGCGGATGCTGGCCGCCGCGCTCGCCGAGGCGCTGGAGGCCATCCACGCCTGCGGCCTGGTCCACCGTGACCTCAAGCCCGGCAACATCGTGATGGCCGCGGACGGGCCGCGCGTGCTCGACTTCGGCATCGCCCGGGCCGTGGAGTCCACCCGGCTCACCGCCACCGGGACGGCCTTCGGCACCCCGGGCTACCTCGCCCCCGAGCAGGCCCTCGGCGACGACGTCACCGGCGCCGCCGACGTGTTCGCGCTGGGCGCGGTCCTGGTCGCCTCGGCCGGCGGCAGCGCCTGGGGCGAGGGCACTCCGATGGGGCTGATGTACCGCTCGGTGCACGAGCCGCCGGACCTGACGGCGGTTCCGGAGGCCCTGCGTCCGATCGTCGCGTCGTGCCTGGCCAAGGACCCCGCGTCCCGGCCCACGCCGTCCGCCCTCCTCGACCTCCTGACGGACCCCGACCCCGCGGCCTCGCCGCAGCCGCTCCCCCTGGACCGGCTACCGACGATGCCCGCCGCCACGCCGCCGGCGCCGCACACCCCACCGCCGTTCCCGGCCGCCGGGCCCGCCGCCCCGGCCACGCCGCCGCACGCCCCGGCCGTCCCGGCCGCGGGGGCCGGGGTCCCGCACCAGGGGGAGTCCGTCCCGGGGCCGTACGGGGCCGCGGCCGTGCCGCAGGGCACGCCCCCGCAGCCGTACGCCGTGCCGCCGGTGCCCGCGACGCCGCCGGCCGTCCCGGGCGGTGGGCACACCCCGCCCGGCGGGCCGGTCCCGGCCGTCCGGGACCTGGTGATCGCCGACCGCCGCAACAGCGTGGTCGTCGACGCCACCGGCATCGTCTTCGAGATCGACGGCGTCGAGGCCGACTTCGGCTGGGCCGAGCTCGCCGGGGTGACGTACGGCCCGGCGCACCGGGGCAACCACCTGCACATCGCCCTGCGGCTGACCGACGGCAACGTCTACACCTGCCAGGTCAACGCCCGCCGCGCCGTCCGCCTCCAGGAGTGGCTGGACGAGCTCCACCGGATCGTCTCCTGGTACCTGGCGCCCCGGCTGGGCGTCGTCCCCGGCCCTTACGGCGTGGGGGCGGCCCCGTACGACGGCGGGACGCCGGGCGCCCCGGTGCCCGGCCCCTACGGTGGCTTCGGCGCGCCCTGGGGCTACGGAGGCCCCGCGACCCCGGGCGGCTTCGGCCCGCCCGCGCGCTGACCCGCCACCCCCGGCCCGGGGCGACCGCCCGCCCCGGGCCGGGACGCTCGGGCCCAGGACGCCCGGGCCCTACGGTCCCCGCCCGGCGGCGCTGATCCGCTCCAGGTCCGTCATCAGCGAGTCGAGCCACATGGCGGTGGCGTAGTACAGCCGCGGCGCGCCGTCCGGCTCGGCCTCGAAGCCGTCGAACGTCGGGTCGCGCAGCGGCACCGGCGCCTCCGGGGTGTCGCCGCCGGGGTCGAGCGCGGCCGACACCAGCAGCATCCGCCCGGCCACCCGGTCGCCCAGGCGCGTCACCGCAGCGGCGGCCGCCGCTCCCAGCGCGGGCGCGGCCGCGCCGCCCGGCCGGGGCGCAAGCAGCCGGTCCGACCCCCACAAGGTGTGGTGCCCGGCCATGACCACGGCCTGCCAGTCGATCACCGGCCGGTCCCGCTCCGCGCCCGGCCCCTCGGCCGGTTCGGCCGGCTCGCTCTGGAACTGCGCGTACGCCGACTCCGTCAGGATCAGCGCATGCTGGAGCGAGCGGTTCCCGGGCGGCCCCTGGGTCCGCCGTTGCCCGCCCACGGCGATCGACTCGGCCGTGGCCACCACGATCTCGGCCGCGCCCCGCAGCAGCACCGCCGCCGAGCGCCGCAACTCGTCCTGGCCGCCTCGCGGCCACGCCAGCAGCCCGAACACCGCACCGATCGCACTGCCGATCAGCACGTCCAGCAGCCGCAGCTCGGCCAGCTGCCAGGTCGCGTGCGCCAGTTGCGCGAAGACCAGGGCCACCGTCAGCGTGAACAGGGCCTGGGCCCAGCCGACCCCCTTGACCGGCCCGAGCGTGAACGTCACCAGCATCACCGGCAGCAGCGCGAGCGCGTACACCGTGGTGTGCGTGCTCACCAGGGCCAGCAGCCCGGCCGTCACCAGCGCGCCCACCAGCGTGCCGGTCAGGGCCACGCGGATCGTCGTGCGGGTCTCGCGCACGGTCGTCCGGGTCAGCGTCAGGGTCGCCAGCATGGCCCAGAACCCGTGCGGGAGGGTGTCCAGGCCCGCCACCAGACGGGCCGCGGCCAGCGCGAGGCTGATGCGGACGGCGTTCTGGAAGTACACCGACCGCCGTTCGGCGTGGCCGGCGAGCCGGCGCCACCACAGCTGCGGGGCGCTCGTCCGGGCGTACCAGAAGCGGGCCGGCGGCGGGTCCGGCACGGCCGCCCGGCCCCGTACGAACAGGTCGGCGGCCGTGGACATGGCCAGCGCGGCGTCCGCGATCTCCAGGACGGCCGCGTCCCGCCGCAGCAGCGGCACCCGGTCGGGCGGTTCGTCCCGGGTCGCGGCCAGGGCCGTACGGGCCCGGAGCAGGTCCTGCTGCGCCTCCCGGGCGTTCGTGGTCCGGCGCAGCCGGGCCGCGGTCTCCGCCGCGGTGCGTTCCACCGCGCGCAGCACGTCCAGGTCGGGGCCGGGGCGCTCGGGTGCCGGGCCGCGGACCGGAGGTGCGGCGTTCAGTTGGGTGAGGCGGGCCAGCAGGGTCCGGGTGCCCAGACCGGTCTGGGCGAGCGCCCGCTCGCGCACGCCGGGCCCGGCCGGCCGCTCGGCCTCGGCCACGGACATGGGCCGCAGTCCGACGGCCGCCGCCCCGGCCTCCTGCCGGGTCGGGCCCGTCAGCCGGTACGGGGCCGTGGTGAGCTCCCGTACGCAGCGCCGGGCCGTCCCGGCGGCGCGGGCGACGAGCTCCTCGTAGGGGAGGGTCGGCGGATCGCGGAAGAGGAAGTACTCGGCGAGGACCAGCAGCAGGATGCCGACGGTGGCCCCGAGGAGCCGCTCGTCGAGCGAGCCGGGGTCGTACGGCGGGAAGCACGGCAGGATGTAGAGCAGTTGCAGCCCGGGCGCGGCGCCGGCCGGCCGGGGGCCGCTCACGGCGACGAAGGCCAGTACGAAGCCGATGACCAGCATGCCGACGACCGCGCTCCAGGTCCGTACGGCCAGGAAGGTGCCGGCGACGATCAGCAGCCAGCCCACCGGGAGCACCCGCACGAGGGTCGCGGCGCGCTGCTGTCCGGTGCCGGGGATGCGCGACAGTCCCGCCAGGGACACGGCGCCGAACAGTGCGTACGTGGCCGCGGTGGTCGAGCCGAAGCCGTAGAGGAACAGATAGAACCCGGCTCCCGCGGCGAGCGTGACCCGCAGGGACCTACGGGCGGCGGCGGCGTAGGCGGGTGGCAGCCGCAGGGCCCGCGGGGACCGCGTTCGGGGGACACCGCCCATGGGACCAGGATCACGTATGCGGGGCCGGTCGGCACCCTGCGGTGGGTCGACCGTGGCCGGGACGCGACTCTTTGCGGACGCGACCCAGGGCTGATTTCCAGCTGGGCGGGGCCGGGCAGGTGACGGGGG
>NZ_RPRY01000383.1 GCF_003949795.1 Streptomyces sp. WAC06614
GCCGCACCCGGAGCACGCCGCGCCGGAGCCCACCGTGCCGGAGCACGCGTCGCCGGAGCACCCGTCGCCGGACCACGCCGCGCAGGTGGACGTCGCGCAGGTGGACGTCGTACCGGAGCGCGCGGCAGCGGCCGAGGAGCGGGCGCCCCTGCCCGCGCGGGGAGCCGCCGGGGCCGGTGGACCGGTCCCCCGCGAACCCGTCCCGGCCACCGGCACCGGTCTTGACCCCGCGTCAGAGGTCGCGGCAGCGGCACCCTCCGCCCTGTCCGGCTTCGCCGCCGCGGCCCTGGCCCTGGCCGGTCCCGCGGGCGCCGCCGTGGCGCCCGTACCGGCGGACGGCCGACCGGCCGAGGAGCCCGCCCGGCCCGGGCCGGGGGCACCGGAACCCGCCCCCGTGCTGCCCGAGCCCCGCCCGCTCCACGAGGGCGGGCTCAACCCGACCGGCCGCCTCACCTTCGACACCGTCGACTACGCCGACGTGGTCACGCCCGAACGCGCCTACGACGCCCTGCACGCCTGGGCCGCGCCCGCCCTGGTGCGCCAGACCTACCTGCTCACCGGCCGCCGCCGGCTCGCCCAGGACGCGGTGGAACGGGCCTTCCGGGCGGCCTGGGACCGCTGGCCCGAGGTCGCCACCGACCCCGACCCGGTCGGCTGGATCCGCGCGGAGGCGTACGAGCGGGCGCTGAGCCCCTGGCACCTGTTCCGGCGCGCCCGCCGGCACCCCGACCGGAGCCCGGCCGATCCGGACGACCGGATCCTGATGGACGCCCTGCTGGCGCTGCCCCGCCGGCACCGCCGGGCCGTGCTGCTCTACGACGGGGTCGGGCTCGACCTGCCCGACACCGCCGCCGAACTGGAGGCCAGCACCCCGGCCACCGGTGCCCGGCTGGTGCGCGCGCACGCCGCCCTGGCCGCGCGGGTGCCCGGCCTGGCCGCCGTACCGCCGGCCTTGCGGTCGCAGGTGCTGCACGGCCGGCTCGGCGCCCTGGTGCCCGCCGTACGCCTCCTCCCGCGCCCCGCCTCCTCCGTACGGCGCAGCGGCGAGCAGCGGGCCGGTCTGTGGGCGCGGGCCGCGGTCGGGCTGACGGCGGCCATCGCGGTCGCCACGGCCTACACCGTCGCCACCGCGCCCACCCGGTACGTGCCGCTGGTCTCGCCCGGCACCAGCGTGACCGGCGTACCGCCGCACGCCGGTCCGCAGCCGCTGTCGGAGGAGGGCAAGGAGCTCCAGCAGAAGCTGCGGGAGGATCCGCACCCGGGCGCGGCCCGGCTGGTGCCACGGACCGAATGAGGGCCGCCGCCGGAGTCGCGCGGACACGACAACGGGCGTGGCCCGCACCCCGGAAGGGGGTGCGGGCCACGCCCGTCGTGCTCAAGGCTCACGCGGCCCTGGGGCCGCGGGCCGCCTGGCTGTGCGCCCGGGCGGCCGCGATCGGCCTCAGGCGCCCTGCGACTCGAGGATCTCGCGGGCCAGCTTGGCGGTCTCGGTCGGGGTCTTGCCGACCTTGACACCGGCGGCCTCCAGGGCCTCCTTCTTCGCCTGGGCGGTGCCGGAGGAGCCGGAGACGATGGCGCCGGCGTGGCCCATGGTCTTGCCCTCGGGGGCGGTGAAGCCCGCGACGTAGCCGACGACCGGCTTGGTGACGTTCTTCGCGATGAAGTCCGCCGCGCGCTCCTCGGCGTCGCCGCCGATCTCGCCGATCATGACGATCAGCTCGGTCTCCGGGTCGGCCTCGAAGGCCTCCAGCGCGTCGATGTGCGTGGTGCCGATGACCGGGTCGCCACCGATGCCGACGGCGGAGGTGAAGCCGATGTCACGCAGCTCGTACATCATCTGGTAGGTCAGCGTGCCGGACTTGGACACGAGACCGATCTTGCCGGGCTTGGTGATGTCGCCCGGGATGATGCCGGCGTTGGACTGGCCGGGGGTGATCAGACCCGGGCAGTTCGGGCCGATGATGCGGGTCTTGTTGCCCTTGGCGGTCGCGTACGCCCAGAAGGCGGCGGAGTCGTGCACCGCGATGCCCTCGGTGATGACGACGGCCAGCGGGATCTCGGCGTCGATGGCCTCGACGACGGCGGCCTTGGCGAAGGCCGGCGGGACGAAGAGGACGGAGACGTTGGCGCCCGTCTTCTCCATCGCCTCGGCGACCGAGCCGAAGACCGGGACCTCGGTGCCGTCGAAGTCGACGGTGGTGCCGGCCTTGCGCGGGTTCACGCCACCGACGATGTTCGTGCCGTCGGCCAGCATGAGCTTGGTGTGCTTCATGCCCGTGGCACCGGTCATGCCCTGGACGATGACCTTGCTGTCCTTGTTGAGGAAGATAGCCATGGTGAGTCTGTGACCTCGTCCCTTTACTTCGCAGCCGCAGCGAGCTCGGCGGCCTTGTCGGCCGCGCCGTCCATGGTGTCCACGCGCTGGACCAGCGGGTGGTTGGCGTCCGACAGGATCTTGCGACCCAGCTCGGCGTTGTTGCCGTCGAGGCGGACGACCAGCGGCTTGGTGACCGCCTCGCCGCGGTCCTCGAGGAGCTGCAGCGCCTGGACGATGCCGTTGGCGACCTCGTCGCACGCGGTGATGCCACCGAAGACGTTGACGAAGACGGACTTGACGTCCGGGTCGCCGAGGATGATCTCGAGGCCGTTGGCCATGACGGCGGCGGAGGCGCCACCACCGATGTCGAGGAAGTTGGCGGGCTTGACGCCACCGTGGTTCTCACCGGCGTAGGCGACGACGTCCAGGGTGCTCATGACGAGACCCGCGCCGTTGCCGATGATGCCGACCTCACCGTCGAGCTTGACGTAGTTGAGGTTCTTCTCCTTGGCCGCGGCCTCCAGCGGGTTCGCGGCGGCGTGGTCCACGAACTCCTCGTGGCCCGGCTGACGGAACTCGGCGTTCTCGTCCAGGGAGACCTTGCCGTCGAGGGCGATGACCTCGCCCGAGGCGACCTTGGCGAGCGGGTTGACCTCGACGAGGAGCGCGTCCTCGGCGATGAAGGTCTGCCACAGGGTCACGAGGACCTCGGCGACCTTCTCGGCGACCTCGGCCGGGAACTGCGCCAGGGCGACGATCTCGCGGGCCTTCTCGATGGTCACGCCCTCGTTGGCGTTCACCGGGACCTTGGCGAGCTTCTCCGGGGTCTCCTCGGCGACCTGCTCGATGTCCATGCCGCCCGCGACCGAGGCCATCGCCAGGAAGGTGCGGTTGGTGCGGTCCAGGAGGTAGGAGACGTAGTACTCCTCGACGATCTCCGGAGCGGTCTCCGCGATCATCACCTTGTGGACCGTGTGGCCCTTGATGTCCATGCCCAGGATGTCCGTCGCGCGGGCGACGGCCTCGTCCGGGGTGGCGGCCAGCTTGACGCCACCGGCCTTGCCGCGGCCGCCGACCTTCACCTGGGCCTTGACGACCGACTTGCCGCCCAGCCGCTCGGTCGCCTCGCGGGCCGCCTCAGGCGTGTCGATGACTTCACCGGCCAGCACCGGTACACCGTGCTTGGCGAAGAGGTCCCTCGCCTGGTACTCGAACAGGTCCACGCGCGTCCGTCCCTTGTCTTCAAAGATTCGCAGTGATCGCGGTTGTCTGCGTGGGCGTGCCGCGAGGGCAACGTGACGGCGCTGTCACAAGGGGAGCGCACACGGTGACCGTGGACGCGGCATGTCCGTCCGGCAGGTTATCCCCGAGGGACGTAGGACCCTAAATCACAGATCACACCTGAGCGGTGATACCTGTCACAGATCGCCTCACGTGTGAGCTGGAAATTCATGCGATCTCACCATTCCCTTCGTCCCGGTTCACGCCACGGGCACCGGCAGGGGCCGCTTCTCGATGGCCGCGGCCATCACGTCGGGGAAGAGGTCCGGGGTGCAGGCGAAGGCCGGTGCGCCCAGAGCCGCCAGGGCCGCGGCGTGCTCGTGGTCGTAGGCGGGGGCGCCCTCGTCGGACAGCGCGAGCAGGGTGACGAACTGGACGCCGGCCGCCTGCATCGCCGCCACCCGCTTGAGCATCTCGTTGCGTATACCGCCCTCGTAGAGATCGCTGATCAGGACGACGACCGTGTCGGCGGGACGGGTGATCCTGGACTGGCAGTAGGCGAGGGCGCGGTTGATGTCGGTGCCGCCGCCGAGCTGGGTGCCGAACAGCACGTCGACCGGGTCGTCCAGCTGGTCGGTGAGGTCCACGACGGCGGTGTCGAAGACGACCAGGCGGGTGGCGATCGACCGCATGGAGGCGAGGACCGCGCCGAAGACGGAGGCGTAGACGACCGAGGCGGCCATCGAACCCGACTGGTCGATGCAGAGGATCACCTCCTTCTTCACCGACTGCGCGGCCCGGCCGTAGCCGATCAGCCGCTCGGGGACGACCGTGCGGTATTCGGGCAGGTAGTTCTTGAGATTGGCGCGGATCGTACGGTCCCAGTCGATGTCGCGGTGACGCGGCCGGGAGATCCGGGCGGAGCGGTCCAGGGCTCCGGTGAGGGTGGCGCGGGTGCGGGTGGCGAGCTTCTTCTCGAGCTGCTCGACCACCGTGCGGACCACCGCGCGGGCCGTCTCCCGGGTGGTGTCGGGCAGGGCCTTGTTGAGCGAGAGCAGCGTGCCGACCAGGTGCACGTCGGGCTCGACGGCCTCCAGCATCTCGGGCTCCAGCAGCAGCGAGGACAGGCCGAGCCGCTCGATGGCGTCGCGCTGCATGACCTGCACCACCGAGCTGGGGAAGTACGTGCGGATGTCCCCGAGCCAGCGCGCCACCTTGGGCGCGGAGCCGCCGAGCCCGGCGGACCGCTCGGCCCCGGCCGGGCGGCGTCCGCCGTCCGCGGCGCCGGCGCCTCCGTAGAGGGCCCCGAGCGCGGCGTCCATCGCCGCGTCCCGCCCGGCGAGCGCCCACCCGGTCCCGTCGGCCTCTCCCCCGCCGAGCACCAACCGCCACCGCCGCATCCGCTCCCCCGCGTCCACGCCTGGGGCGACCCCCCACCCGGTATCGCCACCCTGCCCGCCATCGCCACCTTGCCTGCCCACTGCTACGCCGCTCTGGCCGTGCGTCATGTCGTGTTCCCCCTCTGTCGGTTCGGTTCGATTCGATTCGGTGCGGTTCGATTCGGTGCGGTGCTGTTGGTGCTTGCTGCGCCGTCCGTGCTGTCGGTGTCGTACGTGCTGCTGAGCACGCTGTCCGTGCTCGGCGCGGTGGCGGTGCCCGGCCGCACCAGCGCACCGCGGCCGCACTACGCCACCCAGCACCGGGCCGGGCCCCAGGCCCGGCCCGGGCCGGGCCTTGGCCGGGCCGGTCCGGGCCGGTCCGGGTCGGGCCGGTCCGGGCCCGGCCGGGGGCCGGGGGCCGGCCGAGCCCCGGCCCTGGCCCCGGCCGGGCCCCGGCCTTGGTCCGGATCGGGCTCCGGCCCTGGCCAGGCCCGGTCCGGGTCGGGGCCCGGCGGCCGGCCGGGCTCCGGCCCTGGCCCCGGCCGAGCCCCGGCCCTGGCCCCGGCCGAGCTCCGGCCCTGGTCCCGGTCGGGCTCCGGCCCTGGTCCCGGCCGGGGCCCAGTCGGGCCGGGCCTGCTCCGGCCTCGGTCGTGGTCCGGCCGAGGGCGGGGGCCCCGCCAGGCCGGGGCGGGAGGCCCGGTGGGACCGGCGCCGGTCCGGGTCCCGGGCCTGTTCCGGCCCTGGTCCGGGCAGGGCGGGGCCGGTCGGGCCCGGTCGGCTCCGGCCTTGGTCGCGGTCAGGCAGGGGCCGGGGTCGGGGTGTCGGCGGCGGTCAGGAGGAGGTGGACCAGGGGTTCCACCGCGGCGGCGCGGGCCTGGTCCAGCTCCGGGCCGAAGCCCTCGGTGGCGGCGCCGAGACGGTCCGCCGCGCCGGAGCTGCCGGGGCCACGGCGGACCAGTTCGCCCAGGGTCCGCCGGACCCCCGGCTCGTACGCCGCGAACGTGCGCCGCAGCAGCGGCAGGACGTCCGTGAACGCCCCGGCCGGCACCCCGGTCAGCCACGCGTCGATCAGGCCGCGCAGCCGCTCGTCGTGCACGAGCAGCGTGCCGCCGCCGGCGGCCCCGCCGACGAAGCCCTCGATCCAGCCCGCCGCGTCGGCGGGCGGCGCCGCGGGAGACAGCGCCAGCCCCATCAGGCGGGCGGTCTCCTCGGGCTCCAGCCGGCCGTCGTCCAGCAGCAGCCGCGCGGCCCGCCCCCGTATCCCCCCGGGCACCGTCTCC
>NZ_RPRY01000384.1 GCF_003949795.1 Streptomyces sp. WAC06614
CCCTACGCCCCCGACCCCGACCCCGCACCACTCGTCCGCCTGCGCCGCGAACTGCGCGCCGTCCACGCCCTCGTCCACCGCGACCTGCTGCGCCTGGCCTCCCAGCGCCTCCACACCGCACTGATGCTGACCCAGCCGGTGCTCTACCTCCTGATCCTCGGAGGCGGCCTGGCCGCCCTGATCCCCGACGCGGCCCTGGGCGTCGGCTACCAGACCTACCTGTTCCCCGGCATGCTGATGATGACGGTCCAGACCCCGGCCATCATGGTCGGCATCCGGCTGATCACCGACCGGCAGAGCGGCTACCTGCGCGAACTGCTGATGGCCCCCGTACGCCGCTCCACCCTGCTCCTGGGCAGCTGCGCCGGCGGCACCGCGGTCGCCGCGGTCCAGGGCGCCCTGCTGCTCCTCCTCGCCGGGCTGGCGGGCCTGCCCTACGACCCGCTCCTGCTGGCCCTGCTCCTGGCCGGCGTGGTGCTGGTCTCCTTCACCATCACCGCGATGTCCCTGGCCCTGGCCGTCAGCCTGGCCCGCGCCGAAATGTTCCACATGCTGCTCGGCCTGGTGATGACGCCGCTGCTCTTCCTGTCCGGCGGCTTCTTCCCCCTGGCGAACCTGCCGGAGTGGGCCCGGACCCTGGCGGCCTGCAACCCGCTCGCCTACGGCATCGACCTGCTGCGCCGCTCCATCGGCCTCAGGGAACCGCAGCAGACCGCCGTGGCCGGCATCGAATGGTTCGGCCACCAACCCCCCCTCGCCCTCGAAGCAGTAGGCCTCCTGACGATCGGCACCCTGGCCCTCCTGTGGGCCACCCACCGCTTCGGCCGCCCCGAGTAGCCGCCGTCCGTCCGGACGCCCCCGTGGGAGCGCCCCGCAAGAGGCCGGCGCCTGTACGTCCGGTGACGCAGCGTCGGGACGGAGGTGCTGGTCACGCCGTGCGCGGCACGACACAGCGCGGCCACGTCCGAGGCCCCCCGCGCCGGTCCCGGATGGGGGCTGCACCCGGGCGGTGCGGTGGGGGGCGTACGGTGCGGACGCATCGTGACCTTCCTGTGCTGGGTCCCCTTGCTAGGCCCGCTCCAGCAGGGCGCTGCCGAGGTCGCTCACGGTGTAGTGCACCTCGCGCCGGTAACGATGGCTGGTGACGAGACCCGCGTCCCGCAGCACGCCCAGGTGCTGGGACACCGCCCCCAGGCTGAGCCCGCACCGGGCGGCCAGCTGCGTCGTCGTGGTCGGCGAACTGGTCAGCAGGAGCAGCCGGGCCCGGCTGCTGCCCAGCAGGCGCGCCAGCCCGTCCCCGGATGCGTCGCGGTGCTCCCACAGCGTGCCGACCGCCCGCGACGGGTAGACGACGGCCGGCGGCGTGGGACCGGGCCCGTCCAGCAGGCGGCAGCGCGCCGCGAAGGCGCTCGGGGCCAGTGTGAGACCCCGGCCGCCCAGCTCCGGCCCGCCCGCCGGCAGGTCCGCGGACACCAGCCGGTCACCGGCCCATCGCAGCGAAGGATGCAGCCGGGCGAACACCTCGTGGATGCCGTCCTCGGCGAGCTGCCGCGTCCGGTACGCGATGTCCGCCTCCAGAACGGACCGGATCCGCGGCCAGTACGGTCTGACCGCCGCCTCCCACCAGGCACGCAGCGCTTCCACCAACTCACGCGCCGCGGCCCCGCGTTCCTCCGGCCCGGCGGCCAGCACGGCCAGCTCCTCCTCGAACTCGGCCAGCGGACACCGCGGAGGGGGCGTCACCGACTCCGGCCACGCAGGCCAGGAGGCGAACTCGTGGAGCGGAGCGATCCGCCCGGCGAGCCTCCGGTCCTCCCACAGCACCACCGCCCCCTTGATTCACGGCAGATGGACGGCGTACCGGCCCGGGTCCGAAGCCGCCCGGAACGAGGCGACGGTCTCCCACAACGGCGAAATCGCGAACCTGACCCCAGCGACGTCATGCACACCGAAGCGCACCTCACCCATGCCCCGCTCCCCCCGGATGCCCCCAACCCTTTAGCCCAGCCTAAAACATTGGCGATCCACCCCCTGGCGCGACGATCTTCCCCCTCATGAAGCCCATCACACCCGTCAACCCCCTCAACCCCACGAAGCCCATGAGGTCAATGAGGCCTCCCCACCCCGAGGGCGACTTCCGCAGGCTCTGGGCCGCCGACACCGTCAGCCAGGCCGGCTCCGCCGTGACCCTCCTCGCGCTGCCCCTCGTCGCGATCGGCACCCTGCACGCCACACCCTTCCAAGCGGGCCTCCTCGTCACCGCCGAGTACCTGGCCTTCCTGCTCATCGGCCTGCCCGCCGGTGCCTGGGTGGATCGGACGCGCCACCGCCCCGTCATGGTCGCGGCCGACCTCGCCCGCGCCGCCCTCCTCCTGTCCGTCCCCGCCGCCGCCTGGCTGGACGCCCTGACCCTCGCCCACCTCTACACCGTTGCCTTCGGTATGTCGGTGTGCACCCTCTTCTTCGACGTGGCCGCCCAGAGCGCCCTCCCGCACCTCATCCGCCCCGACCGCCTCACCGGCGCCAACGCCCGGCTGGAGACCACCCGCAACATCACCCAGGCCACCGGACCGGGCCTGGCCGGAGCCCTGACGGCCGCGCTGACCGCACCCGCGGCCCTGGCCGCGGACGCCGTCAGCTACCTCCTGTCCGCCCTGCTGCTCTCCCGCGTCCGCCAGGTCGGCAGCCCGCCCCCACAGGACCGGCCGCACCCGACGGGCGACCTGAGGGCCGAGATCTCCGAAGGCCTGCGCTTCGTCTTCGGCCACCCCGTGCTGAGGGCCCTCACCACGGCCTCCGCCATCTCCAACCTCTGCGGCACGATCGGTGCCTCCATGCTGCTGGTCCTGCTCGTGGGCGACCTGGGCCTGTCCCCGCTCCTGTGCGCTGCGGTGTACACGGCCGAAGCCGTCGGCGGCCTCCTCGGCAGCCTCCTCACCCAGCGCATCGCGGCCGCCCTCGGCCACGGGCGGGCGATGTGCGCCTCCGTCGCGCTCGGCGGGACCCTGTGGCTGCTGGCCGTCCCCTTCTACCAGGACGACTGGCGCTTCGCCGTAGCCGTCACCCTCCAGGCGCTCGGCTGGACGGCCTTCATGACCTTCAAGATCACCTCGCTCTCCTACCGCCAGCACCTGTGCCCCGCACCCCTCCTCGGCCGGATGACCGCGACCGTCCGCTTCGTGGTGTGGGGTTCGATGCCGGTCGGCGCCCTCCTGGGAGGAGCCCTGGGCCAGTGGCTCGGCGCCCGCGCGGCCCTGTGGATCGGAGCCACCGGTGAACTCCTCGCCGTCCTCCCCCTCCTCCTCTCCCCCCTACGCTCGGCCCGCCGGCCGGCAGCGTCGTGACCGCCTTCGTGCTGATGGCCCGGTGACCGAGTCGGCACTTCGGGTGCAGAGCTCTTCGACGTCCACCTCCTCCGCTTGGCGGCAGGCCAGGCGCCCGCACTGTCCGCGCAGCTCGAAGCGGTGCGGGACTGACGAGCCCGCAGGCGGACTATCTGGAGCCGCTCGTTTCGCCGGTACGCTGGGGGCCGCCTGCTGCCGGGAAGCTGACTCAGGTGACGGTGAGGAAGCCACGGCCGCGCTCGTCGAGCTCGGCCACGCAGCGCAGGCCGCAGGCCCTGAAGCGGTCGAGGTAGCCGCCCATGCGGCAGAGGCCTTGCGGGTGCGGACGGAGCGGAGCGGCAGCGCCCGCTGGACATCGCCGCCGACTGCGGCCCACCGAGGTGGAGTTCACCCCCGCTCCCCAGCCGAGCCGTAGGCCGGAAGGGCCGATCTGGCACCCCCGGGGTCTCATGCTGTCCCAGCGTCGAACGGGTTCACGCCCACGAGGGCGGCGAAGTTGTGGCGTGTGAGTATTGATGACCTACCGCCAGGCTTGACGATCACCGGCTCTGCCTGGCCGTCGACCGACGCGGTGGCGTTGAGCAGGCCGAGGGACGGTCGCACGGACAGAGCGAGGGCCTGCTCCGCCAGGACCGTTCGGTAGGGCCGAAGTAGCCGTCGTAGGCGACCCCGGTACGCGCTCTCACCCGCGCCACGCGCTGTGTCCCCCCGGGAGTGACACAACGGCGGTGGCCCGCGCCCTCTCCAAGAGGTGCGGGCCACCGCCGTGTGGCGACGGCTACCAGCGATACCAGCGGCCACCGCCGCCCTGGGGACGGGCGACGAAACCGATCAGCCACAGCACCAGTACCGCGAGGGCGACCCACCACAGGACCTTCACCGCGAAGCCGGCACCGAAGAGGACCAGTGCGAGCAGAAGAACAAGAAGCAGGGGAACCATAGTTATCAACCTCCGAGCCGTCGTGTGCCCGGCTGGCCGCCACCCATGCACGCAGACTTTATGCGTTTCTTACGTTCGTTGGGGGGGTAGCCGAGACAGCCGCCTCACCGCGGCGACCTTTTCTACCGGGGCCAGCCCGGCTGGGGCAGGCGGACTTCGTCCTGACATGTGGCGGGCGGCCTGGCCGCCGTGACCACCGTGCACCGGGAGATGGACACATCCCTGGAGGCCACCGCCCTGCTACTTGCCGAGCACATCAACCGGCTGATCAACGAACGCCGCTACGCCACGAGCCTGGTCGCCGACGCCCTTGCCGGCGTCGACCGGGACCGGTGCGCGGCAAGTTCGGCCGCGGTCGCCCCGGTCAGCCCCGGTTGCCCAGGTCCAGCCGGTCGAGCAGCCCGGCCGCCGTGAACGCGGCGACCAGTTCGTCACGCCCCTCGGTGAAGTGCCCCCAGCTGTCGTAGTGGACGGGAACCACCCGGCGCGCTCCGAGGATCCCGGCGGCATCCGCCGCCTGCGCGCTGTCGAGGACGAGCAGCCCGCCGTCGAAGAGCTGGGGAAAGCGCGGCGCCCCCGCGAACAAAATGGCGGTGTCCACCGGACCGAACCGCACGGCGATCTCCTTGACCAGGTCGACGGAGGCGTTGTCGCCGCTGACGTAGACCGTCGGCAGGCCCTGCCCGGTGAGGACGAAACCGACGACCTGGCCGGTGAACGGCTCGACCTCCTCGCGCGTGCCGGGCCCGTGCAGGGCGGGCACGCCCGTGACCGTGATCGTGCCGCCGTCGGGGCGGTCGAGGTCGACCGACTCCCAGTCGGCGAGCCCCTTGGCACCCGCCGCCAGGCGCTGTCCGCCCCCGGGCGTGGTCAGGGTCAGGGGGACGTCGGCGAGCAGGGCCCGGCCGGACTCGTCGAGGTTGTCAGGGTGTTCGTCGTGGGAGAGCAGGACCACGTCTATGCGGCCGAGGTCGGCCGGTGCGGCGGAAGCGGCGGCGGTCTTGGTCAGTCGCCGGCCGCTCGGCATGGGGTACTCGCGCGGCGGGTCGAAGGTGGGATCGGTCAGGAAACGCAGGCCGCCGTATTCGAAGAGGGCGGTCGGGCCGCCGAACACGCGGACGGGGACCTGCTCGACAGACGTACTGGTGTCAACCATCAGAACCTCACGGATGAGTTGTGGGCTATCCGTGATGATCGTAGGGGTATCTCACGGATGGACGCAACGGATAACATGAGAACCATGAGTGAGATCGCCACCGAATCCGCGCCCCCGCCCGCACCGGGAGCGCAGGACCACCTCGCCCTCGACTTCGTCAACAGCGCCATCGCGCTGCCGGGGGGGCGGTTCATCGATTTCCTCGGCACGCCCGAGAGCGCAAACCGGTGGCTCACCGCACACGGCCTCGCCCCGGCCGACGCCGGGGTCCGGGAAATGTGCGCAGCGCAGCTGCGCTCGATGCGAGAGCACCTCCGGGCACTGTTCGCTGCCCGCGCCGAGGGGCTGCCCGCCCTGCCCGCGGCGCTGTCCGCCCTCAACGACGCGATGAGCAAGGCCCCCACGGCGGCCCTGCTCTACTGGGACGAGAAGAACGGCCCCTACCGACTGACGCCGTGCCCCACCAACGAGATCCTCGACCGCGCCCTGGCGACCCTCGCCGCCGACGCGGCCGATCTCCTCACCAGCCCCGACGCCGCCCGCCTCACCGCCTGCGCGTCGAGCCCCTGCAACCGCTACCTACTGCGCCACGGCCGCCGCCACTGGTGCTCCACCCGCTGCGGCGACCGCGCCCGTGCTGCCCGCGCGTACGCCCGACGCACCCAGCCCCCAGCGGTAACGGACTGACGCTCCGAAATCGACGAACCCGCACCCGGGGTGGTTATCGGTTGAGGGTCGGCTGGGGGGTGGATGGTGG
>NZ_RPRY01000385.1 GCF_003949795.1 Streptomyces sp. WAC06614
CGTCCGCGCGGGATCGGTACACGAGGCGGAGGGATCCTGGCCGCCTGCCGCGGCGGAAGGGGCGGGGGTCGGGGTGGCGGTCATGGGGCGGGCCTTTCGGCGGACCGGGACAGCAGGGCACCGAGCCGCGCCGGTCCTGCGCCGGCCGGACGTGGGGGTGCGGTGTCGGCCCGGTCGGCGGCCGCCAGCAGGGCCGTCACCGTGGCTTCCCAGGAGGCCAGGGCGTGGCGCGAGCGGTAGGCGAGCAGGGCCTCCAGGGACGCGCGGGGCAGCCGGAGCCAGCCCGCGCCCGGGAAGTGCTGCTCGATCATCTCGCGCCAGACCGCCACGGGCAGCCGGACCGGGGCCTCGCGGTCCCAGCGCACGGGGGCGACCTGGAATCCCCCGGGACCGGTGAACGCGGTGCCGGAGAACAGCAGGAGCAGCGGGGCCTCCCCCTCGCGCAGGGCCTCGAAGTAGCGGGTGGCCGCGATGTCCATGTCGTACGTGCACGGCACGGGCAGTTCGATCTCCGCGGAGCCGGTGAACGAGGGCACCATCAGCGGCACCAGGGCGAACTGCAGCGGCTGGAGCGTGGTGGCCCACCGGGAGCGTTCGCCGAACAGGTCCGTGAGCCCGGCCGCCTCCTGGTCGCCGTACGAGCGGCGGGCCGGCTCGATGCGGAGCTGGCAGCGCAGGGCCAGGGCGTGCACCCGGGTCTGCGGAGGGGCGGTGATGCGGAGCCGGAACAGGAGGGTGGGTCCGGCGGCGTAGGGGTCGGCGCGTACGCCGGTGCAGGTGAAGTCGAGGTCCGTCACCGGCGTCCCTCCGCGGCCCCGGCCGGTGTCCCGGGGTCCATGGGGCGGGCCCGCCGTGCCACCTCGGCGAAGAACTCCCGCAGGGCGGAACGTGCTTCGGCGCCGCCGTCGAAGCCCTGCCACAGCAGGCGCATCCGGCCGACGAGTTCGTAGCAGATGTCGATCGGCACCAGGTGGCAGCCGGTCCCGCCGTCCGGCCCGGCCGGGCCCGCAGGACCCGCAGGCCCCGCCGGGACCGGGGAGCCGTGGGTCGTGGACCGGTGCAGCAGCAGGGCCTCGACGTCCGGGCGCAGCAGCCCGGCCAGCGGGGTGGCCGCCCGGACCGCCTGCCACTGGCCGGGGTCGAGTGCGCTCTCGGTGGCGCCGGCCGGGCTGGGGTAGAGGGCGACGGGACGGTCGAGGGCGGCGTTGTGGAACAGGAACGCCACGCCGACCGGGATCCCGAGCAGGTCCCAGGCGGTGGCGTCCAGCCGGTGCCCGGGGTCGGACAGGTAGCGGTCGGGGACGGCCCGGTACCGCCCGGTGGCGGCGCCGGGCCGGTCGAAGAGGAGGGCGCAGGACCGGCAGGCGCACACCAGCGCCCGCCGCTCGGTCTCCACCAGGTGGCGGTGGCCGTCGCCGGCCACCGCCGTCCCGCACAGCTCGCAGACGTCCGGACGGGGCGGCCGCGGCCCGGTGAACCGGCGCAGCCCGCCCGGCCGCCGCAGCGCGACGGCCGCCGCGCCCGGCGCGGGGGCGGTCACGGGACCCGCGCCGGGGGCCGGCTGCCGATCTGGAGCAGCGGTCGCGCGGGGGCGGCCGGCTCCAGTTCCACCGCGGTCACCTCGGGCGCGAGCCCGGCGAGGGCCTCCTCCAGCGCCCGCGCGTCGGGTCCGCCGCAGCCGCAGCCGCCGCCCGGGGCGGCGGGGCGCAGGCGCGCCACGCCGGTGTCCGGGTCGAAGCCGACCAGTTCGACCGACTCCCGGCCGGCCGCCAGGACACGGCCGATGCGGGTGGGGACGTCCTCGGGGTGCAGGTCGTGCAGGGCGAGCAGGCCGGCTGTCAGCTCGTCGTCGAGCAGGGCGGCCAGCCGGGGGGCGTCGAGCTCCGCCACGATCCGGGCGAGGCCGGCGCCGTAGAACTCCATGAGGACCCGGACGAGTTCCTCGGCGGCGCCGTACGCCGTGCGGTCGCCGGCCGCGGCCAGCCCGTCGAGGATCTCCTCCACCCGGCGTCCCGCCACGCGGGCGTCGGCGGGGCCGGCGGCGGCCGTCGCACCGCCGGGGCTCGGGGCGCCGGGCGTCGGGGCGCCGGGCGTCGGGGCGGGGGCCGTGGCTCCGGCGGTCGCCGTCATCCGGCCAGTCCGCTCAGGCCGGTGGGCACGTGCATGTGCTTGACGGTCTTCCCGCCGCCGACGTACATGTGCACCCCGCACGGCAGGCACGGGTCGAAGCTGCGCACCGCGCGCATGATGTCGATGCCCTTGAAGTTCTCGGGCGGGTTCTCCTCGAAGATCGGCGTGTTCTGCACCGCGTCCTCGTACGGTCCCGGGGTGCCGTAGGTGTCCCGGACGCTGGCGTTCCAGGGAGTCGGCGGGTACGGGTGGTAGTTGGCGATCTTCCCGTCACGGATGACCATGTGGTGCGAGAGCACCCCGCGCACCGCCTCGGTGAACCCGCAGCCGATGGACTCGTCGGGCACCTCGAACTTCTCCCAGGTCTGGGTGCGTCCGGCCCGGACCTCGGCGAGTCCCTGTTCGGCGCAGTGCAGGGCGACCGCGGCGGCGTAGGCCTGGAAGTAGGTGCGGGCGCGGTTGCGCTCCAGCGCGTTGCTCCACTGCGGGATCTTCCACTCGAAGGTGGTCTCCGGCTTGGTCATCGAGCGCGGCAGATTGATGATCACACTGTGGCCGGTGGCCTTGACGTAGCCGATGTCGACCAGTCCGGACAGGGCCGTGGACCACAGCCGGGCGATGGGGCCACCGCCGGTGTCCAGGGCCAGGTGGTCCTTGCCGTCGAACCAGCGCGGGGACATCACCCAGCTGTACTTGTCGTCGAAGTTCCGCTTCTGCGGCGCCGGGATGGTGTGCTGGTTCCACGGGTGGCGCGGGTCCACCGGGTTGCCGAGCGGGTCGTGCGTGACGAACTGCTCCTGTCCGGCCCAGTCGTCGTAGTACGAGCTGCCGAGCAGGATGCGGATGCCGAGGTTGATCCGTGTCAGATCGTTGGTGACCAGTTTGCCGTCCACGACCACGCCCGGGGTGACGAACATCTTCCGTCCCCAGTCGGTCATGTTGGCGTAGGTGAAGTCGCAGTACTCCGGATCGTTGAGCGCGCCCCAGCAGCCCAGCAGGACGCGGCGCCGGCCGACCTCCTCGTAGCCGGGCAGGGCCTCGTAGAAGAAGTCGAACAGGTCGTCGTGGAGGGGCACGACGCGCTTCATGAACTCCACGTACCGCATCAGGCGGCTCATGTAGTCGGTGAACAGCTGGACGGAGGCGATGGTGCCGACGCCGCCCGGGTAGAGGGTGGAGGGGTGCACGTGGCGGCCCTCCATCAGACAGAACATCTCGCGCGTGTACCGGCTGACCTGGAGGGCCTCGCGGTAGAACTCGCCCTCGATGGGGTTGAGGGAGCGCATGATGTCGGCGATGGTGCGGTAGCCGTGGTCGGCGGCGTGCGGGGCCTCGGTGCGCTCGGCGAGTTCGAGGACGCCGGGGTTGGTCTCGCGGACCATCTTCTCGCAGTAGTCGACCCCGACCAGGTTCTCCTGGAAGATGTTGTGGTCGAACATGTACTCCGCCGACTCACCGAGGTTGATGATCCATTCGGCGAGGTGGGGCGGCTTGACGCCGTAGGCCATGTTCTGGGCGTACACCGAGCAGGTCGCGTGGTTGTCACCGCAGATGCCGCAGATGCGGCTGGTGATGAAGTGTGCGTCGCGCGGGTCCTTGCCCCGCATGAAGACGCTGTACCCGCGGAAGACCGACGAGGTGCTGTAGCACTCCGCGACGCGCTTCTGCTTGAAGTCGATCTTGGTGTGGATGCCGAGACTGCCCACGATCCGGGTGATCGGATCCCAGGCCATCTCGACGAGGCCACTGCCGTCACCGGCCGCCTTGGTCTTCGGAGTCATCGTCTGTGCCGTGAACCTTCCGGGTTGCGCTGCGCGGGTGGAGGGGGGACCGGGTGCGGAACGGGTCGGGGTGAGCACCGGTACGCGGTACGGGCGCTCGCCCCGGGGTGCTCACCAGGGCGGCCGGTAGCCGGTGGAGAGCTTGGTGCCGGTACGCCGCCACTTGGGCTCCTGGTCCGCCGTGTGGCCGGTGAGGGAGCGGAGCCGCCGGATGACCGCGCCGTAGGCACCGCTGGCGGCGACGGACACCCGGGCCCCGGGCGGCTCGTCCATGAACGGCATGAACTTGTCGGGGAAGCCCGGCATGGTGCAGGCGATGCAGATGCCGCCGACGTTCGGACAGCCGCCGATGCCGCTCATCCAGCCGCGCTTGGGCACGTTGCACTTGACGACCGGTCCCCAGCAGCCCAGCTTGACCAGGCACTTGGGCGAGTCGTAGGTGTGCGCGAACTCGCCCTGCTCGTAGTAGCCGGCCCGGTCGCAGCCCTCGTGCACCGTGGCGCCGAACAGCCAGGTCGGGCGCAGCTTGTCGTCGAGCGGGATCATCGGCGCCGATCCGGCCGCCTGGTAGAGGAGGTAGGTGAGCGTCTCGGAGAAGTTGTCCGGCTGGATCGGGCAGCCCGGCACGCACACGATCGGGACCCCGGCGTGCGACGTCCAGTTCCAGCCCAGGTAGTCGGGCACGCCCATCGCGCCGGTGGGGTTGCCCTCCATGGCGTGGATCCCGCCGTACGTGGCACAGGTGCCGATGGCGACGACGGCGAGCGCCTTGGGCGCCAGCCGGTCGATCCATTCGCTGGTGGTGATGGGCTGGCCGGTCTCCGGGTCGTCGCCGAACCCGCACCAGTAGCCCTCGCGCTTGATGCTCTCGTTCGGGATCGATCCCTCGACGACGAGCACGAAGGGGTCGAGTTCGCCGCGCTCGCCCTTGAAGAACCATTCGATGAAGGTGTCGGCGCCGCCGACCGGACCGCACTCGAAGTCGATCAGCGGCCAGTGCACCTGGATCTTGGGCAGGCCCGGGAGGGTGCCGGTGACGATCTCCTCGATGCTGGGCTGCATCGCGGCGGTGAGCGCGACGGAGTCCCCGTCGCAGCTCAGACCCGCGTTGATCCAGAGGATGTGGATCGTCGGATCGTCCGCCGTGACCGGCGTCGTCGCTGTCGCTGTCGCTGCGTCCATGCGGACTCTCCTCGGAGGAGGGGTGCGGGGTGGGAGGGGACGGTGGGGCCCCACCCTTCTTGCTAGCAGGGGGCGGACCGGGGTGCCGCGCGTTGTACCGCCGGTCCGGTGAACCGGCCGGGCAGGGGGACGGCCCCGACCGGGGGCACCGGACGCTGGCGGGCCGGCTCGGCGAGGTGGGCGGGGGTCCCCGTCGGCGGCTCCTTGCGGACGAAGGCGCGGCGCAGGGCGTGGTACGGGGCGTCCGGGTCGTCGAAGACGGCGCGCATCCGGGCCAGCTCGTCCGCCCGGTACGCGGCGAGCGGTCGCTCGGCCTCGTGCCGCTCACGTCGTGCCTTCTTCTCGGCGATCCGGGCCTGGAGGCCGGGGGCGGTGGCGAGGCGCTGCGCGAGCCGGGCGGTCTCCGTGGCGAACTCCTGGGGGCCGCAGTGCAGGGTGCGGTCGCTCAGCCCCAGCCGCCGGGCCGCGGCGGAGCCGACGGGCAGGGCGTCGGCCATCAGCCGTTCCGCGGTGGCGGTGCCCACCCGGCGCGGCAGGGTGTACGTCCAGTACTCGGAGCCGTACAGGCCCATCAGACGGTAGTGCGGGTTGAGCACGACCCCGGAGCGGCACCAGACCTCGTCGGCGGCCAGGGCGAGCATGGCGCCACCGGCGGCGGCGTTGCCGCCGAGGGCGGCGACCACCAGGCGGTCGGTGGTGGTCAGCACCGCCTCGACGAGGTCGTCGACGGCGTTGATGTTGGCCCAGGACTCGGCGGCCGGGTCGGCCGCGGCCTCGATGACGCCGAGGTGGATGCCGTGGGAGAAGAAGTCCCGCCCGCCGCCGAGCACGAGCACGCCGGTGGGCCGGGCGCAGGCGGCCCGGTACGCGGCCAGCAGGCGCCGGCAGTGGTCGGTGCTCATGGCCCCGCCGGGGAAGGAGAAGCCGAGGAACCCGGCCGCGCCCTCCTCGCGGTAGGTGATGTCGGACCAGTCGGGGCCACCGGCGCCGGGATCCACGGGGATCGGGGCGCCCGGGGCGCCGCGGGTGCCCGGGGCGCCCGGGGCGGGGAGCTCGGGTAGGTC
>NZ_RPRY01000386.1 GCF_003949795.1 Streptomyces sp. WAC06614
GTGGCGGTGAGGGTGGGGGTGCGGGCGGCGTCCCCCGTGTCGGCGTACTCGTGCCAGGCCGCGCCGTCGGCGAGGACGGTGGGCCTGCCGTCGGCGGTGATGCCGATGTGCCGGGCGGTGACGAGGCGGCCGCCGGTGCCGGTGTCGGGGCCCGTGCCGGCAGCGGTGTCGGTGTCGGGGCCCGTGCCGGTTCCCGTCCCGGTGCCGGTCCCCGTCCCGGTGGCGGGGCCGGTGTGCGGGACGTACCAGACGGGCGCGTTCGCGGCGAGGGCCGTGAGGGGGTCGGGGCCCTCGGCGTGCGCACGGCCGGGGGCGCGGTGCTTCCACAGCCCGGACATCACCGTCTTGACGGTGGCCTCGTGCGCGGACGTGGCGAGGTCGCACGCCGTGAACTGGATCCGGCTCACCCCCTCCAGCCGGCCGGTGTCATGGGCGTCGGTCAGCGCCTTGAGGACGACGGCGGGGTCAGGAGTGCCGTCGGCACCGGTGTGCATCCCGACGACGAACACCTCCGCCCGCGGCGGAAGGGCGCCGAGGGCCTCGGCCTGGGCAGGGCTGAGGGCGCCGACCGCGATGCCTGCCGGGATACGGGTGACGGGCGGCCGGGGAGCCACCATCCGCACGGGCGTCAGCTGCTCGCCCAGCCACCAGCCCTCGGCATCGCCGAGCGGCGGGCGCTCGCCGACACGTTCCTCGAACAGCCCGGTGACGGTGTCCGGCAAGGTCACCTTCAGCGGTGCCTCCCCGGCGACGGCGAGGTGGCTGAGCGTGATGCTCCTGACCATCGACCGCAGGTCCTCGCGGTGCGCGAGGAACTCCAGAGCGGCCTGCCACACCAGATCCGGCTGCGGGTGCTTCTCGACCGCCGACCGGACGGCGTACAGGTGCAGATCGCCCTGGCGGTTGTAGAGGCTGCGGATGAGGGTGTGGGTGACCTTCCGGGTGAACTCCAGGGTGCGTTCCTTGGTCCACGTCGCCTCGGGGCCGACGGGCTGCGGGGAAGCCATCCAGGAGGCGTCGCTGCCCATCGACACGCCCTCGATCGCGGGCAGGCCGGTCACGTGCGGGAACCCGAACTTCTGGGCCAGCGGCAGAATCGAGTCCGGGCCGGTGCGCATCATCACCGAATTGCGGCGCGGCCGGCCCAGCGGCTGGGTGAAGACCTCCTTGGCGAAGGAATCGACCGTCGTTCCGTAGAGCTCCCCTTGTGTCTTGTCGTAGTTCTCGACGAGCTGTTGCTCCATACCGTCGGCGAACGGGTGGTGGGCGGGGAACACCCACGCCGAATTGCCGAAGTTCCGCGACACCACGTGGGCGCCCATCGCCGCCTTGCTGTCGACGGCGTGCTGCAGGCTTTCCAGGTGGGAGATCCTGTTGTCACCGTCGCTGTAGAGGCCGCCGAAGCGCTTGACGATCATCACGCGCAAGAGGTCGCTGAACTCGGCGTATCCCGGGCCCGTCTGCCGTGCGAGCTCCGTCTTGAGGATGTCGGCGTGGTGCGGCGTGGGGGCTGCCGAGTTGAACACCTCGAAGACGTTGACGAGCATGATCCCGTGCTCGTCCGCCCACCGGTGGAACTCCCACAGGGCGGCGAGCTCAGGGTCGGTGGGTCCCTCGGTCAGACCCTGGACCTGGGCCAACTGCTCCCGGCTCACGTCCGTCCACAGGACGCTGTACGCGTGCCCCTGCAGGTGGGCGGCGTTCTCCGCGGTGGTCCTCCAGAAGCCGGCCGACGGGCCGTCGGGCTTCACCGGGCCACCGACCCAGATCGAGTGCACGAGCTTCGGAATCTCGACTTGGTCGTACGGCAGCGGAGGGGCGTCCTGCCCCGGGGCCCAGACCTTGGAGGGGCGGACGGCGGAGGACACGCTGGACCCGTCCACGCTGTTCGCCCGGATGGTGTCGAGGGACAGGGACTCCTCCGGCGCGTAGCGCATGTCCATCAAGTAGAGGAACGCGCACTGCTCGTCCGCGGTGAGCTGCCCATAGTCGTAGGGCTCTTTGGTGGCGGGATCCACCAGGAACGTCGGCGGCCCGGGCGGATCCAGCAGACCGAACACGTCCACGCCCAGGGACCGGTGGGCGGTGACCTCACGGACATCGGGGATGCGTGCCGACTGCCGCAGGTCGGAGAGGAGTTCCTCCGACGACCGGTACCCGACGGGCTCGACGACAGGAGCGGACTTCCCGAACGTCACACCGCGCTCGACGTCGTCCGGCCCGTCCACGGTCGCCTGCCCGGAGTCGGTGGAAGGGACGGTGGCGGCCGTCGTGGTGTCGGTGCTGGGGCGGTCCGGGTGACCGGTGGGGTAGAAGAGCTCGAACTGGCGTGGCAGGCCGTCGGTCTTCTGCACCACATAGGTGATGGGGGGCAACGGCATGGAGTAGATGTCCTCCGCCTCCATGAACGGGATTCCCACGAGGCCCGTGGGCGCGTGCACGACGGCTCCGGAAGAGTCGGCCAGGGCCTGCGCGTCCGTGGCGGCATTGCAGGCGAACGCCAGAATGTGCAGGTGTTCCCCGGGCGGCAGTTTCGCCATGAGGGAGGCGACGCTCGGCCTGCGCCTGAGGTACTTGCCGGTCTCGGTCGCGTCGGCCCGCACGTTGTCCGTGGCGGTGCGGAAGTAGAACTCCCGCCCGTTGTTGCCGGCATGCATGCCCTCGATGCGGGTGGCCGCGTTCCAGGTGGGCTCGAAGGACAGACCGGTCGGATCCATCTCGTGGGTCCAGTTGGTGTATTCGGAGATCTTCAGCAGATGGGTGAGCGCCTGCCCGTGCGTGCGCCAGTCCGCGTCGTCGAAGTGGGCTCGGCCGAGCGGCTTCCCGGTGCCGGGGTCCACCACGGTGCGGGTGAGCAGGTCGCTGTCCGGGACGAGCCGGCCGTCGATCGTGAGCAGGTGACCGGGCGTGCCGAGTTGCGGGTCGACGCCCCCACGGCTCGGCGGGTCGATCCGTACGATCTCGCCCCGCGGGCCCGGTTTCGCGGCCCCCGGCGCCTGGTACGGCGTCTTGACACCGATCTGCCAGGAGGCGAGCTCCGGCGCGAAGACTTCGTACAGCTCTCCGACCAGGGCGTACACGGTGCGTGGCCGGCCGGCCTGGTCCAGCAGGTGGGCGACGGTGCGAGGGAAGTCCAGGCCGCCTGATCCGCTGTGGGAGAAGGCGAGCAGCAGGGGTACGTCGGCCGGTAGCCGGTCCAGCACCGGATCGGCCGTGATGAGTGCCGCCAGCCGGTCGAGGGGGACCGTGACCGCGTCGTCGTCGCCGTCGGTCAGCGCCATCTGCTCGGCGAGCTCGCCGCTGAGCATGACGGTGTACGGGGTGGGGCCGCCCGCCCACGGCGCGCGAGCCGTGCCGTGGTCCTGCGCGACGTAGGCGTCGTCGGCTTCGTCAAGGGCCGGGTCGTACTGGATGCGCCGGTACGTCGTGGGGCTCGTCTCGTACCCGCCGTGCATGCGCGTCGCCTCGTGGAGGGCGAGGTTCTCCGGGTCGAGGTAGGCCCGGCCCAGCGGAGGGTCGGCGTCCTTCGGTCCCATCGGCAGGCTCTTGACGGTGACGCCTTCCATCCCGAGCTCCTGTCGGTGCCCGGGCGGACGAAGAGGACGGCGCCCTCGGAGGCGTCGAACGGCCGGTCGGGGTCCTTGCCGACCATGCCGGTGGGGCCGGAAGCCACATGGACCACGGCCTTGAGGTCGTCCGCGAGCTGCTGGGCCTCGGCGGGGGCGCAGCTGAGGAGCATGAGGTGCGGGTACGTCCGGGACCCGGTGCCCGGCCCGTCGGGGCCGGGCCGGTCGGCGTCCAGCAGGTTCGCGAGGCTCGGCCAGCGGCGCATGATGCGACCCAGGCCGCGCGCGTCCGTACGGACGGAACCGGTCGGACGGCCGGGGTCCGTGCCGAGGTGGAAGGAGCGGGCACCGGCGTGCGAGGAGAAGAAGTAGGTGTTCTTCGGCCAGGGCACCGCGGCGAAGTCTCCCGTGGGCACGTCCCACCGGTCGCGCCGCTCGTACTGCTCCATGTCGCGCAGATGGCGGTAGAGGTCCTTGCGGATCTCCCAGTCACGGTCGTCGAAGACGGCGCGGCCGAACTTCCGGCCCTCGGTGTCGAGGAGGTCACGGGTCGTGGGCCGGGCATCGGAGGGGGTGACGGCGGTGGTGTCGGGAGCCGACGGGTCGGCGGCCGGTCCGCTGTCCGGGGCCGTGTTGTCGGCGGTGGCCGGGGGGAGCGGAGAGGTCGGCGCCACCATGCGGACGGGTGTCAGCTGGTCGACGATCCACCAGTTCTCCTCGTCACCGAGCGGCAGCCTCCGGGGTTCGAGGTACTCGAAGAGGGGCCTGACGTTCTGCGGAAGCTCCAGGACATCCGGGTCCTGGCCGTCCTCGGTGAAGCGGGTGACCGTGATGCTGGTGACCAGCGGACGCAGATCGTCACGGCGGGCGATGAACTCCAGAGCGGCCTGCCAGATCAGCTCGGGCCGGGGGTGCTTGGCGACGACCGGGGCGATCGCGAACAGGTGGAGGTCGCCCTGCCGGTTGGCGAGGCTGCGGATCAGGGTCTGGGTGACCTTCTGGGTGAATTCCAGGGTCCGCTCCCTGCTCCACACGGAATCCGCGGGCCTCGGCGTCCCGGGCACCCTCCAGGCCATGTCGCCGCCCATCTGCACCCCCTCGACGGGGGGCAGGGCGGCCGCGTGCGCGAACCCGAACTGCTGGGCCGTGGGGATCACGGCGTCCGGGCCCGTGCGCAGCATCACCGAGTCACGGCGTACCCGGAGATCCGCGAGCGTCGTGAACAGGTGGGCGGGCAGCGGGGCGTACTTGGCGTACAGCTCCAGCTGCGTCTTGCGGTAGTTGCCGGCGATCGCGTCCTCGAGAGCGACGGCGAAGGGATGCCCCGCGGGGAAGACCCACGCCGAATTGCCGAAGTGCGTGCCGTGCGCGTGGGAGCCCATCGCGCTGGGGTGATCCGCGGCCGTGCGCAGACAGGTGAGGTCGTCGATCCGGTTGTCGCCGTCGCTGTAGAGACCGCCGTACCACCTCATGACCATGATGCGCAGGAGGTCGCTGGCCGCGGCGTATCCCGGGCCGGTCTGCCGGACCAGCTCCGTCATGAGGATCGGCATGCGTGTGGTCGGGTGGGCGGAGTGGAACACCTCGAAGAGGTTGACGAGGGTGATGCCGTGGGTGTCGGCCCAGCGGTGGAACTCCCAGACTTCGGCCAGATCCCCGTCGGCCGGCCGTTCGGCCAGCTCACGGACCGCGTCCAGCTGGGCGCGCGGAACATCCGTCCACAGCACGAACTGCGCCTGATCACCGAGGCGGCTCGCGTTGGAGCCCGCGGTCTCCCAGAACCCGGCCGACGGACCCTCGGGCTTCACCGGACCGCCCACCCAGATCGAATGGACCACCTTGGGGATGGTCACCGTGTCGTAGGGAAGCGGTGGCGCCGTCTCCAGCGGGGCCCACGCCCTGGGGTCCCGTACGGAGGACGACACGCTGTGCTGCCCTGGAGCGGTGCCCTCCAGGAGGGAATGCGGCGCCACGCTCCCCGGCCCGGGCGCCGGGAGCCGCATGTCCATGCGCCGGAAGAACGCGAACACCTGGTCGGCGGTGAGGGCCGAGTGGTCGTACGGGGCTCCGGTCGAGGGGTCGACGAGGAAGGCCGGCGGTTCGTGCGGCTGCAGCAGCCCGAACACGTCCGCGGCGAGGGAGCCTTCGGTGGGTATCGCGCCGACGTCAGGGACCAGCGCCGACCGCCAGAGGTCCGCGGACAGTTCCTCGGCCGCGTCGTACGGACCGTCGGCTTCGCCCGTGCCGAACGGCACGGCGAAGGGGTGCTGCTCGTGTTCCGTCGCAAAGACGTGGCGGAAGCCGTCGGGGAGGGTGCTCGGGAGCGGGCGGGTGGCGGGGCTGTGGGTGGTGTCGCCCGTGTCGGTGTACTCGTGCCAGGCGGCGGTGTCGGTGGTGACGAGGGTCGGTCTGCCGTCGGCGGTGAGGCCGAGGCGGTGGGCGGTGACGAGCCGGCCGGTCGGTGTCTCGGGCGCGTCGGCCGTGTCGGTGCTGGTGGTGGGGACGTACCAGACG
>NZ_RPRY01000387.1 GCF_003949795.1 Streptomyces sp. WAC06614
GCGCGGGGGAGGGCCGCCAGGGGAGTGCAAGTGTGACGATCTGCTGATCCGATTGAGGGATCTGCCCGCCGCGCTCCCCGCAGCTCGTCGCACCGAGTGAATTACGCTCTGTTTTCCCGAACGCTGGGAAAGGAGCGGATCCGTGGCGGATTTCGTCGGGCGGCGGCGTGAGCTCAAGGAGCTGCGCGAGGACATCGCACGGACCGGACTCGACACCCTCTCCGGCCGCAAGGCCAAGGCACCCCGCGCCCGCGTCCTGCTGGTCGCCGGACGCCCCGGCTCCGGACGCACGGCGCTCGCCGAGGAACTCGTGCGCGAGGTGGCGCCCGACTACCCCGGCGGCGTCCTGCGCGCCCGGTTGACCATGCCCGGCGGGGAACCGGCCGACACCGAGGCCGTCATGCGCGGCCTGCTCCGCTCCCTGGGACGCGCCACCCCGCCCGGCGCCGGCGAGGACGAGCTCGGCTCGGCCCTGCGCGAGGCCCTGGCCGACCGGACCGCCGTGCTGCTGCTGGACGACGCGGCCGACGTCTTCCAGGTGGACGCCCTGCTCCCCGACAACCCCGACTGCCTGGTCGTCGTCACCGCCGAGGGCCCGCTCACCGGCATCCCCGACGTCCGCCCCTGCACCCTCGGCGGCCTGGACCCCGCCTCCGCCGTCCAGATGCTCACCCGGCAGACCGGCGACACCCGGATCGCCGCCGACCCGCGCGCCGCCGAGGCCCTCGCCGAGGCCTGCGGCAGCCAGCCCGCCGCCCTCGCGCTGGCCGGCGGCTGGCTGGCCGTCCACCCCAAGGCCTCCCTCGTCGACCTCGCCAAACAGCTCCACGACATGCCCGCCGGGGCCGGCGGCCCGGTCGCCAAGACCTTCCAGCTCGTCTACGGCTCCCTGCCGCAGCCCGCCCAGCGCACCCTGCGGCTGCTGCCGCTCGCACCCACCGGCCTGATCGACTCGCACATCGCCTCCGCGCTCGCCGGCTGCTCGGTCGTCGCCGCCCAGTCCACCCTGGAGGACTTCGCCCAGCTCGGCCTGCTGCGCCCGGCCGCCGACGGCCTCTTCCTGCTGCCCGGCTGTCTGGCCCCGCTGGTGCGCGGCCTGCTGGAGACCAAGGAACGGCCCGGCGAGGTCCAGCTCGCCCGGGCCCGGATGCTGGAGCGGACCGTCCGGCTGCTGCACTCCTGCCGGGCCATGGCCGAGGCCGGCGCGGAGCCCGTACGCGAGCGGCTGGAGCTGCCGCGGGCCCTGCGGTTCGCCGACCGGCGGGCCGCCGGGGCCTGGCTCGACAGCCGGCTGCCCGCCCTGACCGCCGCCGCGCACCTCGCGGTGGCCGACGGCGAGCTGGACACCCTGGCCCGCCGGCTGGTCGCCGCCCTGGTCCGGGCGCTGGCCGAGCACCGCGGCACCGCCGAGGCCGCGCCCGAGCTCTACCCGCTGCACCGGCTGGTGCTGGACGTGGCCGAGCGGCGTTCGCTGCACCGGGAGCGGGCGGCGGCCCTGCTGAACCTGGCCGACCTCGACGCGGAGACCGGCCGCAGCGCCGAGGCCCTGGAGCGCTACCGGGCCGCGCTGGACGCCGGGCGGGCGGCGGGCGACCCCTATGCCACGGGCCGCGCGATGGAATCCGTAGGCGGTGCCCACCAGGCGCTCGGCGACTACCACCGGGCGGCCGACTGGTTCGGTCGAGCGCTGTCCCAGGCGCTCGCGAGGGGGGAGCGAGCCGACGAGGCCAGGCTGTACGGGCGGCTCGGCAATGTGCACACCCTCGCCGGGCGGTACGGCGACGCGCTGCGCAGCTGGCGGGCGGCCGCGGCGGGGTACCGCAAACTCGCCGATGTCCCGGGACAGGCGCGGGCGTTGAGCGAAATGGCGCGAGTACAGGAGTACGCCGGCCGGCCGGAGGAGGCGCTGCACACCTGCCGCGAGGCCATCGAGCTGGCGCGGCGGGCCGGGGACCTGCGGCTTCAGGCCGCGCTCCAGGTGCGGCTGGCCGACACGCTCGACCGGCTCGGTGACCCGGCGGCGGCCCGGCTGCACCGCACGATGGCCGATCGGCTGCTGTCCGATGCCCCCACCGACCCTGCTGCCTGCGAAATCCGTAGTAGATCCGACTGAGATTATTTGTTTGCAAGGCTAGACACGCGTTAATCCTTCATTAAACTGGCTCTGCCACGTCATCACGTGGAGCATCCCGTTGCGCACTCTTGTGAGCGGGTATGTATGGCAATGCACCGTAAAATCCCCTGAGCCAAGGACCGTGATCGACGATGAAGGTCGGTATCCCCCGCGAGGTCAAGAACAACGAGTTCCGGGTGGCCATCACCCCTGCCGGTGTGCACGAGCTCGTCCGTAACGGCCACCAGGTCTTCATCGAGCAGAACGCCGGTGTCGGCTCCTCGATCACCGACGCCGAGTACGTCGCCGCCGGCGCCGAGATCCTGGCCACGGCCGACGAGGTCTGGCAGACCGCTGACCTGCTGCTGAAGGTCAAGGAGCCGATCGCGGAGGAGTACCACCGCCTCCGCAAGGACCAGACGCTCTTCACCTACCTGCACCTGGCCGCCTCCCGCGAGTGCACGGACGCCCTGCTGGAGTCCGGCACCACCGCCATCGCCTACGAGACGGTCGAGCTCGCCAACCGCGCGCTGCCGCTGCTCGCCCCGATGTCCGAGGTCGCGGGCCGGCTGGCCCCGCAGGTCGGCGCCTACCACCTGATGCGCTCCGCCGGCGGCCGCGGTGTCCTGCCCGGCGGTGTCCCCGGCACCCACGCCGGTGAGTGCGTGGTCATCGGCGGCGGCGTCTCCGGCTGGAACGCGGCGCAGATCGCCATCGGCATGGGCTTCCACGTGACCCTGCTCGACAAGGACATCAACAAGCTCCGCGAGGCCGACAAGATCTTCGGCACGAAGATCAAGACGATCGTCTCCAACGCCTTCGAGCTGGAGAAGGCGGTCATCGAGGCCGACCTCGTCATCGGCGCCGTTCTGATCCCGGGTGCGAAGGCTCCGAAGCTGGTCACCAACGAGCTCGTCGCCAAGATGAAGCCCGGAAGTGTCCTTGTCGACATTGCCATCGACCAGGGCGGCTGCTTCGAGGACTCCCGTCCGACCACCCACGCCGAGCCGACCTTCCAGGTCCACAACTCGGTCTTCTACTGCGTCGCCAACATGCCGGGCGCGGTGCCGAACACCTCCACCTACGCGCTGACCAACGCCACGCTGCCCTACATCGTGCAGCTCGCGAACCTCGGCTGGGTCGAGGCGCTGCGCCGTGACTCCGCGCTGGCCAAGGGCCTCAACACCCATGACGGCCAGGTCGTTTACGGTCCCGTCGCCGAGGCCCACGGCCTGGCGTCGGTGGAGCTGAACACGCTCCTGGGCTGACCCCGCCGCCAGTCGGTGGCTCCCGTCAACGACTGACGTCAATCTCACGTATCCGGCCGGACCTTGCCCGCAAGGTCCGGCCGGACGCGTACGCGCGCGCGGCCCCTCGTGGGCTCAACTCGCCTCGAACGTAACCCTTTAACCGTTTCGCGCACCCGCGAAACTTCGCAGTGACGGCCCGTACGCCCTTGACAGAGTGGTGTTCGGTTGCCGACACATCGTGCCGGGTCCGGCGGATTGTGTTGCTGCGGAGCGGTGACACGCCATAGAGTCGCCAACCGTCGGCATGGTGCCACGCTGACCTATCGATAAGTGTCCTGGTCACGTCCGAGGAGGTAAGACGACTTGTGAATGAGTCGACATTTGCTCCTGGGGGTGGTCAAGCAGGAGGGCCCGCGCGCGGCCAAGGTGCCGACGGGCTCGAAACTGTCGGCTCCGTCGCAGTACGTACCTTCGCGAACCACCAGCACATGACGACGCCCCAGAAGAGCATGGACGGCCTAGACGTGAACTCCACGGCCGGCGACCTGAGCGGCCGTGAGCCCACCGGTTTCGCCGACTACGACGAGGTGCCCGAGGGGCACTTCTTTGACCCCGACGCCGAGTACGAGCCCGACCCCGAGTACGCGGCCACCCTCGCCCCCGACGCGGCGAGACAGCGCCGCGAACGGATCGGCCCCACCGGGCGGCCCCTGCCGTACTTCCCGATCCCGGGCCCGCTGACCGACCACGGTCCGGCGAAGATCATCGCGATGTGCAACCAGAAGGGCGGCGTCGGCAAGACCACGTCGACCATCAACCTGGGTGCCGCGCTGGCCGAGTACGGCCGCCGCGTCCTGCTCGTCGACTTCGACCCGCAGGGCGCCCTCTCCGTCGGCCTCGGCGTGAACCCGATGGAACTCGACCTGACGGTCTACAACCTGCTCATGGAGCGGGGCATGTCGGCCGACGAGGTGCTGCTCAAGACGGCCGTCCCCAACATGGACCTGCTGCCGAGCAACATCGACCTCTCCGCCGCCGAGGTGCAGTTGGTCAGCGAGGTCGCGCGCGAGTCGACGCTCCAGCGTGCGCTGAAGCCGCTGATGAACGACTACGACTACATCGTCATCGACTGCCAGCCCTCGCTGGGCCTCCTGACGGTCAATGCCCTGACGGCGGCTCACAAGGTCATCGTGCCGCTGGAATGCGAGTTCTTCGCGCTGCGCGGGGTGGCCCTGCTGACGGAGACCATCGAGAAGGTCCAGGAGCGCCTGAACCCGGAGCTCGAACTGGACGGCATCCTCGCCACGATGTACGACTCCCGCACGGTGCACAGCCGTGAGGTGCTGGCGCGCGTGGTCGAGGCCTTCGACGACCACGTCTACCACACCGTCATCGGCCGTACGGTGCGCTTCCCGGAGACCACGGTCGCCGGTGAGCCCATCACGACGTACGCCTCCAACTCCGTGGGTGCCGCCGCGTATCGCCAGCTCGCCAGGGAGGTGCTCGCCCGGTGTCACGCCGAGTGAGTCTGCCCGGAGCCGAAGAACTGTTCCGTACGACCGGGGGGATGGCCCTGCAGGCCTCCTCGCCGCGACGGGGGACGGAAGAACTGCCGTCCGCCTCCGGCGCGGCGGAGCTGGCGGTGCCGCAGGAGGCGGCGGCGCCGGCCGAGCAGTCCAGGCAGCCGACGGTGGGTGCGCCGCGCCGCTCGCAGGAAGGTTCCGGCCCCACCGCGGCGGCCGGCGCCGCTGCCGGGGCCGCCGCTGCCCCTGCGCCGCGGCGCAAGGGCCGGGGCGCGAACCGGCGCCCCAGCGGGCGCGAGCGCCACGACGAGAAGATCACGGTCTACGTCTCCGCCGAGGAGCTGATGGACCTGGAGCACGCGCGCCTGGTCCTGCGCGGCGAGCACGGCCTGGCCGTGGACCGCGGCCGCATCGTGCGCGAGGCGGTGGCGGTGGTCCTGGCCGACCTGGAATCCCGAGGCGACGCCTCCATCCTGGTCCGCCGCCTACGAGGCCGCTGACCCTTCCGGGGCCTCGCCAGGCCTCGAGCCCCGGGCCGCTGCCCCGAGCCCCGAGCCGCGGCACCTGGCCGGCCCGCGACGCCCTGCCCGGCACCTGACCCGCCTCCGCAGGCAGCACGGCCGCAAGCCGCCCCGGGACCCGGAGGTACCGGCCGGCACCGCAGCCTCCGTGCCACCGTGGCCCGCCACCTGGCTTCGCCAGGAGCGTGGCCGTCTGCTCGCTCCGGCCCGGGCGCCATGGGCCAGCTCGGCAGGCCCGCGCCATGGGCCCGGCGCCCGGCTCGGGCGGAGGCAACGCCGCCCGGCTCCGCCGGTAGCGCGGCCACCTCCCCACCGCCGGGTCCCGGAGGGGCCACGGAGCGGCTCTGCAACAACCCGCCCCGCGCGGGGGCGAGGTGGCGCCTTCCCAGGGCTCGGCCCGGGCCCTGAGGCCATCGCGGCAGGCTGCGCCCTGTGGTGGCTGCTCGGCCCCGTCGGCGGCAACACGCCGCCCGGCCCCCGGCAGCGTGGCCGTCTGCCCGGTGCCGGGCTGCCGGGGTACCGTGGCCGCCTGCCTGCCGCCCGGCTCCGCCGGTACCGTGACCGTCCGCCCGCCTTCCGGCTCCGCCGGTAGCGTGCCGCCCGGCCCGACCGGGCCCCGCTTCCGCCCCACCTGGACCGCAATGCCCTCGAAC
>NZ_RPRY01000388.1 GCF_003949795.1 Streptomyces sp. WAC06614
GGCAGGCGCAGCGTGACGTGGAGGCGGGGGCGGGGCTCGCCCGGGACCGGGCCGAGCGGCCGGGCGCTCCAGTCGGCGGCCCCGCTCTCGCTGATCTCCGGCTCCACCCCGAACGCCAGCCGTACCGCCTCGGCCAGCCCGTGCCGGGTGCCACGCACCCGGTGCAGGTACGCGGCGGCGGCAACGGCCGCGCGCAGCCGGTCCTCCGGCTCCGTGCCGTCGGTCTCGGCGCCGACCCAGTCACCGAGCCACCGGGTGAAGTCCACCGGAGCCAGCGCGGGGGTGAAGTAGGAGTCCAGGCAGTCCAGGACGTTGAGGATGGGCGCGAGGACCTCGTCCAGGCCGGCGACGAACCGCTGCGCGAGATCGTCCTCGGCGAAGAGGGCGGGCAGCATCGCGCCGAGGGGCGAGGAGGACCTCAGCCCGTCGACGGAACCCCTGGTGCTCATGCGTCGTCCCCGATCACCCGCACGCGGTGGTCGAACGAGAACACCAGCGCCGCCGGGTCGAGGTCGATCCGGTCCGTGGCCTCGCCCCGCTTCCCCGTCAGCGGGTCCGCCGGGTGCAGCAGGACCTCGTCCACCAGCTCCACCCCGGGCACGCGTTGGAGCACGGCGAAGACCTCGCCCGCCTGCACCCGGCGCCCGAACGGCCAACCCGTGCCGTCGGCGCCGCCGGTCAGCGGGTCGAGGTGGCGGTAGAGCGCGTCGTGCGCCTGGCGGCGCACCCGGTCGGTGTCCGTGCCGCGAAAGGCGTGCACGGTGGCGACGACCGTGACGCCCTGGTAGAAGGGCGGGCCCACCGCCAGCCTGGTCCCGATCAGCCGCCGTTCGTCGAGGTGGCGGGTGATGCGGCGCAACAGGCCGTCCCCCGGCACCAATTGCTCGAAGCGCAGCCGACCACCGGGGTCCGCCACCGCCTGAGGGACCACCAGGACGCGGACGGCGTAAGCCCCTTGCGCGCTCTCCTCCCCCTCCAGGCAGGCGATCCTGGCCGTCTCGGGGGCGGCGCGGCGGGCCAGTTCCTCGTAGTCGCGCAGGGTCACCGCGCGTTCCTGCGCGCGCAGGGTGATCGGCGCGCGCACCTTCGCCTCCGTGACCGTCTCGCCGTCGACCCCGCCGCGGGCCGCCTCCCGGTTGACGACCTCGGAGACGTACGGGACGGAACTGCGCAGCACCCGTACCGCGCCGCGGGCCACGTTCCCGGCGCGGCCCCCGCCGATGCGGTAGCGGCGGGCCCTGACGACCGCGCCCTGCGGCGGGACCGCGCCGTACTGGCGCAGGCCGCCGTCCGGTTCGCGTACGGCAGGGCCGAAGGCGATCTCGCCGGTCGTGGCGTCGAGGGTCAGGTGGCGGTCGTACGGGCCGGAGGCGGCGAAGTGGGGGACGACGTCCCAGTCGTGCCAGCCGTCGTCCTCGGCGGTCTGCAGCAGCAGCGGTGGGTCGTCGCCCACCACGGGGGCGTGGGCCAGCCGCAGCCGCTGGCCGGGCAGGCCGGTGGACTCGCCGAGGGCCTCGTCGTGCACGGTCTCGGCGTGGACGACACCGGTGGTGCCGCCGAGGGTGAACGCCTCGGCGGCCCGTACGGTCGGCGAGGTGGTGTAGAAGGGCTGGCCGGGCAGCGGCTCGGTGACCCGGCAGCGCAGCCAGCCGGCCTGCCGGCCGCCGGTACGTGACAGCACGTGCCCGCCGGGGACGTGCAGGACCACCTCGCCGGGCCGGTTCAGACCGCCTGTGCCGTCGCGGTCGACCTCGCAGGGAACCCAGCCGTCCTCGGTCCAGGCCTCCCACACCAGCGGCGGCTGCCGCGGGTCCACGCCGACACCGTCCACGCGGCTGTCCAGGCCCAGCGCCACCGCGCAGTGCGGCGCCGCGGCGCTCAGCCCGAGCAGCATGCAGTCGCCCGGCCGCGGCGCCTCGGCGAAGCACATCACGTCCTTGGCCTCGGTGAGGTCCGCGGTCCGGTCGGTGACGGGCTCGCCCTGACGCTGGAGCATCAGCAGCCGCAACTCGGTCGGGACGACGGTGAGTTCGTGTTCGGTGGCGAAGACGACCGCTTCCTCGTGCTCGGTGCGGGCGGTGGCGACCTCGGTGCCGGCGGGCAGCACCACGGGGTCCTCCTGCGGGGCGGACAGCCAGAACGTGACGTCGGTGCGGGCCGCCGACGGCGGGAAGAGGTGGATGCCCATCAGGTCGAGGAAGGCCAGGTGGTTCTTCTCCGGCACCCGGTTGAGCCGGTAGACGATCTGGTCGGCCATGTGGGCGACGGTCTCCACCAGGGTGATGCCCGGGTCGGAGACGTTGTGGTCGGTCCACTCGGGGGCGCGCTGCTGGATGTAGCGCTTGGCGTCGTCGACGAACTGCTGGAACCGGCGGTCGTCGAGGTTCGGGGAGGGCAGTGCCATCAGCGTTCGCTTTCGCCGGGCTCGTCGTGGGACGGGATCACGTAGAAGGGGAAGACAAGGCTGCGCGGGTTGTTGGTGCCGCGGATCGAGTAGCGGACGTCGATGAACAGCACGCCCTGCTCCGCGCCGGCGGTGACGTCGACGTCGTGCACCTCGATCCTGGGCTCCCAGCGGTCCAGGCTGGTGTACACCTCGTGCTGGATCCGGCCCGCGGTGGCCTCGTTGACCGGGGCGAACACCAAGTCGTGGATGGCGCACCCGAATTCGGGCCGCATCGGCCGTTCGCCCGGTGCCGTACCGAGCACCAGTCGGACGGCCTCCTCGATCTCCCGTTCGCCGTGGACCAGGGCGATGCCCCCGGTCGGTCCGATACGGAAGGGGAACGCCCAGCCGGCGCCCACGAACTGTTCGGCCATCAGCACACCACCTGTCTTCTTCTCCTCGTCCTGGCGGCGGTCACGGGATCGGGTACGGCTTGTTGTTGACCAGCACCACGCCTTGGAGCATGAGCGTGGCCGCCCGGATCCCGACGTTCGTGACGGCGTTGACCTGGACGCTGCCGGCCGCGCTGAGCGTCGCGACCCCCGCCGCCTTGAGGCTGAGGGCGCCGAGCGCGTCGACGTTGACCGCGCCGCCCAGCGACCGGAGGTTGACCGTGCCGCGCCCCTGGATGCTGAGGGGGCCGCCGCTCTTGATGGTCAGGGCCCGGCGTGCGCTCAGGGTGAGGTCCGTGCCCGCCTCCACCGACACCGACCGGCCGCCGGTGATGGTGACGGAGCCCTTGCTGTCGACGGTGATCTCGGTCCGGGTGCGGTCGAGGTTGATGGTGAGCCGGCCGTCCCCGCTGGCCACCCGTACGCCCTGCTTGCGGGCGCCGGTGGTCTGGCTGAGCAGGTCCACCCGGTTGCCGTCGCGGTCGGACAGCGTGTGCCGGATCGCCTTCTTCCGCAGCCCGTCGTGCAGGGGTACGTCCGGCACCGGGGTGGGCACGTCACGGCCGTTGTAGAGCCCGCCGACGACGAACGGATGGTCCAGCGCCCCGCGGTCGAAGGCCACCAGCACCTCGTCGCCGACGTCCAGCGGGAAGATCCCGCCCCCGGACTTCCCGCCGAGCTGCACGGTACGGGTCCAGTCGCTGACGTACGTCTCGTCCAGCCAGGGGAACCGCAGTTTGACCCGGCCCTGTTTCAGCGGGTCCTGGACATCGGTGACCAGGGCGTTGGCCACGCTCGGCAGCCGTGGCGCGGCGGTGGCGCCGGCGCCACCGCCGGAGGCGAGTCCGTACAGGGACCGCCACTGGCGGCCGCTGACGGTCACCCAGGTCTGGTAGTGGCTGTCGTCGCCGAAGACGTGCCGGACGGAGGTGACGGTGTACTTGCCCTCGAACGGCACGCCCACGTCCCGGAGGGTGACCGGCACGCCGGGACGCAGCTCGGGGTTGCCCCGGACCGTGACCTCCAACTCGGCGAAGGAGGAGGCGATGTCGTCGGCGAGGGCTTCGGAGGCGTACCTGACCTCGGTCTGCCGGTCGTAGGGCGTCTCGGTCTCCACCAGTTTCCCGGGCCGGAACGCCGCGGCGGCCTCGCCGGGGCCGGTGCCGATGGTGACGGCGGGGGTGCGGGTGGTGGTCGAGGTCGCGGTGACCGCGCGCTTGGCCGTGACGTCCCAGCCGCGCGACTCGACCCGGCCGATCTGGTCGGCGGCCGTGACCGCGGCCCGGCAGCGCAGCACGTCCTGGCCGGCGTGCAGCACGAACGGGCTCTTCTCGCCGCTGGTGCTCGTCGGCGGCGCGCCGGAGGCGGGGGCCGGCCGGACGAACCGGAACGTTCCCCGGGAGTCGATCGACATCACCGTCCCGTTCTCGTCGGCGAGCCGGGAGAGGAAGTCCCAGTCGGTGACGTTGGACTGGCTGATGAACTCGTAGACCGTCCTGGTGGCCTCGATCCGGCCGATCGGGATGCCGCTCTGCGCGGCCAGCTTGCGGGCGATGTCGGAGGCGGTCTGGTTGCGGTACGCGGCGACCCGGCGCTGCCGCATCAGGCGGTGGCCGTGGTCGTAGCCGCGGATCACGGTGAAGGTGCCGGTGCCGTCGTAGTCGGTCTCCATGCCGGTGACCTCGCCGGTGAGCAGCGGCGATCCCGCGCCCTGGCCGGCCGCGACGGGTGCGATGACCACCTTCGTGCCGAACCGCACCTTCAGATCGCCCAGCAGCAGCCCGTGCGGGTCGCGGAAGGTGAGCCGGAACGCGCCCGGCACGCCCGCCCCGAGGTCGACCCAGGCGCCGACGAGGTCGTCGGCGAGGTGGTCGGGAAGCTTGCCGCCGCCGACGGAGACGTGGACGACGTTGGAGAAGGACGCCTGGGTCATCGGTGCCCTCCGACCTCTTCGGCGGCCGGCAGCACCACTTCGGTGCCGGTACGCAGCCGGGACGGGTCGTCGATGCCGTTGGCCTCGGCGACGGCCCGCCAGGCGTTCGCGTCGCCGTACTCGCGCCAGGCCAGCGACTGCAGGCTGTCGCCGGCGACGACCCGGTGGACGCGGCGGGCGGTGAGCGCGCCCGAGGTGGGGTTCTGGCCCTTGGTCCGGCTGGGTATCTCGTGCAGCCGGACCCGGCAGGTGGCGCGGATCGGCACACCCGTCATGCTGAACAGCGAGTACGTGGCGTCGACGGAGGACACGTACGCCGTGAACCGCGCGGTCGAGAACGACCCCCACTGGAACACCACCCAGGGGGTCGAGGGCTGCTTGGCGGCGATGCTCTTCGTGGTCACCTCGCAGCAGGCGAAGAGCGCTTCGACCTTCTTCATCACCGCGTTGGCGCCCGGGGTGCCGGAGGAGTCGAGGAAGATCTCCACGGTCAGCTCGCGGGGCTCGGGCCCCATGAACTCCGGCACGGCGCCGTCGCGCACCGCGGCGGTGGGGGTGCTCTTCCACTGGGCCCTCCGGGAGAGGGCGAGTTGGGCCGGGTTGAACTCGAAGGTGAAGGTGTTGATCAGCGCGCCGGGTGTGGTGCTCCGCCCGACCGGCGGCTCGTGCACGGCCAGCGAGGCCCGCACGAGGCTCTTGCCGGCGCCGCCGCCCTTGCCGCTCCTGCCGCCGCGGTTGCCGCCGCCGGAGCTGCTGCCGCCTGATGAGCCGCCGGTGCCTCCGGGCCTTCCTGTGGTGACTGCCATGTGGTGACTCCCCCTCAGTCCGTGAACCCGTGGTGCGTGATCTCCAGGACCTCGGTCGCCACACCGGGACTGGCCGGGTCGAGGGAGGGCCCCTGCCACCGCACCGGCAGCACGTCGATCAGTCCCCAGCGGGCCACCTCCGAGCCGTCGGCGCGCAGCGCGGCGATCTGGGCGGTGGGGCGGGTGACCCCGGTGGTGACGGAGGAGATCCAGGCCGCGACCTTCGCGGTGTCGGGGGTCAGGGGCCGGGTCAGCCGGATGGTGGAGAAGGTCACCCGGGACGGGAGCTGCCAGACGAACCCGTTGTTGCCGCCTTCGTGGCGCTGCTCGACCTCCACGGTGGAGGAGAGCCCCTCGCACCCGTTGAAGCAGCCGAGGCTTTCGCCGTCGATGGTGAGGGTGAAGAAGACGGTGGAACCCGGGTCGAGTTCGCGGGGCATCGGGTGGGCCTTTCTGGGGCGGTGCCGGGGCTGGGGCTGGCG
>NZ_RPRY01000389.1 GCF_003949795.1 Streptomyces sp. WAC06614
CGCCCGCGGACCTCCTCCCGCTCCCCGGGCTCCAGAGCCCCCAAAAACCGCTCCACCTCGTCACCGGCCACAACATCTCCTCACACACCCGACCAAGGCCCCCACCCGGGACCCACGGCCCAGCATGACCAAACCCCCCACCCACTTCACGCGACGCGACCGCGGAAGACCCCGGGGAAAAACAGAAAGACCCCAGATCGACCGGAGTCTGCGGTGCGGCGGCCACACGGCGGAGAACCCTCGCAAGATCGCCCCGCCCTGGCCCTGACCGGCAGGAAGACCTGCGCCGAAAACGGACCTCGGACGAGCCACGGCCCCGACCGGAGTGTCTGGTCGAGGCCACCGCCACGTACGGACCGGGCGCGCGGCCCGGGAGATCAGCCTGCTTCGGGGTGCTGCCCCCCGAGCTGGGTGAGAAGCGATGAGCCAGTCGGACAGGGGGGCACTGCCAGGGGAGTGCCCCCCTGTTCGGGTGCGTTCACTCAGGCATTCGCAAGGGAATCACCCGCTGCGACTCCTTCGGTGCGACAGATCCGTGGTTACCGGGCGAGATCGAAAGAGACGCGCTGGGTACGGAGAAGGAGGGAACCACCACCACGCTCTCGAAGCAGGAATATGCCCATTCGTCACGGCTCTCGGGGAGTGCTACCTCACCGTTCACCCCGCCCCGCAAGAGCCATCCCGGACCGTCGCATCCGATGAAGCGCACCGTCATCGACTCTCGCCCATGAGCGTCACTTACGACGGGGATGACCGCTCTGAGCTCAACGCCCGCCCTCCCAGACCAATGCTCCACCTCACCACCGCGCGCTCGTACATCTGCCTCAAGCGTGCCGCGCACCTTCTCCCACTCGGGTTTCCCGGAGGTTCGAAACGCTTGAAGCTGCAGGCTTGCTGTTCCGTCACGGAGGAGGACTGCCTCCGCGTAGTCCGATCCGTTGCCCAAACGGTTGAGTTCCAGCCTTCGCGCAGCCCTGCGTGGAATCCTCAGCCCACCGAGATCGAGCAGGTCGAGGTCCTGCCATCCTGTCTCGGTCACGTCCCACGGATCGACGTCAACCCCTCGATACGGCGGCCGCAGCAGGTCCCCGGCCCGCACTATTTCCTCATTCATTTCCCGTGCTGATTCCATGAGAGCCTTGACCTCTTCGTAAGTCATCGCCTCATCAGCGATGACGCGAACCAACAGAGCCAGCACTCGGTCGAGGGTAAGCACTCCGCTCTCCCTGGCGAAACGGGCCGCTGAGAGGTTGCCACGCAGTACTTCCGTCAGGTCGTCGACCTCAAGAGGTGACAGCCCGACGGGTGGTCCGGAAAGCATCCCCGGAGTGGACCACCCCCGGAGGCAACTCCGCCGCGCGCGTCACCAAGGGCGAATGGACCCGCCTGACCGCCGTCTACAACGCCGACACCGGTCAGATGCACCTCTACGCCAACGGCACCCTCGCGGCCAGCGGACACCACCGTGCCTCCGACAGCCCGGCCCCCGTCGGCCCGCTCGTCCTCGGCCGCTACAAGGTCAACGGCGGGCCCGACGCCTACGGCGGCTTCACCGGCGGCGTCAGCAACCTCGCCGTCTATCCGTACGCCGCCGCTCCGGTCGCCCCCGGGGCCACCGGCCCGATCACCTTGACCGCGTTCGGCGGGAAGTGCATCGACAACGATCAAGGAGGCACGGCCGACGGCAACAAGATCCAGCTCTGGAACTGCAACGGCACCGGACCCCAGACCTTCGAGGTCCGCGCCGACGGATCCCTCCGCGTACAGGGCAAGTGCCTCGACGCCCTCAACGCCGGAACCACCGACGGCACCCTCATCCAGCTCGTCACCTGCAAGGGCAACCCCGCCCAGCAGTTCCACCCCCGGGCCGACGGCAGCATCTACAACCCGGCCTCGGGCCGCTGCCTCGACCTGAACGGCGCCCGGACCGACGCCGGAACCCAGCTCTGGCTCTGGAGCTGCAACAACAGCGACGCCCAGCGCTGGACCGTGCCCGCCATGGCCACGGCACCCCTGCCGGTACCGGACCCCCGGCCCGCTGCCTGACGCAGAGGTCCTCCGAGAGTGGAAAGGTCGTCTCCCCCCTCGTGGGGAGGCGGCCTTCCCCCAGAAGCATCGGCCCTGGCCCGGCCGAGCCGCGCGCCCCGCGGTCGGCCCCGGGCATGCGAAAAGGCCCCACGATTCGGTGGGGCCTCTTCCGCTGGTGTCCGAGGGGGGACTTGAACCCCCACGCCCGATAAAGGGCACTAGCACCTCAAGCTAGCGCGTCTGCCATTCCGCCACCCGGACCGGTGGTCTGTCGCGGTTTCCCGCGGCGACATGGACAACAATAGCAGGGGTTCGAGGTGCTCTTCACCCGCATAAGCGGTGGTCAGGGGCAGTGGATGACCTGGCCGGCGTAGGAGAGGTTGCCGCCGAAGCCGAACAGAAGGACGGGGGCCCCGGACGGGATCTCGCCGCGGTCGACCAGTTTGGCCAGGGCCATGGGGATGCTGGCGGCCGAGGTGTTGCCGGAGTCGACGACGTCGCGGGCGATCACCGCGTTGACGGCGCCGATCTTCTGGGCGACCGGCTCGATGATCCGCAGGTTCGCCTGGTGGAGGACGACGGCGGCCAGGTCCTCGGGGGTGACCCCGGCCCGCTCGCAGACGCGGCGGGCGATCGGCGGGAGCTGGGTGGTGGCCCAGCGGTAGACGGACTGGCCCTCCTGGGCGAAGACCGCCGGGCTGCCCTCGATGCGGACCGCGTTGCCCATCTCGGGGACCGAGCCCCACAGCACCGGGCCGATGCCGGAGTCCGCCGCGTCGCAGGCGACGACCACGGCCGCGCCGGCGCCGTCGCCGGTCAGCACGCAGGTGGTGCGGTCGTTCCAGTCGGTGACCTCGGTCATCTTGTCCGCGCCGATGACCAGGGCGCGGGTGGCCGAGCCGGCCCGGATCGCGTGGTCGGCGGTGGCCAGGGCGTGGGTGAAGCCGGCGCAGACGACGTTGAGGTCCATGACCGCGGGGGCGCCGCGCATGCCCAGCCGGGCGGCGACGCGGGCGGCCATGTTGGGGGATCGGTCGACGGCGGTGGAGGTGGCGACGAGGACCAGGTCGATGTCGTCCGGGGTCAGCCCGGCCGCGGCCAGGGCCTTGCCGGCCGCCTCGGCCGCGAGCAGGTCGACCGGCTCCTCGGGGCCGGCCATCCGGCGGGTCTTGATCCCGACCCGGCTGCGGATCCATTCGTCGCTGGTGTCCACCATGGCCGCGAGCTCCTCGTTGGTGAGCACCTTCGCGGGCTGGTAGTGCCCCGTCGCCACCACACGGGAACCGGTCATGGGCACGGTCATCGGCGGATTTCCCCTTAGCGTCGGAGGTCAGGACCGCCAGCTTTGCCTGCTACCGACCGGTACGGGTGCGTGTGACCCGACAGGATTCACACACCCGGTTTTGGAGAGTCCGCTGGATCATGCCGGGTACGGGACAATGGCGGTCCAAGACCCTCCGGGGTGCGGTGGCGAGAGGAACGGGGCGGATCGGGATGGGACGGGTCACCGAACGCCGGCGCGTCGTACGGATCCGGGGCGGGGCGGCGGGGGTCCGGCCGGACACGCTCGTGGCCGAGGAACCCCTGGAGATCCGGCTGAACGGCAAGCCGCTGGCGATCACCATGCGCACCCCGGGCGACGACTTCGCCCTGGCGGTGGGCTTCCTGGTGAGCGAGGGCGTGCTCGGCGCGGCCTCGGACGTGCGGGCGGTGACCTACTGCGAGGGGGCCACCGAGGACGGGACGAACACGTACAACGTGGTCAACGTGCAGCTCGCGCCCGGCGTGCCCGTGCCGGACATCAGCCTGGAGCGGAACGTCTACACGACCTCCTCCTGCGGGCTGTGCGGCAAGGCCAGCCTGGACGCCGTACGGACCGCCTCGCGCTTCCCCGGTCTGGCCGCCGACCCGGTACGGATACCGGCCGAGCTGCTGGGGGCGCTGCCGGACCGGCTGCGGGAGGCGCAGAAGGTCTTCGACCGGACGGGCGGGCTGCACGCGGCCGGGCTGTTCTCCGCCGAGGGCGAGCTGCTGGACCTGCGGGAGGACGTGGGCCGGCACAACGCCGTGGACAAGATCGTCGGTCGGGCGTTGCAGGCCGGACGGCTGCCGCTGGCCGGGGCGGTGCTGCTGGTGTCCGGGCGGGCCTCGTTCGAACTGGCGCAGAAGGCCGTGATGGCGGGCGTCCCGGTGCTGGCCGCCGTGTCGGCGCCCTCGTCGCTGGCCGTGGACCTGGCCCTGGAGACCGGGCTGACGCTGGTGGGCTTCCTGCGCGGCGGCGACATGAACATCTACGCGGGGGAACAGCGCATCCCGCTGCCGCGGGCCCGGGCCGCGTCCGCCTAGGGGCTGCCGGCCCGGCTCCCCCCGGGCCGGGCGCGGCCGACCGGGGTCAGGCGCGGCCGCCGGGGTCAGGCGCGGCCGCCGCGGCGGGAGCGGCGGTCCTTCGCGCGGCGGTCCGGCTCCGGCCGGCGGTCCGCGGCGGGCGGGTCGACGCGGTGCAGGTCGAGGGTGGCGGGCAGCGGGGTGCCCGGGCCGCCCGCCGCGGCCCAGGCCGCGATCTCGTCGACGGCGGCGTCGTCCAGGACCCAGCCGAACCACGCCGCCCGGGCGCCGCGGCGCCGGGCCTCGCTGGTGGGCTGGACCACGACGATGTTGGCCTGCGCGCACGGGCCGAGGCAGTCGACCGTACGGACGGCGATCCGCCCGTCCGACTCCTCGACGGCCGTCCGCAGCCGGGCGAGCTGTCCGGCGTGGTCGGTGCCGGGGTTCTTGCGGGGGTCTCCGCAGCAGCAGCCGCGGCACACCACGAGGGTGCAGGGTCGTTCGGCTCGGGCGCCGGCGGCGGGACGTATCCAGGTCACCCTGGCACGGTATCGGAGACCTCCGCGGCACGTGGGGGCGGGAGTTGGCCCTCGGGGTCGCGGGCGCGGCGGCGGGCGAGGACGGCGCACACCATGAGCTGCATCTGGTGGAAGAGCATCAGCGGCAGCACCGCCAGGCTCGCCTGCGCCCCGAACAGCACGCTGGCCATGGGCAGTCCGGCCGCCAGGCTCTTCTTGGACCCGGCGAACTGGATCGCGATCCGGTCGGCCCGGTCGAAGCCGAGGCGGCGGGCGCCGTACCAGGTGAGCCCGAGCATCACGGCGAGCAGCACGGCCTCGACGAGCAGCAGCGCGCCCAGCCGGGCGGGGCTGACCTGGTGCCAGATCCCGGCGGCCATGCCCGCGCCGAAGGCGGCGTAGACGACGAGCAGGATCGAGCCGCGGTCGACGTACCCGAGCGCCCGCTTGTGGCGGAGCACGAAGCCGCCGACCCGGCGGCGCAGGAGCTGGCCCGCGACGAACGGCAGGAGGAGCTGGAGGACGATCTTCAGGGCCGAGTCGAGGGAGAAGCCGCCGGCGGCGCCGCCGAGGAGGGCCGCCGCGAGCAGCGGGGTCAGGAAGATCCCGGCGAGGCTGGAGAAGGAGCCGGCGCAGATCGCGGCGGGGACGTTGCCGCGCGCGACCGAGGTGAACGCGATCGAGGACTGGATCGTGGACGGCACCAGGCAGAGGAAGAGCAGGCCGCTCTGGAGGGAGGGGGTCAGCACGGTCGGCACCAGCGCGCGGGTGGCCAGGCCGAGGGCCGGGAAGAGCACGAAGGTGCAGGCGAGGACGGTGAGGTGGAGGCGCCAGTGGCGCAGGCCGTCGAGGGCCTCGCGGGTGGAGAGGCGGGCACCGTAGAGGAAGAACAGCAGGGCGACGGCCCCGGTGGCGGCCGCCCCCGCCACCTCGGCCGCGGCGCCCCGGGCGGGCAGCAGCGCGGCCAGTCCTACGGTGGCCAGCAGGGCCGTCACGAAGGGGTCCAACGGCAGCCGGGCCGGCCGGGCGGGTGTGCGGAGGCGGGGGCGGGAC
>NZ_RPRY01000390.1 GCF_003949795.1 Streptomyces sp. WAC06614
CCCCATGACCGCACCTCGTACCCCCACTCCCGCCCCCGTCCTCGCCGGGCTGCGGACCTACCCCGTCGCCGAGCCGGGTTCCGGCCCGTACGGGATCACGGCCGGGCCCGACGGGGCCCTGTGGTGCACCCTGGTGCACGCGGGGCGGATCGCTCGGCTGGCGCCCGCCGGGGAGCGGGCGGAGCTGACCGAGTTCGCGCTCGACTCCCCCGGCTGCGGGCCCTCCGTGATCACCGCGGGCCCCGACGGCGCCCTGTGGTTCACGCGGATGCGGGACCACCGCATCGGGCGGATGACCACCGACGGGCGGGCGAGCTCGTACGCCCTGCCCACGCCCGGTGCCGGCCCCTACGGCATCGCCGCCGGGCCCGACGGGGCGCTCTGGTTCACCCAGCTGCACACCGGGCTGATCGGGCGGATCACCCCCGCCGGCGAGGTCACCGACTTCCCGCTGCCCGTCGAGGGCGCCTTCCCCTCGATGATCACCGCGGGCCCGGACGGCGCGCTGTGGTTCACCCTCAACCAGGCCGACGCGGTGGGCCGCATCACGACCGGCGGCGAGGTCCGCGTGCACCGGTTGCCGACGGCGGGCTCCGGGCCCGTGGGGCTGGCCGCCGGGGCCGACGGGGCGCTGTGGTGCGCCCAGATCGGCGCGGGGCGGATGGGGCGGGTGACGCCGGACGGCAAGGTCGAGGAGTTCGCGCTGCCCGATCCCGGCTGCCGCCCGCACGCGGTCACCGCCGGGCCGGACGGCGCCTGCTGGTACACGGCGTGGGGCACCGGGCGCATCGGCCGGATCACGGCCGAGGGCCGGGTGACGGAGTACGCCCTCCCGGATGCCGCGTCCGAACCCCACGGCCTGGCCTTCGGCCCCGACGGCGCCCTGTACACGGCCCTGGAGCACGGCGGCATCGCCCGGCTCACCTTCGCGTGAGCCTCGGGCGGGCCCTCCGCGGGCCCTGACCTGCCGTGCCAGGCGCCGCCGGCGGCCGGGCGCGGGGGCCCGGCCCGGGCGGCGGCGGCCGCGGCCGGGCGCCGGGGCCGGCCCGGCATCGGTCGGGCGCCGCGGCAGGGCCGTGGTCGGCGCCCGCCCGTAAGGCCTTGCGCTGGTAAAATGGCCGGACGCTGACGACGTAGCCGGGGCCCGTACCGCTGGGGTACGGGCCCCGGTCCGTTCCTGGTGCGTGCCGGGACGAGGAAGGTTTTCCCATGAACGCGACGCGCGAGTTCGCGCTGCCGGACACGACCACCCCGGGACTGCCGCCGGCGGCGTCGTTCGCCGAGCTCGAGCTGCCGCCGGAGCTGGTACGGGCGCTGGCCGAGCAGGCGGTGGAGGAGCCGTTCCCGATCCAGGCGGCCACCCTGCCCAACGCCCTGGCCGGGCGGGACGTCCTGGGCCGGGCGCGGACCGGCTCCGGCAAGACCCTCGCGTTCGGGCTGGCCCTGCTGGCGCGTACGGCGGGCCGGCGGGCCGATGCGAAGCGGCCGCTCGCGCTGGTCCTCGTACCGACCCGGGAGCTGGCGCAGCAGGTCACCGAAGCGCTGGACCCGTACGCGCGGGCGCTCGGCCTGCGGCTGGCCACGGCGGTCGGCGGGCTGCACATCGGTCGGCAGGCCACCGTGCTCAAGGCCGGGGCCGAGGTCCTGGTCGCCACCCCGGGCCGGCTGGCCGACCTGGTGGGCCGCCGCGACTGCCACCTGGACCGGGTACGGATCACCGTCCTGGACGAGGCGGACCAGATGTGCGACCTGGGCTTCCTGCCGCAGGTGCTGGAGGTCCTGGGCCAGGTGCGGCCCGACGGGCAGCGGTTGCTGTTCTCGGCCACGCTCGACAAGAACGTCGACCGGCTGATCCACGAGCACCTGAACGACCCGGTGGTCGCGGCGGTCGACGCGGCGGCGGGCGCGGTGAGCACCATGGAGCACCACGTGCTGCACGTGACCGGCACCGACAAGCAGCGCACCGCGACCGAGATCGCGGCGCGCGAGGGGCGGGTGCTGATGTTCCTGGACACCAAGCACGGCGTCGACCGGTTCACCCGGCACCTGCGCGGCAGCGGCGTACGGGCGGCGGCCCTGCACAGCGGGAAGTCGCAGCCGCAGCGCACGCACACGCTGGAGCAGTTCCAGCAGGGCGAGATCACGGTGCTGGTCGCCACCAACGTCGCGGCCCGCGGGATCCACGTGGACGCCCTCGACCTGGTCGTCAACGTCGACCCGCCGGCCGATGCCAAGGACTACCTGCACCGCGGCGGCCGCACGGCCCGGGCCGGGGAGTCCGGGCGGGTGGTCACGCTGGTCACGCCGGGCCAGCGCAAGGACGTGAACCGGCTGCTGACGGAGGCCGGGATCCGCCCGACCGTCACCGCGGTCCGGCCCGGTGACGCCGAGCTCGGCCGGATCACGGGCGCCCGGCAGCCGTCGGGCGTGCCACTGCCCGGGAGCACCGCGCCCGCCACGGACGGCGGCGGCGAACAGGCCGGCGCGACCACCCTCGGCTTCCGCGGCCGTGGCAGCAGCCCGGGCGGCCGGGCCAAGGAGTCCCGCAAGACGGCGGAGGCCCGCAAGCTGGCCGAGGCCAGGCGGGCGGCCAAGGTGCGGCGCGGCCGCTGAGGAACCGGGCCTTGCCGGTACCGGCGGTACGGGTGCCGTAGCCAGGCAGGGGTCACCAATCGGCCTCGTGGTAGTCCTTGAGGAAGACGCCCGACACCGGGGCGCCCGCCTCGCCACGCACGATCGGGTCGTAGACGCGGGCCGCGCCGTCGACGATGTCGAGCGGGGTGCGGAAGCCGCTGCGGGCGATCCGGTCCTTGCGCGGCGTCGGGTTCTCGTCGGTGATCCAGCCGGTGTCGACGCTGCACATGTGGACGCCGTGGGCGGCGAGTTCGGGGCCGCTGGTGCGGGTCAGCATGTTCAGGGCGGCCTTCGCCATGTTGGTGTGCGGGTGCCCGGAGGTCTTGCGGCGCACCGCGAACCGCCCTTCCACCGCCGTCACGTTGACCACGTAGCGGTGCGGACGCGGCGAGGCCAGCAGGAGCGGCAGCAGCCGGTCGACCAGGAGGGCCGGCGCCAGGGCGTTGACGAGCTGGGTCTCCAGCAGTTCGGCCGGATCCAGCTCGCCCAGGCGGGCCGACCAGGAGTTGGCGGGGGCGGGGTCGGGCAGCAGGCCCGCCTCGTCGGCCGCGAGGGCGGCCTCGCCCGCACCGGCCTCGTCCAGGACCAGGGCGAGGGCTCCCGAGGCACCGCTGCCGCCGCCCGGCAGGGCCCGTACGGGCTCGTAGCCGGGCGCGTGCCACAGCCGGGCGGGGCCGGGGGCGGGGAGCGCCGCCCGCTCCCCCGCGGCGAGGAGCGCGTAGGACGCGGGCGGGCGGCGGACGGTCTGCGCGGCGTTGTTGACGAGGACGTCGAGCGGCTCGCCCTCGGCGCGCAGCCGCTCGCACAGGCCGAGGACCTGGCGCGGGTCGCGCAGGTCGACGGCGACGACGGTGAGCCGGTCCAGCCAGTGCGCGCTGCCGGGCGCGGCGCGGAAGCGGGCCAGGGTGTCCTGGGGGAAGCGGCTGGTGACGAGCAGCTCGGCGCCGTCGCGGAGCATCATCAGGGCGAGCTGGAAACCTATCTTGACGCGGCCTCCGGTGAGCAGGACGCGCCGACCGGTCAGGTCGCACCGCAGGCCGCGGCGTGCGGAGTTGTCGGCGGAACAGCCCGGGCACAGCAGGTGGTAGTGGCCGTCGACCTGGTGGTAGAAGGACTTGCAGACGTAGCAGCGCCGGGGGCGCAGCAGCTCGCCGGCGGTGGGGCGGGGCACGGCCGGGGTCTCCAGCGGCGCGTCCTCGCGCCGCCCGGGGTCGCCGGTCGCGGTCGCGGCGAGCACGGCCGCGTCGGCGGCGGCACGGTCCCGGGCACGGTTCTTGCGGCGGCGATGGCGCCCGTCGCGGGCGAAGGACGCGGCGACCTCCTCGGCCCGTAGCCGGACCGGGTCGTCCACGGGCAGGGCCCGCAGCCGGGCGACCGTACGGTCGAACGCGGCGAGCTCCTGCGCGGTGAGGGGCTCGGCGGTACCCGTCCCCGGGCCGCCCGTATCCGTCCCCGGGCCGCCCGTACCCGTCCGGTCCGTCAACTTTCCCGCCGCCCCACTGGTGTCCGTGCCGTGTGTCACCCGCCCGGACGGCCGGATCCGAACCGGTGCGAGCCGGCGCGAACCGGCGTCCGCCGTCATGCCGTGACGGTGCGACGGCCTCTGCGCCACGTCCGGACGGTCCGGAGATCCTAACGGGCGCGCTCCGGCTCCAGCAGCCGGTTTTGCACCGGCCCGGCCGGTCACACCGCAACCGCACGAAACAGGAGCCTCAACCGCACCTGTTCCGTGGTGAGTTCGTTCTTCAGTGGTGACACATCCGTTGAGCGGGTCGGCAGGGCGGGAGCACACTGCGGTGGAGGCGGACGAAGGTTCTCACGGGCAGGGAGGCACCGCGGTGGGCCATGGACGCGGAACCGGAAGGGGAACGGTAGCGGGAACGAGAACGGCGTCGGGGTCGGGAACGGGCTGGAGCTGCGACCGAGGCCCCGGAACGGGCCGAGGCCGGAGCCGCGGCCAGGGCAACGGCCGGGCCAAGGTGGCCACGCTGGTGGTGCTCGTGCTCGCTGCGGCGGTCGGCTGCCAGGGCGGGGCCGAGGATCCCGGGGGCCGGGCCGGCGGTTCGTCCGCTCTCGGGCCCCGGACGGCGCAGGGGGCCGGGTTCGTCCAGGTCGGTCATGTCAGCCCGGACTACGCCGCGGACGGCAAGGCGCACGTGGCGTGCTCCGAGATCGAGGCGCGGTTCACCGTGGGTCCGGTGGATCCCTCGGGCGCGCCGGCGCACTGGCGGGCGACGGCGCTGGACCACGACCCGGGCGAGGGCGGCGCGGGCATCGACCGCGGGGTCGCACCGGACGTGGTGATCACGCCCGACGCGGGCACGCTGGAGCCGGGAGGGCAGGCCACGGTGCGGGTGCGGGGCCGGTTCGACGGCGAGCGGCCGGTGTTCTGGGTGCTGGTCGAGGCGCCGGGTCCGGACGGGGACGACGTCCGGCAGCGGATCGCGTTCTCCTGCCGCTGACGGCCGGGCCTCGGGGTCAGTCCTGGGCGCGGGTGGTGACCGGGGCGTCGGTGCGGTCGCCGAGGAACTCGTACCAGCGGCGCTGGAGGCAGAGGTAGCGGGTGTCGGCCTCGACCAGGGCCAGGAACGAGTCCACGGTCTCGGTGAGCCGCTCGGCGAGCCCGGTGTCGGCCAGCCGGCCGTCCTCGGTGAAGGCCTGGTGCGCACCGGCCAGGCTGAACATGTCGGGGTAGACGCGGGCGCCCAGGTGCTCCAGCGGGACCCGCAGCGCCCACAGGCCGCGGTTGCCTCCGACCATGGACGGGGAGGCCGAGACCAGCAGGGTCTGCTTGTCCTTGAACGGCTGCGGCCGGAAGCGGGAGACCCAGTCGATGGCGTTCTTGACCACGCCGGGCACCGAGGCGTTGTACTCGGGCGAGGCGATGACCAGGGCCTGCGCCGCCTCGATCCGGTCGCGCAGCGCGGCGGCGGCCGGCGGAGGGCCGTGACCGGCCTCGGTGTCACCGTCGTAGGCGGGCATGGCGAAGTCGCCGAGGTGGGCGAGGTCGACGTCCGGCCCGGCCTCGGTGACGATCCGGGCGACGAGCGAGGCCAGGCTCCGGTTGACCGACCCGGCCCGGGAGGAACCGGCCAGCACGAAGACGCGCAGGCCGGAACGGGCGGATCCGTCCCCGGAGAGGGACCCGAGGGCGGGCCGGGCCGGGTCGGTCGGGAAGCGGACGTCGTCGGTCGGAACCACGGGCTCTCCTCGGCGGCACGGGAACGGGGCCGGCGGGGGACGGCCTCGGCGACGCCGACTGTACGGTCCCCCACGGC
>NZ_RPRY01000391.1 GCF_003949795.1 Streptomyces sp. WAC06614
TCCTCGTACTGACCCACTGCGCCCGCCCCACTCGGCCCGGGCGGGCCGAGTGGGGCGGGCGCAGTGGGTCAGTACGAGGACGGGCGGCGGGTGCGGGCGGCGCGGGCCACGGCCACCACCGCCTTCTCCAGGGCGTACTCCGGGTCGTCCCCGCCGCCCTTGACCCCGGCGTCGGCCTCGGCGACGGCGCGCAGCGCCTGGGCGACCCCGTCCGCCGACCAGCCCCGCATCTGCTGGCGGACCCGGTCGATCTTCCACGGGGGCATCCCGAGGTCCCGTGCCAGATCGCCCGGACGCGCCCCGCGCGGGGCCGAGGCCAGCTTGCCGATGGACCGGACCGCCTGCGCCAGGGCACTGGTGATCAGGACCGGTGCCACCCCGGTGCCCAGGGACCAGCGCAGCGCCTCCAGCGCCTCGGCCGCACGGCCCTCGACCGCACGGTCGGCCACCTCGAAGCTGGAGGCCTCGGCCCGGCCGGTGTAGTACCGCCCGACCACGGCCTCGTCGATGGTGCCCTCGACGTCGGCGCACAGCTGGGCCGCCGCGCTGGCCAGCTCCCGCAGGTCGCTGCCGATCGCGTCGACCAAGGTCTGGCAGGCCTCGGGGGTGGCCGACCGGCCGAGCGTGCGGAACTCGCCGCGGACGAACGCCAGCCGGTCCCCGGCCTTGGTCATCTTCGGGCAGGCCACCTCGCGGGCCCCCGCCTTGCGGGCGGCGTCCAGCAGCCCCTTGCCCTTGGCGCCCCCGGCGTGGAGGAGCACGAGCGTGATTTCCTCGACCGGCGCGTCCAGGTAGGCCTTGACGTCCTTGATCGTGTCGGCGGACAGGTCCTGCGCGTTGCGCACGACCACGACCTTGCGCTCGGCGAACAGCGAAGGGCTCGTCAGCTCCGCGAGCGTGCCGGGCTGGAGCTGGTCCGGGGTGAGGTCCCGTACGTCGGTGTCGGCGTCGGCGGCCCGGGCGGCCGCAACCACCTCCCGTACGGCACGGTCGAGCAGCAGGTCCTCCTGCCCCACCGCGAGGGTGAGCGGGGCGAGCGGATCGTCGGTGGAGTTCTTCCTCGTGGCCATCGGCTCCAGCATCGCACGCCGCACCGACAGTGCCCGCGGCACCGCCCGTGGCCGACGCCGTGGCCGGCGCCGTGGCCGGGTACCGGAGAATGGTGCGGTGAGCCTGCGACATGTACTGGTCCTGCCCGACCGCGACGCCGCCGAGGAGGTGGCGGAGGAGGTCGTGGACCGCTTCGGCCTGCCCGAGGAGCCCCAACTCGTCCGCGACGCCCTCGCGGGCGAGGACGACGCAGAGGACGCCCAGTGGCTGGTGGTCGTCGAGGACCCCCAGGCACGGCTCGACCCCACGGCCCTCGACGCCCTCGCCGCGACCCACGAAGGCTGGCTCGAAGCCCCGTAGCCCCGCCGCCAGGAGCCGCTCCCGTCCCTGGCCTTGGCGCTGGTGCCGGCCGGGCCCAGGGCGGGGACGGGCGGCCGGGTCTAGGCCTTGTGGACGATCTGGACGTCCAGACGGACCTCGACCGACGAGCCGATGGCCGCGATGCCCTGGGCCAGCATCGACTGCCAGTTCAGGGCGAAGTCCTCGCGCTGGAGTTCCGTCGAGGCGCGGCAGGCCGCGCGCGGCTCGCCCTCCATACCGGTACCGGCCCCGAGGTACTCGGTGTCCAGGGTGACCGAGCGGCTCACGCCGTGCAGGGTCAGGGCCCCGGCCACCGTCCAGCGGCTGCCGCTGCGGTGGATGAAGCGCTCGCTGTAGAACTCCAGGGTCGGGTGCCGGACCGCGTCCAGGAAGTCCGCCGACCGCAGGTGGTCGTCGCGCATCCGCAGCCCGGTGTCGATGCTCGCCGCGTCGATGATCACGTGCATGGAGGACTCCTCCATGCGTTCGGCTATCCGCACCGCCCCGGCGAACGTGTTGAACCGGCCGTGGATCCGGGCCAGTCCGATGTGCCGGGCCGAGAACGCGATGGCCGAGTGGGCCGGGTCGATCTCCCAGTGGCCGGGCTGCGGCAGCAGCGGCGGCTCGACCGGGTCGAGCACGATCTCCGCCGTGCCCGGCTGGGCACCACCGCCGACCAGCGTCGCCCCGTGGAACGGCGCGTAACCCTCCGCCGTGACCGTCAGCCGGTACTCCCCTTCCGGCACCGCCGCGGTGAACCCGCCGTACGGGTCGGTCTCTCCGCTGACGACCCCCCGGCCGATCGGATCGGTCACCTCGAACCGGGCCCGCCGGACCGGCTGGTGGACCGTGTCGAGCACACGACAGCTGAGCAGCTTGGCCGTGGGCGGCAGCGTCAGTGTCGTGGAGATCCCTGGACTGCTGCTGCTTCCGGCCGACTCCATCCCCCGCCGGCGACCGAACATGGTTGATGCACCCCCGTGCTGTGTGGACCGGGGCCTGAATACGGCCCCTTCTGGCGAAAACGCATTCGATCATGCTGGCGGACCCTGGGCAAACGGAGCCCGTGCCCCGGCGCGGCGCCCGCCGGGACCACCGCCGGCCGGCCGGAACCGCCCGCATCCGCGGACCCGTTCCGAGCACCGCCACCGCACCGTCGGTATCGGTGCGCAGCACCGCCGCTCCGGCCGCGCGCAGGAACGCCAGGGTGGTGGGGGCGGGATGGCCGTAGCGGTTGCCCGCGCCCACCGGGACGATCGCGAGCCGGGGTCGCACCCGCGCGTGCAACTGCCGGTCCTGGTGGGCGGAGCCGTGGTGGGCCACCTTCAGCACGTCGATCCGGCCGAGCTCCGGATGGTCCCTCAGGAGCCCCTGCTGGGAAATGGGTTCGAGATCGCCCAGAAGCAGCAGGCTCGGCCCGGACGTGTGGACGAGCAGGGCTACGCTCGCGTCGTTCGGCCCCACCCCGGACAGCCCGGGCGGTGGCCACAGCACCTGCCACTGCACCGGTCCGACCCGGCGCCGCTCGCCGGCCCGGGCCGGCAGGACGGGTACGCCGGCGGCGGCCGCGGCCCGCCGCACGGAGGCGGCACCGGCGGCAGGCTCGGCCAGTGTGGAGGTCTGGATCAGGCCGACCGAACGCCCCCGCAGCACCCCGGTGAGCCCGCCGACATGGTCGGCGTGGAAGTGGGTCAGGAGCAGCAGCGGCACCGTGACCACGCCCAGGGCACGCAGGCACGCGTCGACCGGCTCCGGCTCCGGACCCGCGTCGACCACCACGGCCGTGCCCGGTCCCACGGCGAGCACCCCCGCGTCGCCCTGGCCGACCGCGCACTGCACGTAGCTCCACTCGGGCGGCGGCCAACCGGTGAGCACCCGGGTGAGCTGCGGGGGCCGCAGCACGGCCACCAGCAGGAGCAGGGCCGCCAGGGCGGCGGGCCAGCGGTAGCGGGCGGCCGGGCCCGCCGACCGGACGGCGACCGCGGTCAGGGCGATCAACGCGGCCAGCAGCAGCCCGCCGGCCGGGCCGTCCGGCCAGGACAGCTCCGCCGCCGGGAACCGGGCGCCGGTACGGGCGACCAGGGCGATCCATCCGGCGGGCACGCCGGCGCAGTGGGCCAGCAGCTCGGCGAGCGGCGGGCAGGCCGGGGCCACGGCCAGGGCCGCGAACCCGAGCACGGTCGCAGGCCCCGCCGCCAGCTCCGCCAGCAGGTTGCACGGAACGGCCACCAGGCTCACGCGGGCGGTGAGCACCGCGACCACGGGTGCGCAGACGGCTTGTGCGGCCGCCGCCGCGGCCAGCGCCTCGGCCGCGCGGGGCGGCAGCCCGCGCAGCTGGAGGGCCGCGCTCCAGCGCGGGGCGAGGAGCAGCAGGGCGGCGGTGGCCAGCACCGAGAGCAGGAAGCCGTAGCTGCGGGCCAGCCAGGGATCGCAGAGCAGCAGCAGGACGACGGCCGCGGCCAAGGCCGGCACCAGCGAGCGGCGCCGGCCGGTGGCGATCGCCAGGAGCGTGACCGCGCCGCAGGCGGCGGCCCGCAGCACGCTCGGCTCGGGCCGGCACACGACCACGAACGCCAGGGTGAGCACGGCCCCGCCCAGGGCCGTGGCCCGCAGCGAGAGCCCCAGCCGGGGGGCCAGGCCGCGCCGTTCGGTGTGCTGGGCGCTGCCCGGAGGTCCGATCAGCAGGAACAGCACCACGGTGAGGTTGGAGCCGGACACCGCGAGGAGGTGGAGGAGGTCGGTGGCCCGGAAGGCGTCGTGCAGGTCCGGCGGCACCCGGGAGGTGTCGCCGACGACGAGTCCGGGCAGCAGGGCCCGGGCGTCGGGGGCCAGGCCTTCGGTGGCGGCCCGTAACCCGTCGCGCAGCGCACCGGCGACCCGCTGGACCCCGTCCGGGCCTCCGACGACCCGGGGCGGTGCGTCCCCGGTCGGGCGGAGCAGGGCGACCGGCCGCTCCCCCGGCCGGGCCGGGGCGAGGCGGGCCGTCACGGCCAGACGGGTGGAGGGCAGCAGCCGGGTCCAGGCCGGGTCGTCCCCGGCCAGCACCGTCACCGGGGTCGCGACCCGGGTGACCGCGCCGTCCGGCCCGGTGACCCGGGTCAGCTCGGCGTCGAACACCACCACGGGCGGCCCGGCCCGGCCGCCGGCCCGGTGGGGGTCGGAGCCGACGGTCAGCTCCGCCGTCACCCGCGCGTGCCGGGCCGCCAGGCCGGGCACCGGCCCGGCCCGCTCCTCGGCCCGCTGCAACCCGGCCGCCCCGGCCGCGGCGGGGCCGGTCGGGTCGGTGGGGCCGGCGGGCAGCACGGGCTGGCGGGGGACGCCGGTGACGTACCGGCGCTGGAGCGGCGAGTCCCGGTACTCCTGGGCCCAGTCCCGCTCCCGCTGGTTCTCGAAGGCCTCGAAGGCCTCCGGCCACTGGGTGAAGCCGAAGAAGCCGAGGGTGTCGGCGGGTGGCCCGAAGTAGGCGGTCCGGCCGCCGGGCGCGAGGACCAGCAGCCGGTCGCAGACGTCGAGGCTGAGCACGCTGTGGGTCACGACGATGACGGTCCGGCCGTCGTCGGCGAGGTCGCGCAGCGTGTGCATCACGGAGCGGTCCATGCCGGGGTCCAGGCCGGAGGTGGGCTCGTCGAGGAACAGCAGGGAGGGCTTGGTCAGCAGTTCCAGGGCGACGGAGACCCGCTTGCGCTGGCCGCCGGAGAGGCTGTGCACGGGTTGTCCGGCGCGCTGTTCCAGGCCGAGTTCGCCGATGACCTCGTCGACGCGGGCCTCGCGTTCGGCGCGGGCGGTGTCCTGCGGGAAGCGGAGTTCGGCGGCGTACGACAGGGCGCGGCGGACGGTGAGCTGGGCGTGCAGGATGTCGTCCTGGGGGACCAGGCCGATCCGGCCGCGCAGTTCGGCGTAGTCGCGGTAGAGGTCGCGGCCGTCGTAGAGGACGGTGCCCCGGTCGGCGGGACGCAGTCCGGTCAGGGCGCCGAGCAGGGTGGACTTGCCGGCGCCGCTGGGTCCGACGACGGCGAGCAGGCTACGGGCGCCGACCGGGAAGGAGACCCCGTCGAGGAGGGTGCGGCGGCCGTGGTCCACGTGGACGGCGAGGTCCTGGACGTCGAGGGAGACCTCGCCGGTGTCCACGTACTCCTGGAGCCGGTCGCCGGCCAGGCAGAAGGCGGAGCGGCCGATGCCGACGACGTCGCCCTCGTGGAGGAGGGCGCGGTCGATGCGGGCGCCGTTGAGGTAGGTGCCGTTGTGGCTGCCGAGGTCGACGATCTCGTAGGCGCCGTCCTCGCGGGCGGTCAGCTCGGCGTGCCGGCGTGAGACGACGAGGTCGTCGAGGACCAGGTCGTTCCCGGGCGCCCGCCCGATCCGCAGCACGGTCCGCGCATCCAGCGGCCGCACCGAGGCGGGCCGCCGGAAGGTCCCGGTGAGCGAGGGCTCGGCCACCACGGAGGGCCCTGCGGCCCGGACACCGGAGACAGCTGAGGCCTTGGGGGCTGGTGGGGCG
>NZ_RPRY01000039.1 GCF_003949795.1 Streptomyces sp. WAC06614
CCCCGGGCCCCGCCGACCCGCCGGCCCCGACCGGATCCTCGGCCCCGACGCGTTCCCCGGCCCCGACGCCTTCCCGCCGGGTCGGGATGATCGGCGTGCCCGGGCAGCGGCGTGGGGGGCTCACGGGTGGGGCTCCGGTTGCCGATATCGCTCATGCGCCGCTGACCAGCGAGCCGCCGCTCCTCGACGAGCCACCGTTGACGAGCGAGCCCACCACGCCCGCCGTCGCCGCGGGCGACTAGACAGGGGTTGCCGATGGATCTGGCCCGGCTCGCCGGCCTGCACGGCGTCGCCACGTCCTACCAGCCGTCCCGGGACGTCACCGTCCAGGTGCCCGAGGCCACGGTCCGCACCGTGCTCGGTATCCTCGGGGTCGACGCCACCACGCCCGAGGCGGTCACCGCCGCCCTGGCCGCCGCGGACGCCGCCGCGGCGGCACGGCTGCTGCCGCCGGTGCTCGTCCAGTGGGCCGGCGCGGCCGCCCCGGCCGCCCTCGCCGCCCTGCCGCCCGGCACCGCGCTGCGGCTGGAGCCGGAGGACGGCGTCCCCGCCGCGCCCTGGCCCGGCCGGTGGACCACCGGCCCCGACGGGCCGCTGCCGGCCGGGCCGCCGCCGCTCGGGGTGCACCGGCTGCACGCCCGCACCCCCGACGGGCGCAGCGGCGAGGCCGTGCTGATCGTGGCCCCCGACCGGGCTCCGGCCCCGCCCCGGCGCAGCCACGGGCTGCTCGTCCAGCTCTACTCCGTGCTCTCCGACCGCTCCTGGGGCATGGGGGACCTCGGCGACCTCGCCGAACTGGCCACCTGGGCCGGCCGGACCCACGGCGCCGGGTTCCTCCAGATCAACCCCCTGCACACCGCCGTCCCCGGCACCCCCACCGACCCCTCGCCCTACCGGCCCTCGTCCCGCCGCTGGGCCGACCCCGTCTACCTGCGGATCGAGGACGTCCCCGAGTACGGCCGCTGCACCGCGCGCACGGCGCTGGCGGCCCTCGCCGAACAGGGCGCCGCCCTGCGCCAGGAGGTCCTGGACAAGGGCGCCCTGATCGACCGCGACGCCGTCTGGGCGGTCAAGCGCGCCGCGCTCGAACTGCTGCACGCCGTCCCCCGCGATGCCGCCCGGGCCGCCGACTACGCCCGCTTCCGCGTCGCCGGCGGGGCCGCCCTGGCCGCCCACGCCGACTGGTGCGCCCTGGCCGAACGGCACGGCCCCGACCCCGCCGGCTGGCCCGAGGACGCCGTGCCGGACCCCGACCGGGCCGAGTTCCACCGGTGGCTGGCCTGGCTGACCGACACGCAGCTCGCCGCCGCCCAACGGGCCGCCCTGGACGCCGGGATGGCCCTCGGCCTGGTCCACGACCTCGCCGTGGGCGTCCACCCCGGCGGGGCCGACGTGTGGACCCGGCCCGAGCTGTACGCCGCGGGCACCACGGTCGGCGCCCCGCCGGACGCCTTCAACGCCCGCGGCCAGGACTGGGGCCTGCCGCCCTGGCGCCCCGACGCGCTGGCCGCCGCCGGCTACGCCCCGTACCGGGCGCTGCTGCGCGCCCTGTTCGCGCACGCGGGGGCGCTGCGCATCGATCATGTGATGGGGCTGTTCCGGCTGTGGTGGGTGCCGCAGGGCATCCCGCCCGCCGAGGGCACCTACGTCGCCTACGACGGCGAGGCCATGCTCGCGCTGCTGGTGCTGGAGGCGCACCGGGCCGGGACCGTGGTGATCGGCGAGGACCTCGGCACCGTCGAGCCGCGGGTGCGGCAGGCGCTGGCCCGGCGCGGGGTGCTCGGCACCTCGGTGCTGTGGTTCGAGCGGGACTGGGAGGGCGACGGCCGGCCGCTGGCCCCCGAGGCCTGGCGCGCCGACTGCCTGGCCACCGTCACCACCCACGACCTGCCGCCCACCACGGCCAAACTGACCGGCGGCCATGTCGAGCTACGGGCCCGGCTGGGCCTGCTGACCCGTCCCGTGGAGCAGGAGAAGGCCGAGGACGCCGCCGACACCGCCGAGTGGCTGGCCGGGCTCCAGCGGCTCGGACTGGACACCGAGGGCGAGGAGGCCGCCGTACGGGCCCTGTACGGGTTCCTGCTGCGCACCCCGGCCCGGCTGGTCGGCGTATGGCTGCCGGACGCGGTCGGCGACCGGCGCCCGCAGAACCTGCCGGGCACCTGGGACCAGTACCCCAACTGGCGGCTGCCGCTCGCCGACGCGTCGGGACGGCCGCTGACGCTGGCCGCGCTGGCAGCGTCCGAGCGGGCGGCGGGGCTGCTCGGGGCGGTCGCGGAGGGGGTGGAGCGGAGCGTGTGAGCGGCGGTGTGAACAGGGGCGTGAACCGGGGCGTGACCCCCGTACGGCACCCCGGGCGCGCGGTTCGTTCGGGCGTTCGCTACGTTTGCACCGTGGACAAGAAGAACGCCCTGCGCGCCGGCGCCGTCGCGGCCGGTTCGACGCTGATGATGCTGCTGATGACGTCTCCCGCGCTGGCGGTCGTGCGCGACGACGGCGACGACCCGGGCCAGGGCATCAGCGTGGCCGAGACCGTCGGCCTGTACGTCGCCCTGCCGATCGTGCTGTTCCTGGTCATCGCGGGTCTCGTGATGGTCCTCGACAAGTCGCCCAAGCAGCAGGGCTGACCCAGCCGTTCCGGAGCGCCGACGGTCCAGGAGGACCGCCGGCGCTCTGCCATGTCCGCCTGCCGGCGGCCCGGGCGGCCATCAGCCGGTCACGGCGCCCGCCAGCTTGCGCAGCAGCGCGCCCAGGGTGGCGGCCTCCTCCTCGGACAGGCCCGTCAGCGCCTCCCGCTGCACTTCGAGACCGGCCACCACCGCCGCGTCCACCACGTCCAGCCCGCGTTCGGTCAGCGTGACCTGAAGTCCCCGCCGGTCGTGCGGATCGGGCCGCCGGCACAGCAGCCCGGCCTTCTCCAGCTTGTCCAGCCGCCCGGTCATGCCCCCCGTGGTGAGCATCAGCGTCGCCGAGAGCTGACGCGGCGACAGCGTGTACGGCTCACCGGAGCGGCGCAGTGTGGCGATCACGTCGAACTCGCCGCGTGAGATCCCGTGCGGGGCGTAGGCCCGCTCCATCCGCTCCTCCATCGCCCGGCCGATCCGGTAGATCCGCCCGAAGACGGCCATCGGGGCCGTGTCCAGCTCCGGTCGAACGGCGTACCACTGCGCGGTGATGGCATCGACGGCGTCGCTGCCGGTCGGGGCGGTCCCCTTGCTCTCGGTCATGGCGCAAGTATCGGGCCCTCCTCGATCGCTTGCAAGAAAGCAGCTTGACGAAAAGTAACTTAGAGCTAAGCTACTTGCCATCGATCTAATTCGAGGGGGAGAAGACTGCATGAAGCGCATCGGCACCATCGCCCTGACCGCCCTGGCGCCCGTCTCGTGGGGCTCGACCTACGCCGTCGCCACCGAACTCCTCCCGCCGGACCGGCCCCTGTTCACCGGTGTGATGCGGGCCCTGCCCGCCGGACTGCTGCTCACCGCCCTGGCCCGCACCCTGCCGACCGGCGCGTGGTGGTGGAAGTCCGCCGTCCTCGGCACCTTGAACATCGGCGCCTTCTTCCCGCTGCTCTTCCTCACCGCCTACCGGCTCCCCGGCGGCGTGGCGGCCGTGCTCGGCTCCGCCGGTCCGCTGTTCGTGGCCGGACTGGCCGCGCTGCTCCTGGGGGAGCGGGCGAGCCTGCGGACCGTCCTCACGGCGGTGGTCGCGGCCCTCGGCGTGAGCATGGTCGTCCTGACCGCCCAGGCGCGGCTCGACGGCATCGGCATCGCCGCGGGTCTCGTCTCCTCCGCGTCCATGGCCACCGGCACCGTCATGACCAAGCGGTGGGGGCGCCCGGAGGGTGTCGGTCCGCTGGCCCTGACGGGCTGGCAGCTCACCGCGGGCGGGCTGGTCGTCGTCCCGGTGGCGGCCCTGGTGGAGGGCGCCCCGCCGGCCCTCGACGGCAAGGCCTTCCTGGGCTACGGCTACCTGATGCTGATCAACACCGGGATCGCGTACTGGCTGTGGTTCCGCGGCATCGGCCGGCTGAGCGCCACCTCGGTCACCCTGCTCGGACCGCTCTCCCCGCTCACCGCCGCCGTGATCGGCTGGGCCGCGCTGGGGCAGTCCCTCACCCCGGTCCAGCTCCTCGGCATGGCCGTCGCCTTCACGGCGACGGTGGTCGGCCAGCTCCCGCCGCGGCGCCCGCAACCGTTCAGCTCAGCTGAACATGTCCGTCGAAACATTTCGATGGACCTGGGCAATGCCGGAGTGCGACGTTAGTCGCCCAGCCCGCCACCACACCCGAGGGGGAGCCCCCGTGTCCGTCCTGGACCGCGCCCGAACGACCGCCGCCACGACCCCGCCCACCCGTACGGCTCCGCCCCGCGCCCCGCGGGTGGGCGGTCTCGGCGTGCTCCTCGCCCTGGTGGCGACGGTCGTCTGGTCCGGGAGCTTCGTCGCCACCCGGGACATGGCCGACTCCGTTCCGCCCGTGCAGGCCGTCTTCTGGCGGTGGGTCATCGCCCTGCTGGCCGTGGCTCCCTTCGCCGCCCGCACGGCCTGGCGGCAGCGGGCGCTGATCCGCCGCCACCTCGGATTCCTCACCCTGGCCTCGCTGTTCGGCGTCACCCTCTACAACACCCTCGTCCACCAGGCGGGCCTGACCACCTCCGCCTCCACCATGGGCATGATCATGGCGGCCTCACCGGTGCTGATGGCCGGCTACGCCCGGCTCGGCGGCGAGAAGCTCGGCCCCCGGCGTACCTTCGGCCTCCTGCTGGCGGCGTTCGGCGTGCTCCTGCTGGTCGGCCACGGCTCACTGGGCCTCGACTTCACCGCCGGCGACCTGTGGATGTTCGGCGCCGCCCTGTCGTTCGCCACGTACAGCGCACTGCTGCGGCGCAAGCCCGAGGAGATCGAGGGCCCGGTCTTCCTGCTGACGACCTTCGTCCTGGGCGCGCTGATGCTGGCGCCGGCCTACGGAATCTCCCTCGCGGTGCAGGGCGGCTTCGAGCCGGACGCCGGCACGGTCGGGCCGCTGCTGTACGTGGGCGTGTTCTCCTCCGCCGTCGCCTTCTTCGCCTGGAACAAGGCGGTCTCGCTGATCGGCGCGGCCCGCGCCGGGGTCGTCTACTACCTCCAGCCCGTGTGCGTGGCCCTGCTCGGCCACCTGCTGCTCGGCGAGCGGACCGGACCGACCGAACTCCTCTGCATGGCCCTGATCCTGGGCGGCGTCACGCTGGGAGCCCGGAGGTAGGTTCGCTCCCGTGACCGACTGGGACATCAAGAAGCTACGGATCCTGCGGACCCTGGCGGACCGGGGCACGGTGACCGCGACGGCCGAGGCGCTGCACATGACGCCCTCGGCCGTCTCGCAGCAGCTCACCAACCTGGCCAGGCAGCTCGGTGTCCCCCTGCTGGAGGCCCAGGGCCGGCGGGTCCGGCTGACCGACGCCGCCCATCTGGTGCTGCGGCACGCGCAGGCGGTCTTCGCCCAGCTCGAACGGGCCGACGCGGAACTCGCCGGGTACCGGGAGGGAGAGGCCGGAGAGGTCCGGGTCGGTGCCTTCCCGACGGCGATCCCGGCCCTGGTCGTCCCGGCCGTGGTGGCGCTGCGGCGGTCGCACCCGGGGGTGTCGGTCCGGGTGCGCGAGGCCGAGGCGGCGGAGGCCTACGCGCTGCTCGCGGCGGGGGAGGTGGACCTGGCCCTGACCCTGGCGGCCCATGCCCCGACCGCGCGGGACCCGCGCTTCAGCCGGGTCATGCTGGTGGCCGACCCCTTGGACGTGGCCCTGCCACCGGGCCACCGGCTGGCCGGTGCGGCCGAGGTCCGACTGTCCGACCTGGCCTCGGACCCGTGGATCTACGGGGGCTCCGGCCCGTGGTCGGAGATCACCCGCGCGGCGTGCGAGGCGGCGGGCTTCGTGCCGGAGCAGGCCCATGCGGCGGCCGGCTGGACGGCGATCCTGTCGATGGTCGAGGCCGGGATGGGCGTCGCCCTGGTCCCCCGCATGGCGGCCGCCCGGACGGCCGGGGCCGTCGTGAGGGCGCTGCCCCGGGACCGCCCGACCCGGCACGTCCTGGCGGCCACCCGCGCCGGCACCGCGTCCTCCCCGGCGGTGGCCCCCCTCCTGACCGCCCTGCGCCGCACCGCTGCGCGCGAGCTACCGCTGCCCCCAGCGCCTCAGGCGCCGGTCGAGCCGGACGAAGCCGGCCCGACCGGCGCCTGAGGACGGAGGTCCGGGGCGGAGCCCCGGGGTCAGGCCCGGGCGTCGGCCGCCTGGGCGCGCAGAGCGCGCTCGACGCCCGAGCGCGACTCCGACACCAGCCGCCGCAGCGCGGCGTTCGGCTCGGCCGAAGCCAGCCACGCGTCCGTCGCGTCCAGGGTCTCCTGGGACACCAGCAGCGACGGGTACAGGCCCACCGCGATCTGCTGCGCGATCTCGTGGCTGCGCGAGTCCCACACGCCCTTGACCGCCGCGAAGTACTTCGCCGCGTACGGCGCCAGCAGCTCCCGCTGGTCGGACTGGACGAAGCCGCCGATCACGGCCTCCTGCACCGCGTTCGGCAGGTCCGCGGACTCCACCACCGACGCCCACGCGGCCGCCTTGGCCTCGGCCGTCGGCCGCGCCGCCCGGGCCGTGGCCGCGTGCCGCTCGCCCGCCGCCGTCCGGTCCCGCTCCAGCTCGGCCGCGATCTCCGCCTCGTCGGCCCGGCCGGTCGCGGCCAGCCGCTCCAGGAAGGTCCAGCGCAGCTCGGTGTCGACGGCCAGGCCCTCGATCGTCTCGCTGCCGTCCAGCAGCCCGGCGAGCAGCGTGAGCTGCTCCTCCGTCCGCGCCGTCGCCGCGAAGGCACGGGCCCACGCCAGCTGGTGGTCGCTGCCGGGCGCGGCGGCCCGCAGGTGCTCCAGCGTGGCTTCCGTCCACCGCGCCAGGCCCGTCCCGCGCCACGCCGGGTCGGCGTACAGGTCGAGGGCCAGCTTCACCTGGCGGTGCAGGGACTGCACCACGCCGATGTCGGTCTCCTTGGCGATCCCGGACAGCACCAGCGCCAGGTAGTCGCGCGTGGCCAGCTCGCCGTCGCGGGTCATGTCCCACGCCGACGCCCAGCACAGCGCCCGCGGCAGCGAGGCCTCGAAGTCGCCCAGGTGCGCGGTGACCTTCGCCAGGGACTCGGCGTCCAGGCGGACCTTGGCGTACGACAGGTCGTCGTCGTTGAGCAGGACCACGTCCGGGCGGGCGTGGCCGACCAGCTCGGGGACGTCCGTCAGCTCGGCCGCGGCGATGTCCAGCTCGACCCGGCGCTCGCGCAGCAGCTTGCCGCCCGCCTCGTCCAGGGAGTAGAAGCCGATCGCGATGCGGTGCGGGCGCAGCACCGGCTCGCCCTTGGCGCCGGCCGGCAGCGCCGGGGCCTCCTGTCGGACCTTGAACGAGGTGATCACCCCGTGCGCGTCGGTCTCGATCTCCGGGCGCAGCACGTTGATGCCGGCCGTCTCCAGCCACGCCTTCGACCAGGCCGCCAGGTCACGGCCGGAGGTCTCCTCCAGCGCGCCCAGCAGGTCGCTCAGGCGGGTGTTGCCGAACGCGTGCTGCTTGAAGTACGCCTGGACGCCCTTGAAGAACGCGTCCATGCCGACGTACGCCACCAGCTGCTTGAGCACCGAGGCGCCCTTGGCGTAGGTGATGCCGTCGAAGTTCACCAGGACGTCGTCCAGGTCGCGGATCTCCGCCATGATCGGGTGGGTGGACGGCAGCTGGTCCTGCCGGTACGCCCAGGTCTTCATGGAGTTCGCGAAGGTGGTCCACGCGTGCGGCCACTTCGAGTCCGGGTGGTAGGCCTGGCAGGCGATCGAGGTGTAGGTGGCGAACGACTCGTTCAGCCACAGGTCGTTCCACCACTCCATGGTCACGAGGTCGCCGAACCACATGTGGGCCAGCTCGTGCAGGATGGTCTCGGCGCGCACCTCGTAGGCGGCGTCCGTCACCTTCGAGCGGAAGACGTACTGGTCGCGGATGGTCACCGCGCCCGCGTTCTCCATCGCACCGGCGTTGAACTCGGGCACGAAGAGCTGGTCGTACTTGGCGAACGGGTACGCGTAGGCGAACTTCTCCTGGAACCAGTCGAAGCCCTGCCGGGTGACCTCGAAGATCGCGTCCGCGTCGAGGAACTCGGCCAGCGACGGCCGGCAGTAGATGCCCAGCGGCACGACCTGCCCGTCCGGGCCCTCGTAGGTGCTGTGCACCGAGTGGTACGGGCCGACGATCAGCGCGGTGATGTACGTCGAGATGCGCGGGGTCGGCTCAAAGACCCACACGTCGTCCTTGACCTCGGCCGGCGTCGGGGTCGGCGAGTTCGAGATGACGGTCCAGCCCGCGGGGGCCTTCACGGTGAACTGGAAGGTCGCCTTCAGGTCGGGCTGCTCGAAGTTGGCGAAGACGCGGCGGGCGTCCGGCACCTCGAACTGGGTGTAGAGGTAGGCCTGGTCGTCGACCGGGTCGACGAAGCGGTGCAGGCCCTCGCCGGTGTTGGTGTACGCGCAGTCGGCGACCACCCGCAGCTCGTTCGCGCCCTGCTGCAGGTGGCGCAGGGCGATCCGCGAGTCGCGGAAGACCGCCGCCACGTCCAGCGAGCTGCCGTTGAGGACGACCTCGTGCACGGCCGGCGCGACCAGGTCGATGAAGGTCTCGGCGTCCGCCTCGGCGGACCGGAAGCGCACCGTCGTCACGGAGCGGTACGTGCCGCCCTCCTGCGCGCCGCTCAGATCGAGGTCGATCTCGTAGGCGTCGACGGTGAGCAGCTTCGCCCGCTGCTGAGCCTCTTCACGGGTCAGGTTCGTGCCAGGCACGCGTTCATCTCCTTCGATGGTGACGGTCGCGGCCATCCTTGCACGCATAGCGGACGGGAGGGCACCCCATTACGGGGGCCCTCCCGTGCGGCCCGCAGATCGGTCGGGGGATCGGTCGGGGATCAGCCGCGGCCGAGCTCCTCGGCCACCAGCTCGGCGATCTGCACGGCGTTCAGCGCGGCGCCCTTGCGCAGGTTGTCGTTGGAGAGGAAGAGCGCCAGGCCGTTGTCCACGGTCTCGTCGGCGCGGATGCGGCCCACGTAGGAGGCGTCCTTGCCGGCCGCCTGGAGCGGGGTCGGGATCTCCGAGAGCAGCACGCCGGGGGCGTCGGCCAGCAGCTCGTAGGCGCGCTCGACGCTGATCGGACGGGCGAAGCGGGCGTTGACCTGGAGGGAGTGGCCGGCGAAGACCGGCACGCGCACACAGGTGCCGGAGACCTTCAGGTCCGGGATCTCCAGGATCTTGCGGGACTCGTTGCGGAGCTTCTGCTCCTCGTCGGTCTCGAAGGAGCCGTCGTCGACCAGGTTGCCCGCGAGCGGCACCACGTTGAAGGCGATCGGACGCTTGTAGACCTGCGGCTCGGGGAAGTCGAGCGCCTCACCGTCGAAGGTGAGCTGGTCGGCGGCCTCGGCGAGCGCGCACGCCTGGCCCTTGAGCTCGGCCACACCGGCCAGGCCCGAGCCGGAGACGGCCTGGTAGGTGGTGGCGACCAGGGCGGTCAGGCCGGCCTCCTGGTGCAGCGGGCGCAGCACCGGCATGGCGGCCATGGTGGTGCAGTTCGGGTTGGCGATGATGCCCTTGGGGCGGTCCTTGACCGCGTGCGGGTTGACCTCGGAGACCACGAGCGGGACCTCGGGGTGGCTGCGCCAGGCGGAGGAGTTGTCGATCACCACGGCGCCCTGCGAGGCGACCTTCTCCGCCAGCGCCCGGGAGGTCGCGCCGCCGGCCGAGAACAGCACGATGTCCAGGCCGGTGTAGTCGGCCGTGGCGGCGTCCTCGACGGTGATCTCCCGGCCCTGCCACTCCAGGGTGGAGCCGGCCGACCGGGCCGAGGCGAACAGTCGCAGCTCGTCCACCGGGAAGGCGCGCTCGGCGAGGATGCTGCGCATGACTCCGCCGACCTGTCCGGTGGCTCCGACGATTCCGACCCTCACGGTGACTCCTTCTTCCGATGCGACGCGGGCGCGCGTGAGCCCATCATGCGTTCGACCCCACACGGCTTGTCCAATCCATTGTCCGAGGAACGGACGGTGGCGGGAGTGTGTACCCCCGTGACGTGTCTGTGGCGGCTGTGTTGCACACCCCCGAACGGGCGGTTTGACCTGCGGAAAGTCATTACGGTCCGTTCTGTCGCGGACCGTGATCCGGACCGCGGCGTCCGACCACCGATACGACCCGTTCTGGGGGGATCCACCGTGCGCACCCACCGCCACCGCCACCGCACCCTCGCGGCCCTCGCCGCCACCGCCACCGCCGCCACCCTGGCGCCCGTCCTGCTCGCCGCGGGCCCGGCCCAGGCGCACTCCCGTCCCGACGGCCGGCTGGCCAAGGAGCTGGTCGAGGAGGCGTCCGGCAAGGGCGCCTACCGCCACCTGGCGAAGTTCCAGCAGATAGCCGACGCCAACGGGGGCAACCGCGCCGCGGGCACCCCCGGCCACGACGCCTCCGCCCGCTACGTCCACGACACCCTGAAGAAGGCCGGCTACCAGGTCGCGTACCAGGACTTCGACATCTACGAGGCCCGCACGAAGACCGAGAAGGCCACCGTCCTCGCCCCGGAGCAGCGGGAGCTGGCGACGGCCGCCTTCACCTTCACCCCCTCCACCCCGGCGGGCGGCCTGACCGCCCCGATCGCGCTCGCCCGGGTCGACGAGACCCCCGGCTGCGACGCCGCCGACTACCCGGCCGGCGCTTTCACCGGCCGCATCGCCCTGGTCAAGCGGGGCGCCTGCACCTTCGCGGAGAAGCAGAAGGCCGCCGCCGCGGCCGGCGCCGTCGCCGTGATCGTCTACAACCACAGCGGCACCACCCCGGTGCGCGGCGGCTTCTCCTCCCCCGCCGACGGGGTGATCCCCAGCGCCGGGATCACCCTCGCCGACGGCGAGGCCCTGACCGCGGCCGCCGCCCGGGGCGAGGTGACGGTCCGCCTCGACCTCGACCAGGAGCACGTGAAGCGGACCACCCGCAACGTGATCGCCGAGACCCGCGGGGGCCGCGCCGACCGCGTGGTCACCGTCGGCGCCCACCTGGACTCGGTCGCCGAGGGGCCCGGCATCAACGACAACGGCTCGGGCTCGGCCGGCCTGCTGGAGGTCGCCCTGAAGCTGGCCGAGGAGACCCGCGGCAAGGGCAGGCAGCCCGCGAACAAGGTCCGCTTCGCCTGGTGGTCCGCGGAGGAGCTGGGCCTGCTCGGTTCCGAGCACTACGTCGCCCAGCTCTCGGAGCGGCAGAAGAAGGACATCGCGCTCTACCTGAACTTCGACATGATCGCCTCGCCCAACCCGGTGCAGTTCGTCTACGACGGCGACGACTCCGACCGGCAGGGCGCGGGCGCCGGCCCGGCCGGCTCGGCGCAGATCGAGGCGCTGATCAACGGCTTCCTCGACCGCAAGGGCAAGCCGCACGAGGGCAGCGACTTCGACGGCCGCTCCGACTACGGCCCGTTCATCGCCCACGGCATCCCGGCCGGCGGCACCTTCACCGGCGCCGAGGGCATCAAGACCCCGGAGCAGGCCGCGCGCCACGGCGGCACGGCCGGCGCCCCGTACGACCCGAACTACCACGGTGCGGGCGACACCCTGAAGAACATCGACCTCAAGGTCTTCGACACCAACGTCGACGTCATCGCGCACGCGGTGGGCACCTACGCCCAGGACCTGAGCTCGCTCGGCAAGTAGTCCCGCGAGGAACCCCGCGGGAACGCGAAAGGGGCCGGTGCTCGACGAGCACCGGCCCCTTCCGTCATACCGTCACCGTGTTACGGGGTGACCTTCTCGATCTGGACGCTGGCGGTGCCGGCGGGGGTGCCGCGGCCGCTCAGCAGCTGGAGCTGGCCGAAGAACTGGCGGCCCTCCGGAGCGGCGGAGCTGACGAGCACGTTGGCCGAGACCGTCGCCGAACCACCGCTGGCGAGGTTCACCGCGGCCGACTCGTCCACCTGGACGGAGCCGAGGGCCGAGGAGAAGTACACGTCGCGGTAGTCGTAGGTGGTGCTGCCGGCCGGGACCGCGTAGCCGATCACCTTGACGGTGTAGGTACCGGCGGCCGGGTTGGCCAGGGTCACGGCCTCCTCGGAGTCGCCGTCGGCCGAGGAGCCGACCTTGACGCCGTCCTTGTAGACCTCCAGGTCGAGGTCGGCGCCGGCGTCGGAGGTGCCGCCGATGGCGACGTCCAGACGGGAGACGCCCGCCCCGATGGTGACCGTGGAGGTCTGGGTCTCACCGTTGGCGATGGTGGGCTTGGCGACCTTGGCGGAGCCGAGCGCACCGCCCTGGAGCTTGCCGCCGGTGATGGCCGCGGCCTGGTTCTTGACCGTCCACTGGACCGGGGCCGGGGTGCCCTGCTTCACCTCGGGCAGGACCTTGACCGCCGGGTCGAAGGCCGCGCCGAGGAGGGTGACGTCCAGCTTGTACGGGTTGTCCAGCAGCGGCGACGTACGACGGGCCTCGACCTCGATCTCCCAGACGCCCGGCTGCGGGTTCGCGTACGAGCGCAGGTCGGGGCGGCAGGTGTTGGCCGGGTTGTCGTAGTTCGGGTAGCACATGGTCGTCGCGGTGTTCTCGACGGGCGTGCCGTACGGGTGGATCGCGATGAAGCGGGTCTGGCTGCCGGCCGCGAGGTCGCCCAGCGAGACCTCGAGGGCCTTGGCGCCCTGCGGCACCGTCACGTAGTAGGAGCGGTGGCTGTTGCGCTGCACCGAGCCGGACTGCGAGACGGCGTACGAGGGCTGCGCCAGCGGGGCGGAGACGACGACGGTCGACAGGATCTGCTTGTCGACGCCCTCGGTGGACTCGTCGTCCAGCTCCAGGATCGCGCTGTGCACGCCGGCCGTCTTGGCCTGGGCCTCGATCTTGATGGTGACCGGCTTGTTCAGCGGCAGCGTGGCGTAGTCGTAGCCGCCGAGGATCTTGAACGTGCCGTCGTTGTTGCGCAGGCTCAGGTTGTGGCGGGTGCCGTACTTCACGCCCGAGGTGCGGGTGACCACGACGTTGTACGTCTTCTTCTGGCCGACCTTCAGGCCGCCCTCACGGTCGTAGACGCCGGTGCCGAAGCCCGGGGTCTTCAGGAACTGGTCGAGCGCGGTGTCGACCGGAGCCTTGACGGTGTAGTCGTTGGCCTTGGCGCCGCGCTGGATCGACTCCCAGGCCGCCACGATGTCGATCAGGCCCGCGCCCTGGGCGTGCGCCGGGACGTCGTCGATCTTCTTGGCGGTGCTGGTGAGCGCCGTGCGCAGACCGGCCGGGTCCAGCTTGACGCCGGCCTGCTTGGCGGCCGACAGCAGCAGGGCGCTGGCGCCCGCCGCCTGCGGCGAGGCCATCGAGGTGCCCTGGAGCATGCCGTAGCCGGCGGGCAGGGTGTAGCCGGACTCCTTGACGGGAGCGCCGGGCAGCCAGGTCTGGATGGTGTTGATCGCCGCACCGGGGGCGGTCAGGGTCGGCGTCATGCCGCCGTCCTCACGCGGACCGCGCGAGGAGAAGGGGAACATGTCGTACGCCTTGGTGACGCCGGAGCCGTAGTTGGCGGCCCAGGTCTCCTTGGAGATCGACGCGCCCACGCTGATGACCTTGTCGGCGAGGCCGGGGTCACCGATGGTGTTCAGGCCGGGGCCGGAGTTGCCCGCGGAGATCACCAGCTGGACGCCGTACTTGTCGATCAGGTTGGTGTAGAGCTCGGCGCGGGCGTTGTTGCCGTCGTTCAGCGCCGGCAGACCGCCGATGGACATGTTGACGATGTCCACCCCGCGGTTGACGACGAGGTCGATCATGCCCTCGGTCAGCGCCACGTTGGTGCAGCCGCCGCTCCAGGAGCAGGCGCGCGAGGAGACGATCTTCGCGCCGGGGGCGGCGCCGTTCATCGTGCCGCCGAACAGGCCGTTGGCGGAGGTGATGCCGGCGACGTGGGTGCCGTGCTCGGACTCGATGATGCCGACGTTGACGAAGTCGGCCTTCTTGCCGACCCAGTCCCCGCCGTACGGGTCCATCGGGACGTCCTTGCGGATCTCGATCACGAACGGGATGCGCTCGGCGACGTCGGTCGCCGGGTTGTCCGTGCCGAAGTAGCCGATCTGGTAGCCGTCCTTGTACGGCTTCATCGGCTCGTTGTTGGTGAAGTCGCCGTCCTGGTCGGTGTCGACGCGGACGGTGCCGGCCGCCGGGTCGTACAGCAGGCCGAACTGGTCGGTCTTGTCGCCGTCGCGGTTGACGTCACCGGCCATGTCACCGGTGGCGGTGATCGACTCGCTGAAGCGGCTCCACTGGAACGAGCCCGCGGGCGCCTTCCAGGTGCGGCCGCCGACGGTGAACTCGCCGCCGCTGACCGGGGTCACCTGCGGACGCCAGGTGGCGTCGCTGTCGGTGATCGGGTCGGTCGCGGTCACCCAGTCGACGATCTTGCGCTCGCCGGTGGTGGTCTTCTGCAGGGCCGGGTGGCCCAGGTCGACACCGGAGTCGAGGATGCCGATGGTCACCCCGCGGCCGTCGGCCTGCGGGTTGTGCTGCACGAAGTCCACCGCGCCCGTCTCGAAGGACGGGTTGTACGGGTTCTTCGCCGGGGTGTTCTTGTCCGGCGCCGCGTAGCTCTCGGCGGCCGTCTTCTTGACCGTCCCCGTCTCGCGGTCGGCGTCGGGGCGCGGGTCGGGCAGCTGGATCTCGTGGCGCAGGTCCATGCCGTGCACCGAGTCGAGCTTGGCGGCGGCCTTGAGGGCGCCCTCCGCCTTGTCGGTGGGCAGGGTGGCGCGGACGTAACCGAGGTCGTCGTACGTCTTGCCGACCGAGCCGCCCTGGACCTTGCCGAGCTGGTCGGCGACCTGCTTCGTCTGGCCGGGGGCGGTGGCCACCATCACGGTGACGGTCTTCTCGCCCTTGGCCTGCGCCTGCTGGAGCAGTTCGACGTCGGCCGAACCGAGCTTCTTGTCGGCGGACTTGACCGGGGCGGTCGAGCCCGGGTCGTCGGCGCCGGTCACCGCGAACGCGGGCGCGGCGCCGGCTGCGACGAGCGCGGCGACCAGGCCCGCGGCCGCGGCGACGCGCGCGGCGCGTCGGGCCCCGGGTATGGAGCTGGGGGATTCGAGGGTCATCAGCATCCCTGTGAAGTGGAAGAAACGGTCCGGATTTCGGTGCCGGATGACCGGTCAGCTTTGCGCAAGTGACAGGTGTTTGGGGAGCCTTGTTATTGACCCGTACTCGTCATGGCGGTATCTCGCCAGCGCGGGGTATGCGCCATCGAGGCCGTAACGGGGCAGACCGGTACGACCTGACGGCATGGGTGAGTTGATTTGTAGACTTTCCGACCCGAGGTCAGCGCCCCCTCGAAGATCGCTCCTCGGCCGGGTGTGACAACTTCGGGGCCGTCAGCGCTCGCGCGTGCGCGCGTAGTGGCGCGAGGCCTTCGCCCGGTTCCCGCAGGCCGCCATCGAGCACCACCGCCGGGTGCCGTTGCGCGAGGTGTCGAAGAAGTGCAGGACGCAGGAGGCCGACGCGCACGGGCGGATCCGGTCGGGCCCGGCAGCCAGCAGGTCCAGGTAGTTCCGTGCGGCGGTCCAGGCCGGACCCCAGGACGGGTCGGCGAACTCGGGCCGCTCGCCCTGCCCGTCGGCGTCCAGCGTGAGCCGGATCCGGCCGTGCTCCAGTACGCCGTCCACCAGGGCCAGGGCGGAGGCGTCGGCGGGGGCGGCGACCGCGCGGGCGAGCGCCTCGCGGGCGGTCAGCAGGTGGATCAGGGTCGGGGCGTCGGCGCGGAAGCGCTGCTCCAGCCCGTTGGTGCCCAGCCAGACGGCCAGGCCCTCCATCCGGGTCAGGCCGTCGGCCCCCGCGAACAGGTCCTGCAGCTCGCCGTCGCGCATCCATCGGGTGTTGAGCAGGTCCAGGGCGACCGGCTCGCCGGTCAGCGGTCGCGGGTCCGTCCCCGTCATGTGCTGCCTCCGTCGTCACTGCTAACCCCTCAAGGGTACGTGACCGGTTGACCGATGGATCTCTAACCTCTAAAGTCGTTTTAGAAGGTTAGATCGCACGCATCGTCGTGCCCGGCAAGGGGAAGGGAATCTTCATGACCACCGCCACCATCGGCAGGCTGCGCACCGGCCACGTGGGCCTGGGCGTCACCGAGCTGACCCGCTCGCTCGCCTTCTACCGCGAGGCCCTCGGCTTCGAGCTCCTCCGCGAGGGCGAGGAGGAGGGCCGCCGGTACGCCTTCCTGGGCCGCGACGGGGAGCTCGTGCTCACCCTGTGGGAGCAGGCCACCGGCCCCTTCGCCCCCGCCGCCGCCGGGCTGCACCACCTGGCGTTCTCCGCCGCCGGCATCGAGGAGGTGCGGGCGTACGAGGAGCGGCTGCGCGCGCTCGGGGTCGACTTCGCCCACGAGGGCGTGGTCGCCCACGCCGAGGGCGCCGCCTCCGGCGGGATCTTCTTCCACGACCCCGACGGCACCCGCCTGGAGATCTCCGCCCCGACCGGCGCCGAGGGCGCCCCCGCCCCGTCCGGCGCTGCCCCGACCTGCGGGTTCTTCTGATGTCCGGCGCCTACCACCAGGGCTCGCGGACCGTGCAGGACCGGGTCGGCGTACGGGAGCTGGCCGACCACGTCGGGCGGTCGATCACCCCGGTCATCAGGGACGTGGCCGCGGACTTCCTCGCGCGGCAGCCCTTCCTGGTCGTGGGCGCGGCCGACGCGGCGGGCCGGCTGTGGGCGTCAGCCCTCACCGGGCCGCCCGGCTTCCTCGGCACCCGGGGGACCGGCCGGCTCGTCGTCGACGGCGCGCTCCCGGCCGGCGACCCGCTCGCCGAGGCGCTGGCCACCGACGGCACCGCGGTCGGCACGATCGCCCTCGATCCGCGCACCCGCCGTCGGATGCGCCTGAACGGCACGCTCACGGCGGCGCCGCTCGGCGGAGGTTTCACCGTCGACGCAGAGCAGGTATTCGCCAACTGCCCGAAGTACCTCCAGAAACGGCAGCCGCTGAAGCTGGAACCGGAGGGACCGGGCGTGCTGCGGCGCGGGGACGCGCTCGACGCCGCCCAGCAGCGGGCCGTCCGTGCCGCCGACACGTTCTTCGTGGCCACCACCGGGCCGGACGGGGTCGACGCCAGCCACCGCGGCGGCAACCCGGGCTTCGTCGAGGTGCGCGGCGCACACGAACTGGCCTGGCCGGACTACCCGGGCAACAGCATGTTCCTGACCCTGGGCAACCTCGCCGCCGATCCGCGCGCCGGGCTGCTCTTCCCGCACTGGGAGACCGGGGCGCAGCTCCAGATCAGCGGCCGGGCCCGGACCGCGTTCGCGCCGGACGGCACGCGCACCGTCGTCCTCACCGTCGAGTCCGTCGTCGAGAGCCTTCCCGCGGGCCGGCTCCTGTGGAGCACCCCGGAATACTCTCCGGCCAACCCTCACCTCGGCAGCACCACGAGGTAGGAGGCGGGCTCCCGCTCGCCGGCCGCGGTCAGGGCGGTGCGGATCACCGCGGCCTGCTGCTCGGCATGGTCGCGCAGCTTGCGCGGGGTGATGTGCAGGACGGTCACCCCGAGCCGCTCCAGCGCCTCGCGCTTGCGCACGGCCTGCGACCACTGCTCGTCCTCGCCCTGCCGGGGCGCCCGGGTGTCGATCTCCACGGCCACCGCCTGGTCCGGCCAGTACACGTCGACCGACCCCAGGTGCGGGCCGCCGGGCACCCGCAGGTCGACGTTCCAGACCGGGTCCGGCAGCCCGAACGTGCGCACCAGCTGGTACAACCGGTCCTCGGCGATGGCCCGCCCCTCGGCCAGCAGCGATTCGACGGCGTCCACCACGTGCGGCCGGTTCAGCAGCCGGGCCACGGTCAGCTCCCGGACCACTGCGGCCGGCTCGCAGTGCCCGGCCCGTACGGCCTCGCTCAGCAGCCGGCGGACCGTACCGGCGTCGCCGAGCTGGGCCACCGCGTCGGCGACCGCCCGGGCCACCGGGGCGACCGGCAGCCCCGTCACCTCCGTGGACCGCGGCGGGTGCGGGGTGCGCACCAGCCGGGCGCAGCCGGCCGAGCGCAGCCGGCGGGTGCCGGGCACCAGGACGTCGATGTACTGGAGCGCCAGCAGCGGGGGCGCGGACCGGAACCCGTACAGGGCGAGGGCCGCCAGGCCCGTGATCATGGCCTCGCCGCCGCGCCGGCCGGCGTACAGCAGGGCCGCGTGCAGCCGCTCCTCGCTGGTGGCCGGGCCGGCGTGGAGCAGGAACACGCCGGGCAGGATCTGCTGCCAGGGCCGTTCGGCGGCCTCGGTGGCGCTCACCCCGTGCTCGCGCAGCTGCGCGAGGGTCATCACCCGAGGACGGGTGCGGTCGGCGAGGTGGCGGAGGGGGAGGGGGGTGTTGTGGTTCATGCGGCTGGGATTCCCGCCGCCCCCCGGACCCCTAACCGCTGTTACCATCCCGTCGAAAAATCGGGACAACTCCGCACTAAAGTACTGCCGTTCGACTGCCGATGGGGCACCCGCCCCACCGGCAGTCGCAGCAGGTCAGCCCGCCGCCGCGTCGCAGGCCTGGGCGCGCAGCGCCCGGGCCAGGTCGTCACGGGACTCCAGCACCAGCCGGCGCAGCGCGGGGGCGGCATCCTCGTGCGCGGCGAGCCAGGCGTCGGTGGCCGCCAGCGTGGCCTCGTCGTCCTGGAGGGCCGGGAACAGCCCGCGCACCACGTCCATGCCGATCTGGATCGACCGCTCCGCCCAGACCCGCTCCAGCATCGCGAAGTAGCGGTCGGTGTACGGGGCCAGCAGGGCCCGTTGCGACGGCTGCTGCATGCCCGAGATGGTCGCCTCGGCCAGGGCGTTGGACAGCGCGTCCGACTCCACGACCGCCGCCCAGGCCTGGTCCTTGACCGCCGCGGACGGCCGGGCCGCCAGGCAGCGCACCTGGTGGCGCTTGCCGGAGGCGGTGTCGTCCCGGGACAGTTCGGCCGCGAGCACGCCCTCGTCGACCACGCCGTGCGCGGCCAGCGGCAGCAGGAAGTCCCAGCGCAGCTCCTGGTCCACCTCCAGCCCGTCGATCCGGGCCGATCCCTCCAACAGGCCCTGGAGCAGCAGGAAGTCGCCCTGCGACGAGGCGCTCGCCGCGAAGAACCGCGCCCAGGTGAGCTGGTGCTCCGAGCCCGGCTCGGCCAGCCGCAGCTCGTGCAGCGCGCCGGCCGCCAGGTCCCGGGCACCCTGCTCGCGCCAGGCGGGCGCGGCGTAGTGGGTGACGGCGCCCAGCGCCTGGGCGTGCAGCATCTGCAGCACGCCGACGTCGGACTCCCGGCCCGCGAAGGCCAGCACCAGCGACAGGAAGTCGCGCGCCGGCATGAGCCCGTCCCGCGTCAGGTTCCACAGCGCCGACCAGCACAGGGCCCGCGCCAGCGGGTCGCTCACGTCGCCCAGGTGACGGCGCAGCGTGGCCAGCGAGCCCTCGTCGAAGCGGATCTTGCAGTAGGTCAGGTCGTCGTCGTTGACCAGGACCAGGTCGGGCCGCTCGGCTCCCGCCAGCTCCGCGACCACCGTCCGCGCCCCGGCCACGTCCGTCTCCACCCGCGCGTAGCGGACCAGGGCGCCGGCCCCGTCCAGCCGGTACAGGCCGACCGCCACCCGGTGGGGGCGCAGCTCGTCGCCCTCCTGGAGCACCGCCAGCTCGGTGATCCGGCCCGCCGCGTCGTACGTCACCACGGGGGTGAGCGCGTTCACCCCGGCCGTCTGCAGCCAGGCCCGCGACCACTGGGCCATGTCCCGGCCGGACACCTCGCCGAGCACCGACAGCAGGTCGTCCAGGGTGGTGTTGCCGTACGCGTGCGCCTTGAAGTAGCGGCGCGCGCCCTCCAGGAACGCCTCCCGCCCGACGTACGCCACGAGCTGCTTGAGCACCGAGGCGCCCTTGGCGTAGGTGATGCCGTCGAAGTTGAGCTTGGCGTCCTCCAGGTCCCGGATGTCGGCGGTGACCGGGTGGGTGGAGGGCAGCTGGTCGGCCCGGTACGCCCACGCCTTGCGGTTGTTGGCGAAGGTGACCCAGGCCTGGTCGAAGCGGGTCGCCTCGACCTGCGAGAAGGTGCCCATGAAGTCCGCGAAGGACTCCTTCAGCCACAGGTCGTCCCACCACTTCATGGTGACCAGGTCGCCGAACCACATGTGGGCCATCTCGTGCAGGATCGTGTTGCAGCGCCGCTCGTAGGCCGCCCGCGTCACCTTCCCGCGGAAGATGTACTCCTCCCGGAAGGTCACCATGCCCGGGTTCTCCATGGCGCCCAGGTTGTACTCCGGCACGAACGCCTGGTCGTACTTGCCGAACGGGTACGGGTAGTCGAAGTGCTCGTGGAAGAAGTCGAAGCCCTGCTTGGTGACCAGGAAGACGTCGTCCGCGTCGAAGTGCTTGGCCAGCCCCTTGCGGCACATCGCACCGAGCGGGATCGTCAGGTCCCCGCGGGTGTAGGTGTCGGTGACGTAGTGGTACGGGCCCGCCACCACGCAGGTGATGTACGTCGAGATGGGCGCGGTCTCGGCGAACCGCCACACCCCGCCCTCGCGGGACTCCTCGGCGCCGTTGCTCCACACCTGCCAGCCCTCGGGCGCGGTCACCTCGAACCGGTGCGGGGCCTTGAGGTCGGGCTGCTCGAAGGTGGTGTAGACCCGGCGGGCGTCGGCCGGCTCGTACTGGGTGTAGAGGTAGACCTCGCCGTCCTCGGGGTCGACGAACCGGTGCATGCCCTCGCCGGTGCGGCTGTAGGCGCAGTTGGCGTCGACGACCAGGACGTTCTCCGAGGCCAGGTCCGCGAGCGTGACCCGGGCGCCGTCGAAGACCTCGGCCGGGTCCAGGGAGCGGCCGTTGAGGGTGACCGCGTTGACCGAGGGCGCGATCAGGTCGGCGAAGGTGGTGGCGCCGGGCACCGCGGAGCGGAAGCGGACCGTGGTCACCGAGCGGAAGGTGCGGGGCCCCTCGGCCGGCTCGGTCGCGTCCACGGCGGACCTCAGGTCGAGGGCCACCTCGTAGCCGTCGACCGACAGCAGCTCGGCCCGCCGGCGGGCCTCGTCACGGGACAGATTCTCTCCGGGCACCTGCACTCCTTCGTGCGTGATCGCTCACCTTCCGTCGCATCCTCCCACGGGGAATGCGCGGGGCCGGCTGCCGGTTGGCTCATCAGGAACGTGACCCGTGATGCCCTTGCTGCGAGGAGAGCCATGCCCGACACCCAGGTGCGCGAGAAGACCCCGGTCGACTTCTGGTTCGACCCGCTGTGTCCCTGGGCCTGGATGACGTCCCGCTGGATGCTGGAGGTCGAGAAGGTCCGCGACGTCGAGGTGCGCTGGCACGTGATGAGCCTCGCCGTCCTGAACGAGGACAAGCTGGACCAGCTGCCCGAGGCCTACCGCTGGCTGGCCGGGCCCAAGGGCTTCGCCCCGGTCCGCGTGGTCGTCGCCGCCCAGCAGAAGCACGGTGACGAGGCCGTCGGCAAGCTCTACACGGCGCTCGGCACCCGGTTCCACAACAACGGCGAGGGCCCGACCCGTGAGGCGATCGCCGGTGCCCTGGCCGACGCCGGCCTGCCGGCCGAGCTGATCGACCACGCCGACTCCGAGGAGTACGACGAGCTGCTGCGCGCCTCCCACGCCGACGGCATAGACCGGGTCGGCCAGGAGGTCGGCACCCCGGTGATCTCGGTGCCCGGCGCGGACGGCGCGGAGGTGGCGTTCTTCGGTCCGGTGGTCACCCCGACCCCGCGCGGCGAGGACGCGGCCCGGCTGTGGGACGGCACCCTGCTGGTGGCCTCCACCCCCGGCTTCTACGAGATCAAGCGGACCCGCACGGCGGCGCCCAGCTTCGAGTAGGCGCCACCACGGCACGGAAGGCCCCCGCGATTCACGTCATCGCGGGGGCCTTCCGTCGGTACGTCCGCACGCGAAGGTTGAGAAGACGATCACGAGGCGGACGGGCAAAGGGGCGCCGCTCAGCCCTTGGTCGGGATCAGCAGCGGGGTGTTCGCCCTGGCGTCGGCGTAGCGCCGGGCCACGTCCTGCCAGTTGACGACGTTCCACATCGCCTCGATGAAGTCCACCTTCTGGTTCTTGTACTGCAGGTAGAAGGCGTGCTCCCAGGCGTCGAAGACCAGGATCGGGGTGCTGGCCACGCCCACGTTGCCCTGGTGGTCGTAGACCTGCTCCACCACCAGCCGGCCGCTGACCGGCTCGTACGCGAGCACGCCCCAGCCGGAGCCCTGGGTGGCCGAGGAGGCGAAGGTGAGCTGCTTCTTGAACCGCGCGAACGAGCCGAAGGACTCGGTGATCGCGTCGGCCAGGTCCCCCAGGCCGTCGGCCGCGGTCGGCTCGCCGCCGCCCTCGCCGGTCTTGGGGCTGGCCATGTTGTGCCAGTAGATGCTGTGCAGGATGTGGCCCGAGAGGTGGAAGGCCAGGTTCTTCTCCAGGCCGTTCAGCGCGGCCCAGTTCTCCTTGTCGCGGGCCTCCGCGAGCTGCTCCAGCGTGTCGTTGGCGCCCTTGACGTACGCCGCGTGGTGCTTGTCGTGGTGCAGCTCGATGATCTGCGGGTTGATCACCGGCTCCAGGGCCGAGTACTCGTACGGAAGCTCCGGGAGCGTGTAGATGGGCATGTGTGTGGACCGGTCCCCTCAGCGTGCCAACTGCTGTTGCAAGTCATGCGCAACTGCACGCTAGCAGCATCTGTTCGGGTCCATGCAGAGGGGTCGCCGGGTCAGCGTGCCGCCCGACGCTGGATCAGATAGCCGGTGGCGGCGAGGAAGACGGTCAGCCCGCCGGTGAACAGCACCTGGCTGCGGGTGTCGGCGTCCCGCACCATCAGCGCCAGCACGCCGACCACCCCGGCCAGCGCCACCCAGGTCAGGTACGGGAAGCCCCACATCCGCACGACCAGCTTCTCCGGCGCCTCGCGCTCGGTCCGGCGGCGCAGCACGAACTGGGAGACGGCGATGAAGCCCCAGACGACGAGGATGACCCCGCCGACCATGTTCAGCAGCCAGGTGAACAGGGTGTCCGGATACCAGTAGGACAGCAGCACGGTGACGAACCCGAAGCCGGAGGAGGCCAGCACGGCCCGCCGCGGCACCCGCCCGGAGACCTTCCCCAGCGCCTTCGGACCCTGACCGCGGGCGACCAGTGAATAGGCCATGCGGGAGGAGCCGTAGATGTTGGCGTTCATCGCGGACAGCAGGGCGATCAGGATGACCACGTTCATCACCTGGCCGGCGCCCGGGATGCCGAGCCGGTCCAGCGCGGCGGCGTACGGGGCCTTGGCGGTGGCCGCGTCGCTCCACGGCACCAGGGTGACGATGACCAGCATCGAGCCGACGTAGACGATCGCGATGCGCCACATGGTCGTGCGCACGGCCCTGGCCACGCCGCGGACCGGGTCGGCGGACTCGGCGGCGGCGATGGTCACCGTCTCCAGGCCCCCGTACGCGACCACGGACGCCAGCAGGCCGACCAGCAGGCCCTCGACGCCGTGCGGCAGGAAGCCGCCCTCGTGCAGCAGGTGGGCGGTGCCGGGGGAGTCGGTGCCGGGCAGCAGGCCCAGGACCGCCAGGGTGCCCAGGGTGAGGAACAGGCCGATCGCGCCGATCTTCAGGGCGGCGAACCAGAACTCGAACTCACCGAAGTGGGAGACGGCGGCCAGGTTCGAGCCGCAGAAGACGGCCATGAAGACCAGCACCCACATCCAGTCGGGGGTGCCGGGGAACCAGCCGGTCATGATGGCCGCCGCGCCGATCGCCTCGATGGCCACGCCCACGCACAGCAGCACCCAGAACATCCAGCCCACGGTGAAGCCGGCCCACGGGCCGACGGCCCGCTCGGCGTGCACGGAGAAGGAGCCGGAGGCCGGGTCGGCGGCGGACATCTCCCCGAGCATCCGCATCACGCACATCACCAGCAGGCCCGACGCCGCGTACGCGAGGACGATCGAGGGACCGGCGGCGGCGATGCCGGCGCCGGAGCCCACGAAGAGCCCGGCGCCGATGACCCCGCCGAGGGCGATCATCGACAGGTGGCGCTGCTTCAGCCCGGGGGACAGCTGGGGCCCGTCGGCGGGCGGCACGGCCTGCGCGTCGGGAGGCGTGACGGTGGTCTGGGTCATGGGGAATGCCTGTCCGGTGTGCGGGGGGACGGGGTGAGTGCCCCAGTCTGGCGGCCGTCCGCTCGTCGGACGTTTTCTGTCCGATATCCGGACACCCGGATCACCGCACGTGATCATGCCCGTACCGCCGGAGGCCGTCCGCCCGTACGGCCGCGAGACGTCCGCCCGTAGGTCCCCGGGAACGCCGAAGGCCCCCGCGCCGCAGCACAGGGGCCTTCGAAGGGGAACCGCGCAGGACCTCAGGCCCGGCGGCCGCGCAGCTCCCGCAGCCACGCCACCGCGAGCACCGCCACCGTCGCCCCGGTCGACCACAGCACCTGCGGCCGCGCCGAGTCGTCGGCCAGCATCAGCACCAGCACCGCCGCGATCCCGGCCAGCGCCGTCCAGGTCAGGTACGGGAACGCCCACATCCGCAGGGTCAGCCGCTCGGGCATGTCCCGCTCCAGCCGGCGGCGCAGCCGCAGCTGCGAGACGGCGATCAGGGCCCACACGAACAGCAGCACCGCGCCGACCGCGTTCAGCATGTACAGGAAGATCGTGTCCGGCCACAGCAGGTTCAGCACCACCGAGACGAACCCGAACGCCACCGACGCGAACACCGCGGGCCTCGGCACCCCGCCCCCGGACACCTTCAGCAGCGCCCGCGGCGCCTCGCCGCGCTCGGCCAGCGAGAAGATCATGCGGGAGGAGCCGTAGAGGTTGGCGTTGAGCGCGGACAGCAGGGCCACGAACACCACGATGTTCATGATCTGGCCCGCGCCCGGGATCCCGAGGGAGTCCAGCACGGCGACGTACGGGCTCTGCCCCGGCGTGATCGCGCTCCACGGCAGCAAGGTGACGATCACCAGCATCGAGCCGATGTAGAAGAAGAGGATGCGCCACACCGCGCTGCGCACCGCCCGCGCCACGGAGCGGGCCGGGTCGTCGGACTCGGCCGCCGCGATCGTGACGACCTCCAGGCCGCCGAAGGCGAACACCACCGCGAGCACCCCGGAGACCACCCCGGCCCAGCCGTGCGGCAGGAAGCCGCCCTGCCCCGTGAGGTTGGCCAGGCCCACCGGCTCGGTGTCCGGCAGCAGCCCGAAGATCGCCAGGGTGGACAGCACCAGGAAGAGCACGATCGCGCCCACCTTGAGCGCCGCGAACCAGAACTCGAACTCGCCGAAGTTGCGGACCGCCGCCAGGTTGCTGGCCGTGAACACCAGCATGAAGACCAGCACCCAGCCCCACTGCGGGACCCCGGGCACCCAGCCGTGGGCGATGTTCGCCGCGCCCGTGGCCTCCACCGCGAGCACCACCACCAGCAGGAACCAGTACAGCCAGCCCACGGAGAAGCCGGCCCAGCGCCCCATGGCCCGCTCGGCGTGCACCGAGAACGACCCGGAGGCGGGCAGCGCGGCCGACATCTCGCCGAGCATGCGCATCACCAGCATCGCGAGGGCGCCGGCGAGCAGATAGGAGACGACGATGCCCGGGCCCGCGACGGCGATGCCGGCGCCGGACCCGACGAAGAGGCCGGCGCCGATGACGCCGCCCAGTCCCAGCATGGTCAGATGGCGCTGCTTGAGTCCGTGGCCGAGGGGTTCCGCGGCGACGTCCGGCAGGGGTGCTTGTGACATCCCGACAGTGTCCCCGAGCAGGGAGCAGCCGTGCAAAACGGATGCACGGCAACCAAAGGGCCGCGTGATCCGCATCACTCGGGACGTTCCGGCGCGGCCCGCCAAGCCGATCTTTGTTCATTCCCCACCAAGCGGGGGAGCCTTGCTTTGTGCTTGCGTGACGGTGGGAGCGGCCGGGCCGCGCGACTAACGTCCACGGTGTCCCGCCCACCCACCGTCCCTGGGAGCCCCGATGAGCACCGCCTCCGCCCCGTCCGCCACCCTCCGGCCCGGCACCGTCCTCGCCGACCTGCTCCCCGCGAGCCGCGCCCGCGACATCGCCCTCGTGGTCAGCGGCGCCGCACTCACCGGCCTCGCCGCGCAGCTGTCGGTGCCGATCCCCGGCTCCCCGGTCCCGGTCACCGGCCAGACCTTCGCCGCGCTGCTGGTCGGCACCGCCCTCGGCGCCCGCCTCGGCTTCCTGTCCCTGGCGCTGTACGCGGTCGCCGGCGCGGCCGGCGTGCCGTGGTTCGCCGGCGGCACCTCCGGCGCGACCGGGGCCTCGTTCGGTTACGTGCTGGGCATGCTGCTCGCGGCCACCGTCGTGGGCGCCCTGGCCCGGCGCGGCGCCGACCGCTCGGTGCTGCGCACCGCCGCGACCATGGTCCTGGGCTCGGCGATCATCTACGCCGTCGGCGTGCCGTACCTGATGGGGGCCACCGGCATGTCGCTGTCCGCGGCCCTGGCCGCCGGGCTCACGCCGTTCCTGATCGGTGACGCCGTCAAGGCCGCCCTCGCCATGGGCGCCCTGCCGGCCGCCTGGAAGCTGGCCGGCCGCCGCGGCTGACCCGCGTCCCGCCCGTACGCCGAAGAGCCCGGCCCGCCGTGACGGCGGGCCGGGCTCTTCGCTGTGCCGAAACGTGCTGAAACGTTTCGGCGGGGCCTCGTGGGGGAGCCTCGTCCGGCGGGGCCTCAGCCCTTCAGCGCCGCGCGCTTGCGGCGGAAGTCCAGGACCACGCCGACGGCGACGACCACGAGCGCGACCACGGTGGACAGGGTGACCACCTCGCGGTTGGCGTCGTCCACGAACATGTAGCCGATCACGAACATGATCAGGCCGGCGGTGGCCCAGGTCAGCCACGGGAAGAACCACATCTTCACGGTCAGCTTCTCCGGGGCCTCGCGGAGCAGGATCCCGCGCATCTTCAGCTGGGTGAAGCAGATCACCAGCCACACGAAGAGCGCGATGGCGCCGGAGGAGTTCAGCAGGAAGTTGAAGACCGTGTCCTTGAAGGCGTAGTTGAAGTAGACGGCGATGAAGCCGAAGACCGTGGAGCCCAGGATCGCGGCCACCGGCACGCCCTTGGAGTTGACCTTGGCGAACGCCTTGGGGGCGTCGCCGCGCTCACCGAGCGAGAAGGCCATGCGGGAGGCGGTGTACAGGCCCGAGTTCAGGCAGGACAGCACGGCGGTCAGGACGATGACCTCCATGATCGTGCCGGCGTGCCCGATGCCGATCGAGTCCAGGGCGGCGACGTACGAGCCCTTCTCGGTGATCGACTTGTCGTTCCACGGGAGCAGGGTCAGCACGATGAAGATCGAGCCCAGGTAGAAGACGCCGATCCGCCAGATGACGGAGTTGGTCGCCTGGGTGACGGCCTTGCGCGGGTTCTCGGACTCGCCGGCCGCCAGGGTGACGATCTCGGAGCCCATGAAGGAGAAGACGACCATCAGCACACCGGTCAGGACGGCGCCGTACCCGTTGGGGAAGAAGCCGCCGGTGTCGGTGAGGTGCGCGAAGCCCGCGCCCGGGTTGTCCGAGCCCGGCAGCACGCCGAAGACGGCGAGCATGCCGATCACCACGAACGCGCCGATGGCGACGACCTTGATGCCGGCGAACCAGAACTCGAACTCGCCGTACGAGGCGACCGAGCCGAGGTTGGTGGCGGTCAGGACGGCCATCACGATCAGGGCCCAGGCCCACTGCGGGACGGCCGGGATCCAGCCCTCCAGGATGGCGGCGCCGGCGGTGGCCTCCACGGCCAGCACGACGACCCAGAAGAACCAGTAGAGCCAGCCGATGGAGAAGCCGGCCCAGCGGCCCAGCGCGCGGTCGGCGTAGGCGGAGAAGGAGCCCGAGTTCGGGCTCGCGGCCGCCATCTCGCCGAGCATCCGCATCACGAAGACGACCATGGCGCCGACGAGGGCGTAGGAGATCAGGATGGCGGGGCCGGCCTTGGCGATGCCGCCGCCGGAGCCGACGAACAGGCCGGCGCCGATGACACCGCCGATGGCGATCATGGAAAGGTGGCGGTTCTTGAGACCGGCCTTCAGACCGTCGGAAGACTCAGGGCTGCCGGGTTCTCCGGCCGGGCCGCCTGCCTTCTGAAGGGTCGTCGTGGAGCTCATGGACGCATCCTTAGGTTCTCGGGTTGCGAGCTCCGGAAGTAAAACCCGCGTTAACGCCGGACGGAAGACCTGAATCCGGATCGTTGCCGTAGTGCGAACGTCCGGGACGTAGGTCCCGGATCCGGCATCGCGCCCTGAACTGGGCACTTTGGGATTACTTGAGCTTCCGGGCGACCGTGGGAGTGACCTACGCGACACCCCGCGGCGGGTCGTCGGGCCCCTCGTGACACACTCGTGCCATGCGCGTCTACCTCGGATCCGACCACGCCGGTTTTGAACTCAAGAACCACCTCGTGGACTGGCTCAAGAACAACGGCCACGAGCCCGTCGACTGCGGGCCCCACATCTACGACGCCGTCGACGACTACCCGCCGTTCTGCCTGCGCGCCGCGGAGAAGACCGCCGCCGACGCGGACAGCCTCGGCATCGTGATCGGCGGCTCGGGCAACGGCGAGCAGATCGCCGCCAACAAGGTCAAGGGCGTCCGCGCCATCCTGGCCTGGAGCGTCGAGACCGCCAAGCTCGGCCGTGAGCACAACAACGCCAACGTGATCTCCGTCGGCGGCCGGATGCACACCCAGGACGAGGCCACCTCCTTCATCGAGGCTTTCCTCGCCACCCCGTACTCGGGCGAGGAGCGCCACACCCGCCGCATCGACATGCTCTCCGCCTACGAGCAGACCGGCGAGCTGCCCCCGATCCCGGCCCACCACCCGCAGGACCGGTAACGCCCGGTCGCGCCCGGTGAAGGCCGGCCACGCCCGGCAACGCCGGTACGCCCGGCCGCGCCGGTGACGCGCGGTCGCACCCGGCAACGCCGGTAACGCGCGGTCGCACCGCACCACCGGCCGCATCCGCACCACCCGCAGCGCCCCAGCAGCGCCCGCCGTGCCGCCGGACCGCCAGGTCCGGCGGCACGCGCGTCGTCCTGCCGTTCCACCGCCGAGGAGACCCGCCGTGCCCGAAGGGCATACGATCCACCGCCTCGCCCAGGACCACACCGAGCGCTTCGCCGGCCGCCCGGTCCGGGTCAGCAGCCCGCAGGGCCGCTTCGCCGAGAGCGCGGCCCTGCTCGACGGCCGTGAGCTCGACGTCGCCGAGGCGCACGGCAAGCACCTCTTCCTGGGGCTGGGCGAGGACTGGGTCCACGTCCACCTCGGCCTGTTCGGCACGTACGGCTTCGGCCCGGCCCCCGCCCCGCCGGCCACCGCCACCGTCCGGCTGCGCCTGCTCAACGAGGACCACTGGGCCGATCTGCGCGGCCCGACCACCTGCGCGCTGATCACGGGCGCGGAGAAGAAGGCGATACACGACCGGCTCGGCCCCGACCCGCTGCGCCCCGACGACGACCCCGACCGGGCCTGGGCCAGGATCTCCCGCTCCCGCACCACCGTCGCGGCCCTGCTGATGGACCAGAAGATCGTCGCGGGCGTGGGCAACGTCTACCGCGCCGAGGTCCTCTTCCGGCACGGCATCGACCCGTACCGCCTCGGCAAGGACCTCCGCCGCGCCGAGTGGGACGCCCTGTGGCAGGACCTGGTCGTGCTGATGCGGGAGGGCGTCCGGCTCAACCGGATCGACACCGTCCGCCCCGAGCACACCCCCGAGGCCATGGGCCGCCCGCCGCGCGTGGACGACCACGGCGGCGAGGTGTACGTCTACCGCCGCGCCACCCTGCCCTGCCACATCTGCACGACCGAGATCCGCACCGCCGACCTCGCCGCCCGCAACCTCTTCTGGTGCCCGGGCTGCCAGACCCGCTGACGTACGGCGCCGCCGGCCCGTGGGCGGTGGCCGCCCGGACGGTGCCGGGTCGGCCTGTGGGCGGCGCCCGCCCGGAAGCCGTGCGGCAGCCGCGGTGCCGGGTCGTCCTCTGGGCGGCGCCCGCCTAGAAGCCGTGCGGCAGCCAAGGCGCCACGTCGGCCTGGAAGGCCCGGGAGACCTCGGTCAGGGCCCCCGGCCGCAGCTCGGTCACCGCGCCCGCCCCGGCCAGGGAGGCCAGCGTGGTCCCGCCCAGGTACGCCGCGCCCAGCTCCCGCACCGACAGGGCCACGTCGGCCGGCTCCCGGCTCGGCGCGCACGCGACCTCGCCCCGGCCGTCGGCGGTCAGCCGCCACCGTCCCTCGTTCCACGGGCAGAACGCGTCGCTCACCTCCAGGACCACGTCCACCGCAGACCCGTAGGCCCGCGCCCGCAGGGCGCCCGGCAGGTCCACCAGGCGGACGTGCAGCGCGTCCTTGAGGGTCGGCCGGATCCGCCGCACATCGCTGACCAGCCGCAGCAGCGGATCGTCCACCGGCCGCCCGGCCGCCCGTACGGTCGACACCAGGTCGGTGCCCAGGACGTAGCGCCACAGCGCCGCGTACGCCGCCGGGTCCAGCGCGTCCAGGTCCCGCACCTCGACGCTGCCCACCGGGCAGGACCGTTCCCACTGCGGCCGGATCCGGTAGCGCGCGTACCCGCGCACCGCCCCGTCCGGCCCCTCCGCGAGCACGCACAGCAGGGGCGAGCGCCCCTCCCGCCCGTCCACCGGGTCCAGCAGCGCCTGCCGTTCCCAGCCCGGCTGCCGGGCGAGCATCCCGGGCCGGGCCGGCACCAGTTCGGCGTAGACCTTCTCGCACGCGGCCAGCGCCTGCTCCGGGTCCGCCAGGCGCAGCCGTACCGCGTCCGTCCCCGGCGGGACGTCCAGCCGGACCCGCGCGGTGTCCATCTCCACCGCCAGGCCGTACGTACCCACCCCGTAGCCGAAGCGTCCGTAGATCCCCGGCTCGGACGCCGTCAGCACGGCGAGCGGCTCGCCACCCGCCCGGATGTCGTCGAGTTGCCGCCGCATCAGCGAGGTCAGCACACCGCGGCGGCGGTGCGTCGGCGCGACGCCCACGCAGGTCACGCCCGCCGCCGGGACCAGCGAACCGCCCGGCACCGAGAGCCGGAAGCTGAAGGCGGCGGCGGAACCGGTGCAGGTCGGGCCGTCCCAGACGGCCAGCGAACGCTCCGGCTCGGTCAGCGCCCGCCACAGCGACCGCTCCGCGGGCAGGTCCGGCACACCCCCGAAGGCAAGCTCCAGATGGTCGTACCAGACATCCCACTCATCGGGTTGCAAAACGCGCATCTCATTCGCCATGGGCCCATCCCTACCAGGACGTCCCGTTCCCGGTCGATCGGATTTCGTCCCCCGGGCAGGGGGTACCCCTGCGCACGCACAGCCAGGATGGATAGGGTCCCGAACGATGGCCGGGACACGGACGGAGACCCTGACGGCCCGGATGCGCAAGAGATCGCTCCGGGCCCGCACCGCCCTGCGCAAATCCGCCGTGGACTACTTCCGCGGCGACGCCTCGGACTGGCTGGCCTTCGCCGGCCTGCTCCTGACCGTCCCCGCCATCACCTGCGGCACCCTGATGCTGCCGGTCTGGTTCTCGCCGTCCGCGCTGGTCCTGCCCATCGTCGCGGGCGGGCTGCTGCTGCGCCCGGCGAGCCTGCTCGCCCTGTACGCCACCTCGGCGGCCGCGCTGATCGTCGAGGCGCTCGTGCTCGGCCCGTACACCGAGGGCCCCGCCCGGGTCACCCCGGGCACCGTCCTGGTCGTCGCCGCCTGCGGGTTCTTCGGCCTGGTCATCGCCCAGTTCCGCAGCCGGGTCGGCGTGCCCTGGCGGCGCGGCGGCACCATGCTCTTCGACCTGCGCGAACGCATCCGGGTGCAGAGCAAGCTGCCCGCCCTGCCGCCCGGCTGGCACCGCGAGATGGCGCTGCGGCCGGCCGGCGGCCAGTCCTTCTCCGGCGACTTCGTGGTCGCCGCCCGCACCGGCGGAGGCCGCACCCTGGAGGTCGTCCTCACCGACGTCTCCGGCAAGGGCATGGACGCCGGCTCCCGCGCCCTGCTCCTGTCGGGCGCCTTCGGCGGCCTGCTCGGCTCCCTGCCGCCGCACGACTTCCTGCCCGCGGCCAACGGCTACCTGCTGCGCCAGGACTGGGACGAGGGCTTCGCCACCTCGGTCCACCTGGTCCTGGACCTGGAGACCGGCGACTACGAACTCCTCTCCGCCGGCCACCTCCCCGCCCTCCAGCTCTCGGCGGGCACCGGCCGCTGGCACGAGAAGTCCGGCGACGGCCCCCTCCTCGGCGTCTACGACGGCGCCACCTTCGAACCGACCCGCGGCAATCTCCGCCCCGGCGACGTCCTGATGCTCTTCACCGACGGCCTCGTCGAGACCGCCGACCGCGACATCAGCGAGGGCATCGACCGGCTGACGGGCGAGGCCGACCGCTACGTCACGGCCGGCTGGGAGGGCGCGGCCTGGCACCTGATCGAAAAGGTCGCCAAGGACGTCAACGACGACCGCGCCCTGCTGCTGATCCGCCGGTCGGGCTGAGCGCGCCCCCGGGTGAGGGGATGTCAGTGGCTGCTGGCACTCTCGTGGTGCACGAACACACCGCACTTCCATCCCTGGGGGGAAGAATGACCGTGACCCGCAAGCCTCGTACGGCCCTGCGCGCCGGCGTCGTCGTCGCCGCGCTGGCGGCCGGCGTCCTGGCGGCCCCGACGGCCGCCCTGGCCGTCGAGCCGGGCCACACGCAGGGTGCCGGCGAGGTCATGCGCAGCAAGAACGCCGTGCTGAAGCTCCAGGACGACGGCAACCTCGTGCTGGAGCACGTGTCCGGCGGCGTCCTGTGGGCCTCCGGCACCTACGGCAACCCCGGCGCGACCCTCGCCTTCCAGCAGGACGGCAACCTCGTCGTCTACAAGAAGGACGGCGGCGAGGGCAAGGGCGGGGCCGTCTGGTCCACCGGCACCTGGGGCAACCCCGGTTCCCGGCTCGACCTGCAGAGCGACGGCAACCTGGTGCTCTACCGCCAGGACGGCTCGCCCGCCTGGAACACCGCCACGTGGATGACCGGCACCACGCTGTACGCCGGCTGGCAGCTCGGCGCGGGCAACTGGACCTGGGCCGACAACGCCATCCTCGCGATGGAGCAGACGGGCAAGCTCACCATCCGCGACCGCGAGGTGCCCGGCATCCGCTTCGACACCAACACCTGGGGCCCGGGCGCGTACGCCCGGCTGCAGGCCGACGGCAACTTCGTGATCTACAAGAAGGACGGCGGCGAGGGCAAGGGCGGAGCCCTGTGGTCCACCGGCACCTGGAACCAGCCGGGCGCCCGCCTGGTCTTCGAGCGCAACGGCGACCTCGTCCTCTACAAGAAGGAAGTGGAAGAGGTGCTGTGGCGCAGCGGCACCGGCCGCTGACCGACCGCCTTCCGGCCAAGGGGCCGAAACCTTTTGTGATGTCGATATCCGCCGTGCCATCATCACGTCGGAATCGAACGTGTTCAACAGTGAGCACGCAAGCCTATGTGGGGGGTAAATGAAGCTCAACCGCAAGCGCGCCGCAGTCGTCGGCGCCCTCGTCGCGGCGGTCGCCCTGGGCGGCGCCGTGATGCCGGCGCAGGCCGCTCCGGCCCCGGTCGCGAAGTCGTCCGCCGTCGAGATCCCGGTCAAGAAGCTGCCGGCCGGCGCCAAGGCCAAGGCGGCCACCACCTCGGGCCGCGCCTCCGCCTTCACGGCGACCTCCGACGTCACGCTGCTGCCGGGCGACGTCCTCGCGTCGAACGAGTACATCGAGACCGAGAACGGCATCCTGTACATGCAGCCCGACGGCAACCTGGTCCTGGACCACACCGCCGGCGCCAACCTGTGGGCCTCCGGCACCTGGAACAACCCCGGCGCCTACGCCGTGCTCCAGACCGACGGCAACTTCGTCGTCTACAAGAAGGACGGCGGCCCGACCAAGGGCGGCGCCCTGTGGAGCAGCCGCACCTGGGGCAACCCGAACTCGCACCTGTCCTTCCAGGACGACGCCAACCTCGTCGTCTACCGCGGTGACAACGCGCCCGTCTGGTCGACCCGGACCTGGCGCGTGGGTGACAACACCCTCTCCGGCGGCGAGAACCTGGAGCGCGGCACCTGGATGTCCGGCGTCAACGCCATCCTCGTCCAGGACAACCGCGGCTACCTGGGCGTCTTCTACCGCCACGAGGACAAGGCGTACGGGGTCGGGCCCTACAGCCCGGGCGCGTACACCCGCATGCAGAACGACGGCAACCTGGTCATCTACAAGGCCGACGGCGGCGAGGGCAAGGGCGGCGCGACCTGGGCCTCCGGCACCTACGGCAACCCGGGCGCGTACTTCACCTTCGACGCGAACACGTCCGCGGCGGTGCTGCGCAAGGCCGACGGCACGGAGCTGGGCCACATCGGCCCGTGACGCTCCCCACGGCGGCACCATGATCTGAACCGGCCCGGGGCGGGGCCCACCCCCACCCCGGGCCGCAGTGCATCCGGCCGCGGTCCGGCCTGGGGGGCGGGGCTGTGCTGCACCGGGCTCGGCGCAGCCGTGCCTCGCCGCGCCGGGCCCGGTGCAGCACAG
>NZ_RPRY01000392.1 GCF_003949795.1 Streptomyces sp. WAC06614
ACCTGGAGGACTTCCGGCAGCGGCTGGAGCCGTACCGGGACGAGCCGCCGCCCCCACCCGCAGCAACGCGGCGAACTCGCGGGCCGCCGGCTCGTCCCGGTACGGCTCCAGCCGCTGCCGGAAGTCCTCCAGGTACTCGGTGCCCCGGTCGGACCGCAGCGTCCCCAGCAGCTCGGCCGCCGTCCCCGCGGTCCGGCACGCCTGCTCCACCTCCCGCTGCTGCACCTGCGCCGCCGCGAGCAGCAGCATCCCGATGGCCCGTCTGCGGGCCTTGCCCTCCGGCAGGGCCCGCAACGCCGCCTCCGCCTGCTTCGCCGCCGCCTCCGCCTGCCCCAGGTCGCGGTGGCAGTGCGCGAGCTCGTCCGCGAGATAGGCCTCGTCGAAGTGCCGGATCCACACCGGGTCGTCGCCGGACTCCGGCTCGGCCCGCTCCAGCGCGGTCACCGCCCGCGAGGACAGCACGGCCGTGGCCCGGGCATCGCCCAGCAGCGCGTGACCCCGCGCCTCGGCCGCGTAGAACATCGCCTCGGCCCGCGGCGTGACCTGCCCGCGCGTACCCTCCTGCGCCGCCCGCGCGAGCTGCGCGATCTCCCGCGGGTTGCCCAGCTCCGCGGCCAGATGGCTCATCGACGCGGCCAGCACGTAGCCGCCGTACGCCCGGTCGCCGGCGGCCTGGGCCAGCCGCAGGGCCTGGATGTAGTAGCGCTGGGCCAGCCCGGGCTGCCCGGTGTCCACCGCCATGTAGCCGGCCAGTTCGGTCAGCCGGGCCACGGCCGCGAACAGCGCCCGGCCGACCGACTCCCGGTACGAGCCGCCGATCAGGCCGGACACCACGCTGTTGAGGTAGTGCACGACCACCGGCCGGACATGGCCGCTGCCGAAGCGGTGGTCGAGGTCGACCAGGGCCTCGGTGGTGGCCCGGACCGCGTCCACGTCGGACATCCCGACCCGCGATCCGCCGTGCCGGGCCACCTGGGTGTCGGCCCCGGTGATCAGCCAGTCCCGGCTGGGCTCGACCAGCGCGGACGCGGCCACGCTCGACCCGGCGAGGAAGTCCCGCCGGCCGACGTCGCTGCGCCACAGCTCGCAGACCTGCTCGATGGCCCCGACCACGGTCGGGGAGAACTGCAGGCCCACACCGGAGGCGAGGTTCTTGCCGTTGGCCATGCCGATCTCGTCGATGGTGACGGTCCGGCCGAGCTTGCGGCCCAGCGCCTCGGCGATGATTCCGGGTGCCCGGCCGCGTGGCTGCTGCCCCCGCAGCCAGCGGGCCACGGACGTCTTGTCGTACCGGAGATCGAGACCGTGCTCGGCGCCGCACATGTTCACGCGGCGGGCGAGCCCGGCGTTGGAGCACCCGGCTTCCTGGATGAGCGCCTGCAACCGTTCGTTCGGCTGGCGGGCGACGAGAGGCCTGGCTGCCATGAAAACCCCCTGTGGCCGCGGGTGATCGTTCGAATGATCACTTCCCGGCTGATTGGCGGAGAATCTTCCGCTCTGCGACGTGTCGCTACCCACTCCCCGCTCGCCGTCCCCCTACGCGCCCCCGTCCGTGCACCGATGCGCCCCGCGTGCAGGATCGATGCTCCGGCGGCCGGCGGGGGCGGGCCCGTAACCCCCGGTGACGGGGGGAGTTGTGAAGGGCGTGGAAGAGACGATCGGAGTCACGGAGACCGCACCCATCCCCAAGCAGCGCGGCGAGGCGCTGCTGGACCATGCCGTGCGGTACGCGGAAGAGCGGCACTGGGATGTGTTGGCCGGCACCTGGCTGGAGGCGGGTGACGGCAGGGAACTGTGCTCCTGCGGGGGCGGTGAGGACTGCACGGCGCCGGGGGCGCACCCGGCGGTGAAGGACTGGGCGGCGCAGGCCACGGGCAGTGCCGTACAGGTCCGGCGGATGTGGTCCCGGCACCCCCAGGCGTCGATCCTGCTGCCCACCGGCCGCACGTTCGACGTGATCGACGTCGCGGAGACCGCCGGTTTCCTCGCGCTGGCGCGGATGGAGCGGCTGGAGCTGACGGTGGGCCCGGTCACCCGCACCCCGGACCGGCGGATGATGTTCTTCGTGCTGCCCGGCGCCGGGGCGAAGCTGCCCGACCTCGTCCGCAAACTGGGCTGGCCGCCGGCCTCGCTGGACCTGCGGGCGCGGGGCGAGGGCGAGTACGTGGCCGCGCCGCCGACCCGGTACGGGCTCCAGGGCTCGGTGCAGTGGGCGATGCGTCCGACGCCCGCCAACCGCTGGCTGCCCGACGCCGAGGAACTCGTCGACGCGCTCGCGTACGCCTGCGGACGGGACGCGGCGGCGGCGCGCGCCCGGCGCGCGTAGTCCCCGCACGCCCGGCGTACCGGTCCCGCACGCCCGGCGTACCGGTCCGCGCGGCGGGCGTACCTCGTCCCGAAGTCATGACATTCGTAACTGCTCCCCCCTCCCGACCTGTACCTAAGGTGATGACGACCAACGGGGACAGAACGAGAGAGCAGGGCTGATCATGGCCGGGGCCCAGGGGGCGGACGGGGCGGTACGGACCGCACCCGCCGTACGTATAGAAGGACTGTGGAAGCGCTTCGGTGAGCAGATCGCCGTCGCGGGGATCGATCTGGAGCTGCCCGCCGGGCAGTTCGTCGGACTGGTCGGACCCAACGGGGCCGGCAAGACCACCACCTTGTCGATGGTGACCGGGCTGCTCCGCCCGGACCAGGGCCGTGTGGAGGTCGCCGGGCACGACGTGTGGCAGGACCCGGCCGCGGTGAAGTCGCGGATCGGGGTGCTGCCCGAGGGCATGCGCTTCTTCGAGCGGCTCTCCGGCCGGGAACTGCTCGGCTACATGGGCCGCTTGCGCGGGCTGCCGGGTGACGAGGTGGACCAGCGGGCGACGCAGCTCCTGGAGGTCCTGGACCTCGCGGGCTCCCAGCACAAGCTGGTCGTGGACTACTCGACGGGCATGCGCAAGAAGATCGGCCTGGCGGCCGCGCTGCTGCACAACCCGGACGTGCTGTTCCTGGACGAGCCCTTCGAGGGCGTGGACCCGGTGTCGGCGCAGACCATCCGCGGGGTGCTGGAGCGCTACACCGCCTCCGGCGCCACCGTCGTCTTCTCCTCGCACGTCATGGAGCTGGTCGAGTCGCTGTGCGACTGGGTCGCCGTGATGGCCGGCGGCCGGATCCGGGCCGCGGGCCCGCTCGCCGACGTACGGGGCGCCGCGCCGTCCCTGCAGAACGCCTTCCTCGAACTGGTCGGCGCCCAGGGCCGCGACGCCGGTGCGGCGCTGGACTGGCTGGGCGGCGGACGATGAGCACCGCCACTCCTGCGGCCCCGGCCGCCCCGGCGGCCCGGGCCGCCGCCCCCGCACCTTCGCTGACCTCGACGTTCGTCCGGCTGAAGCTGGCGCTGCTGCGCAACGGGCTCAAGGGGTCCTCCAAGCGCAAGGCGGCCTTCGTCGGCTCGGCCGTCCTCGCGCTGCTGGCCGCCGCCGTGGTGGTGCTCGTCCTGTCGGTGCTGCGCGGACACGCGCATGCGGGCACGGCGGTCGTGGTGCTCGCCGCGATCCTGGGGCTGAGCTGGGCGTTCATGCCGCTGTTCTTCGCGGCCGGGGACGAGACCCTCGACCCGTCGCGGCTGGTGATGCTGCCGTTGCGGCCGCGGCCGATGGTGCGGGCGCTGCTGGTGTCCTCGCTGATCGGCATCGGCCCGTTCTTCACCCTGTGCCTGGCCGTCGGCGCGGTGGTCGCGGTGGCCCACGGGCCGGCCGCCGTGGTGGCGGGGGTGCTGGCCGTGCCGCTGCTGCTGCTCGTGTGCGTGGCGCTGGCGCGTGCGGTGGCCACCGCCAACGTGCGGCTGCTGAACAGCCGCAAGGGGCGTGACCTGGCGGTGCTCAGCGGTCTGCTGATCGCGGTGGGCGCCCAGCTCGCCAACTTCGCGGGCCAGCGCCTCACCCAGGCCGGCGGCCTGAGCTCGCTGGAGCCGGTGGAGGCGGTCCTGCGCTGGCTCCCGCCGGCCACCGCGCTCGGGATGGTGGACTCCGTCAGCGCCGGCGCGTACGGGCGGGCGGCGGTCCAACTGGTGCTGACCCTGGTGGCGCTGGCGCTGCTGGTGTTCGCCTGGGAGCGCGGTCTGACCAAGCTGATGGTCACCCCGGACGGTTCCACGGTGGCCGCGGCCGCCCCGGAGAAGGAGCGGGCGTCGGGCGGCGGGGCGTGGGCGCTGCTGCCCGGTGGCCGTACCGGCACGGTGATGCAGCGCACCCTGCGCTACGTCGTGCGTGACCCGAAGACCAAGTCGGCCTGGGTGACCGCGCTCGCCATCGGTCTGATCGTGCCGGTCTTCAACGCCCTGCAGGGCACCGGGTCCGTCTATCTGGCGTGCTTCGGCGCGGGCATGCTGGGCGTGCAGATGTACAACCAGTTCGGCCAGGACACCTCCGCGTTCTGGATGGTCGCCCAGACCATCTCCTCGCCGCGCGACGCCTACGTCGAACTGCGCGGGCGGGCCTTCGCGCTGGCGCTGGTCACCGTGCCGTACACGGTGCTGGTCACGGCGGTCACGGCCGGGCTGGTGGGCAACTGGCCGGCGCTGCCGGAGGCGTTGGGCCTGGCGCTGGGGCTGCTCGGCGCGATGCTGTGCACGGGCGCGCTGGCCTCGGCGTACTACCCGTACTCGATCCCGTCGGAGGGGGCGTTCAAGAACGTCGCGCCGGGGCAGGCGGGGCTGGCGTGGGCGGGCATCTTCGGCGGCATGCTGTCGGCCGCGGTGCTGTGCGTGCCGCTGATCGCACTGACCGTGGGGCTGCACGTGGCGGGTGCGCACGCGCTGCTGTGGGTCGTCCTCCCGGTGGGTGTCCTGTACGGGCTGCTGGCCACCTGGGCGGGGCTGAAGCTCGGCGCCCGGAAGGTCGCCACGAGCCTGCCGGAGATCCTCCAGGCCGTCAGCAAGGGCTGAGGCCGGGCCCGTCCGGGGCCTCGTGCGCCGGCGGGGTCGGTGCGGGCGCTCGGGCCACCGCCACGGGGGTGGGGTGGACCGGGCGTCCGCGCGGCGTTCAGGGGCCGGCCGGTACGGCGTTCAGGAAGGGTTCCAGGGCGGCGCGCCAGGCGTCGGGCTGGTCGTAGTGGAGGTAGTGGCCGGCGTCGGGGATCTCGGCGTACTGGCCGGCGGGCAGCACCCGGACCATCTCCTGGGCCTCGGCGCGGCCCAGCTCGCCGTCGAGACCGCGCACGACCAGGGTCGGGCAGCGGACCTGGGCGAGCTCCTCCCAGTGGGCGTCGTAGACCCAGGTCTCGCGGGCGGTGAGCATCTGGCGGCGGGAGAACAGCGGGCGCCAGCCGTCCTCCGCCTCGTGCATGACCTCGGCGAAGAAGTCGCCGCGGCCGGGGTTGGGGCGCTCCACCCAGGGGTCGTCCTCGCCGAACCAGCGGCGGGCGGCGTCCTGCGTGGGGAAGGGGAGCGGCCAGCGGCTGAACCACTCCTCCCACTGTCGCTGGGAGGCCGCGCCGAGCGCGGAGGCCCGCATGTCGCAGATGACGAGGCCACGCACCAGGTCGGGGCGGCGGGCGGCGAGCTGCCAAGCGGTCAGGGCGCCCATGGAGTGACCGACGAGGGTGACGGGGGCGAGGCCGAGCTGCTCTATGGCGGCCTCGGCGTCGGCGACGAAGGCCTCGCGGGTGTACGGGCCGGCGGCGGGGCGCTCGCTCTGGCCGTGGCCGCGCTGGTCGAGGGCGACGACGCGGTGGCCGGCGGCGAGCCAGCGGGCGGTGCCGGCCCAGTGGAAGGCACGGCCCATCAGTCCGTGGAGTAACAGCACGGCCGGGCGGTCGTCAGCGGCTCCGGGCGGGTCGGGCCGGTCGGGGCCCGCGGGGGGCCGCAGGCCGGTCGCGGCGGCGGGACCGGGGCGGGGGACCGTGG
>NZ_RPRY01000393.1 GCF_003949795.1 Streptomyces sp. WAC06614
CCCCGCTACGGGCCCCCGGTCGGCCACCCGGCCCCCCGAGGCCGTCGTCACCCCCGGCCCGCGGACGCCGAGCTGCTGCCAGCTCCGGCGCCGCGGGCCGCGCCGCCCTCAGCGGCCGTCCCCCGCAGCCGCTCCCGGCGCCGGGCGGTCCCGTGGGCGCCAGGTGAGGGTGACCGAGATGGCGGCCGTCGCCTCCCCGTCGGCGAGCATCGCCACGGCTCTGCCCGGCCGCGCCACCAGCTCGATGCCGAAGGTGGCGCTGATCTCGTCCGGGGCGGCCGCCTCCGCGGCCCGCAGCACCGCCGCCCCCAGACCGCTGACCAGCTCGCCCAGCCGGTCCACCCGGGCCGTCAGCTGCTCCAGCGCGCTGACGTCCTCGTAGCCGAAGTCCCCCTCCGTGTCCGGCACCTCGTCCGGGCGGAGCACACTGACCCGGGCCAGCACCGTCTCCCCGCCCGGCAGCTCGATCTCCTGGACCTGTCGCTCCATCGTCCCCCCGCATCGGCCGGCAGACCTGGCTGCCGGGATTCTTCCCGCCACGGCCCCGGGCGACGCGGCCCTACGGCGGCTCGACCACGGTCACGACGGCCGTCACCTGGGGCGAGTGGTCGGCCCCCCACTGCGCCTCGTACAGGGCGACCCACCGCTCCTCGACCCGCCACAGGTCCACGTGCTCGGTGGTCCCGCACACGTCCCGCCACGGCTGCGGCAGTTCCTCGGTGAGCGCCCGCGCCCTCAGACCCAGCACGGAGAACGGGTCCCCCTTTCCCCACCGCTCCTCCAGCAACTGGCGCAGCGCCTCGAACTCGGCCGCGGTCTGCTCCTCCCCCACCGTCCGGTCGGCCGCGTCCTCGTCGCCGTACCAACGGCTCCCGCCCAGCTCCGCGAGGTGGTAGCCGGGGCCGCTCACGCCCACCTCGGACCGCCTCCGGACGTCGGGGAAGTCACGCGTCCGGAGCCGGTCGATCGTCTCGAGATGCTCTGCAGTGGTCATGCCGTCAGTATCTCGGGCGGCACTGACAACTGGCCTGGCGTCACACGTCCCGGCGTCGGATCGCGAGCCACCCGCCGACCACCGCGGCACCGGCCCACAGCGCCAGCACCCCCAGCCCGGTCCAGGGCCCCAGGTCGCCGTGCTGGTCGATGCGCAGGACCATCTGGCCCGCACGGTCGGGCATAAACTGGGCGAACCCGCCGGCGGCCTCACCGATGACGAACGAGACGATCAGGACGAAGGGTATGAGGAGGCTCAGCACCAGCGCCGTGTTGCGGAGCACGGCCGTCAGCCCGGCCGCGAACAGCGCCATGAGCATCAGGTAGATGCCGCACCCGACCGCCGCCCGGACCGTGCCCTCGGCGCCCAGTTCCATGGCGTAGGGACCCATGAACTGCTGGCCCGCGACGAACGTGGCGAATCCGGTGACCTCACCGATCAGCAGGGACAGGACGGCGATCATCGTGATCTTCGACAGGTAGAAGCGGGTCCGGTCGGGCACCGCGGTCAGTGTGTTCCGCAGGGCGCCGTGATGGAACTCGGCCGCGAAGGCACTGGCTCCGAACGCGAAGGCGGCTATCTGCCCGAAGTTGAGCCCGTAGAAGGCCGCGAGCAGCGGATCCTCCCCCATGCTGCCGGCCTCGGCCTCGCCGATCGCCGCGGCGGTGAGGGTCTGGATGCCCACGGTGGCCACGCACACGGCTGTCAGTGCCCCGAGCGTGCCGCGCAGGGACCGTATCTTGATCCATTCCGAGTGCAGGACGGGGACGGTGGGCAGAGCGGAGCTCATGGCGAAACCTCCTGAGGTACGGGCGACGGTGATGGTCGGGGTCAATGGGGAGTTGCGGCGAACTCGGCGTGGTCGGCGGTGAGACCGAGGTAGGCCTGCTCCAGCGAGGCCCGCTCGTCGGCCAGTTGCAGCACGGGTATGCCCTCGCGGGCCGCCAGGCCGCCGATGTGCTCGGCCGTCGTGCCGTCCACGGTCCAGCACCCGTCCTCGCCGTCGGCCAGCTCCAGCCCTTCGCGGGCGAGGGAGGCCCGCAGACGGACCGGGTCGGTGGTCCGGACACGGACCCGGGCGGTGCTGTGCGCATCGATGAAGTCCTTCATCGACATGTCGGCCAGCAGTCTGCCCCGGCCGAGGACGACCAGGTGGTCGGCCATCAGGGACGTCTCCCCCATCAGGTGGCTGGAGACGAGGACCGTGCGCCCCTCGGCGGCGAGTTCGCGCATCAGCTCGCGGATCCAGATGATGCCTTCGGGGTCGAGGCCGTTGGTCGGCTCGTCCAGGAGCAGTACGCCGGGGTCACCGAGTAGTGCGGCGGCGATGCCGAGGCGCTGGCGCATGCCCAGGGAGAAGGTCTTCACCCGGCGCCCGGCCACGGTCGCCAGACCAGCCCGTTCCAGGACCTCCACGACCTTCCTGTGTGGGATGCGGTTGCTGGTGGCGAGGGTGAGGAGGTGGTCCCGGGCGGTCCGGCCGCCGTGCGCCGCCTGGGCGTCCAGGAGGGCGCCCACGTGGTGGAGCGGCTCCCGCAGAGCGGTGAACGCGCGTCCCCCGACGGTGGCGGTGCCGGAGGTCGGCCGGTCCAGCCCCAGCAGCAGGCGCATCGTGGTGGACTTGCCGGCGCCGTTGGGGCCGAGGAAGCCGGTGACCCGTCCCGGCAGGACGTCGAAGGTGAGGTGGTCCACGGCACGGGTCCTGCCGTATTCCTTGGTGAGTTCGCGGATCTCGATGCGGTTCATGGCTCAAGGTTCGCGTCCGGCCCCCCTCCCGTTCCTCCCCCGTGCGGGGGGATCGTCTCCCCCGCACGGGGGAGACGCGGGGCCCGGGTCAACTGCCACGATGCAGCCATGAACCGCTTCGTCCGCGCCCCGCTCCAAGGCATCACCTACACCCGCTGGGTCCACCTCCTCACGCCCGTCCTCATAGTCGCCGTATGGATGTTCATCGAGCCGGAGGCGCCGTGGTTCCCGGCGCTGATCGTCGCGCCCTTCGGGCTGATCCCCTGGGTGCGTGTGGCGGAGGGCCTCCAGGCCCAGTTCCTGCTCCTCCCGTCCGGCCGGGCGGCGGACGCTCCGCTCATCTCCACGTCCCCGTCGGCCAGGTGGGGCGACCGGTGGCGCACCGTGCTGTGGCTGGAGATGCGGCTGGTCATCGCGTTCCTGGCGATGTTGCCCACGGTCTGGCTGCCCGCCATGGCGGTCGAGCTCGTGCAGAGGTCCTGGGGCCTGCCGCCGGGCGACGACTCCTTGCTGGCGACCGTGCTGCCCGCGCTGCCTCCGCGCTGGCTGTGCCCGTTCCTGGTGCCCGTGGCGCTGGTCCTGCTCTGGCTGATCGTGGTCCTCCTGGGGCAGCTGACCACCGCGATCGCCGGCCGGCTGCTGGGGCCTTCGGCGGCCGAGCGGATGACGCAGCTGGAGAAGCGTACGGAGGACCTGCTGGAGCGGAACCGGATCGCGCGCGAACTGCACGACTCGATCGGGCACGCGCTGACCGTGGCCGTGATGCAGGCCGGGGCGGCACGGGCGGCGGGGGACCCCGCGTTCACCGAACGGGCGCTGGCCGCGATCGAGGAGACCGGCCGGGCCGCGCTGGAGGACCTGGAGCGGGTGCTGCTGGTGCTGCGGGAGTCGGCGCAGCCGCCGTCGCAGCGGCCGACGCTGCGGGAGGCGGACCGGCTGCTGGAATCGGCGCGGTCGTCCGGGGCGGAGGTGGATGCGGAACTGTCGGGGCCACTGGAGAAGTTGCCGGGGCCGATCACCCGTGAGGGGTACCGGATCCTGCAGGAGGCGCTCACCAACGTCCTGCGTCACTGCGGTCCGGTGCCGGTGCGGGTGCGCGTGGAGGTCGGAGCCGGCCGGCTCGATCTGGAGGTGACCAATCCCTTGCCTGAGGGCCGTCCGCAGCTGATGGCGGGCACCGGGTCGGGGTTGCGCGGGATGCGGGAGCGGGCGGCGCTGCTGGGCGGGAAGGCCGAGTCGGGCCCGCACGAGGAGAGTTGGAGGGTGCGCGTGCGGCTTCCGCTGGAGCGAATACCCTGACCGGGTGCCCATCACCGTACTTCTCGTCGACGACGAACCGCTGGTCCGCGCAGGTCTGCGTGCCGTTCTGGAGGCGCAGCCCGACATCGAGGTGGTGGGTGAGGCCGCCGACGGCGCGGCGGTCGTCCCGCTGGTCCGTCAACTGCGGCCGGACGTCGTGGCGATGGACGTACGGATGCCGCTGATGGACGGGATCGAGGCGACCCGGGTGGTGCTGAGGACGATCTCCGACCCGCCGAAGATCCTGGTGGTCACCACCTTCGAGAACGACGAGTACGTCTACAAGGCCCTGCGGGCCGGGGCGGACGGGTTCCTGCTGAAGCGGGCCAGGCCCTCGGAGATCGTGCACGCGGTGCGGCTGGTGGCGGAAGGGGAGACCCTGCTGTTCCCGGCCGCGGTGCGGTCGCTGGCAGCCGAGTACGGGAACCGGGAGGCACGGAACGTGCTGGAGCGGGCCGCGCTCACCGAACGGGAGGGAGCGGTGCTGCGGCTGATCGCGCGGGGGTGGGTTCTCGCCGCCGTCCTGACCGCGCAGTACGATCCGGCTGACAGGCGCGCTAGCTGGGAGGACACACGTTGGGGCAGCTGACCGGCGGGGATCCCTCTCTGCTCCGGCGGATCAATTCCGCGGTGGTGCTCAGGGCACTGCGCGCGGCCGGTTCGCCGACGCTCACCGACCTCACCCGGGTGACCGGGTTGTCGCGGCCCACCGTGGAGGGGGTCGTGGAAGGGCTGATCGCCACCGGGCTGGTGGTCGAGGCGGTCCCTGAGGAGGGCGCCCGGCGCCAGGGGCGGCCGGCGCGGCGGTACCGGTTCCGGACCGAGGCCGGCCATCTGCTCGGAGTGGAGATCGGCTCGCACCGGGTCGCGGCGCTGCTGTCGGGGCTGGACGGGCGGGTGATCGGCGCGGGCACGAAGGAGGTCGCCGAGACGGCCTCGGCCGACGAGCGGCTGGAGAAGGTCCGGGCGTGCGTGGCCGACCTGCTGCGGCGGGCCGGGGTGCCGCGGGACTCGCTGCGTGCGGTGGGCGTCGCGAGCCCGGGGATCGTGGAGGCGGACGGCACCGTACGGCTGGGCACGGCGCTGCCCGGGTGGACGGGGTTGCCGCTGGGCGATCGGCTGAAGCGGTCGTTCCGGTGCCCGGTGCGGGTGGAGAACGACGCGAACGCGGCGGCGGTCGGCGAGCACTGGAAGGGGGCCGCGCAGGACACCGACGACATGGTGTTCGTGATGGCGGGGCTGAGCCCAGGTGCGGGTTCGTTGATCGGCGGGCGGTTGCACCGGGGGTTCGGCGGGGCGGCGGGCGAGATCGGCGCGCTGCACCTGCTGGGGCGTGAGGCGCGTCCGGAGAAGCTGTTGTCCACGACGGGCGAGCCGTTGCATCCGCTGGACGAGCAGGCGGTGGCGGAGGTGTTCGCCCGGGCCAAACGGGGGGACGAGCGGGCGGTGGCCGCGCTGGAACGGTTCATCCAGCGGCTGGTGCACGATGTCGCTGCGCTGGTGCTGGCGATGGACCCGGAGCTGGTGGTGGTCGGCGGCTGGGCCGCGGGCCTGGACGGGGTGCTCGAACCGCTGCGGCGGGAGCTGGCCCGGTACTGCCTGCGGCCGCCGCGGGTGGCGCTGTCGCTCCTGGGCGAGGCGGCGGTGGCGACCGGGGCGTTGCGGCTGGCGCTGGACCATGTGGAGGAGGAGCTGTTCGCGGTGGAGAAGACGGTGACCACGCGTCGCCGCTGACCCGTCCCGGAGGGGCCGCACCACCCGACCACGCCACCGGGTCCGAGGCCCCTGCCCCCGGGCCACCCCCTTCACCGCTGTCCCACG
>NZ_RPRY01000394.1 GCF_003949795.1 Streptomyces sp. WAC06614
ACGCCCCCCGGGCCGACACCCACGCCGACCCCGACGCCCACGCCCACGCCGACCACCCCGGACCCGGAACCGACCGCCACGCAGGGCACCGGCAGCCCGGCCCCGGCCGACCCGTCGGCCACCCCGACCGGCTGACCCGTCGCACGCCGCGCGCCGTACGCGGCGCCGTACGCGGCCCGCGGGGCTCAGGGACCGGCCGCAGGCCCGGGCCGGCGGCCTAGGCCCGGCCCTTGCCCCGGGCCGCGTCCTGCGCCGGGGCCGGGGGGTCGGCCGGGTGCGGGGCCATCGGCAGCAGCGAGGCGAGCCGTGCCTCGCACAGCTCGACCAGGGCGTCGTAGCCCGCCTTGCCCATCAGCTCGGTCAGTTCCGCCCGGTACGACACGTAGACCGGCTCGCCGGCCCCGTGCGCGGAGGTCGCCGACGTGCACCACCAGTGCAGGTCGTGACCGCCCGGGCCCCAGCCGCGCCGGTCGTACTCACCGATGGAGATCTGCAGCACCCGGGTGTCGTCGGGCCGGTCGATCCAGTCGTACGTGCGCCGGATCGGCAGCTGCCAGCACACGTCCGGCTTGGTCTCCAGCGGCTCGCGGCCCTCCCGCAGCGCCAGGATGTGCAGTGAGCAGCCGGCGCCACCGGGGAAACCGGGCCGGTTCTGGAAGATGCACGAACCCTTCCAGCGGCGGGTCTGCTTCTCCCCGTCGTCGTCGAGCTGGGTCCAGCCGGAGGCCGTGCCCACCTCGTGGAACTGCCACAGCTCCGGCGTCAGCCGGGCCACGTGCCCGGCCACCCGGGCCTCGTCGTCCTCGTCGGAGAAGTGCGCGCCGAGCGTGCAGCAGCCGTCGTCGGCGCGGCCCTCCTGGATGCCCTGGCAGCCCTTGCCGAAGATGCAGGTCCAGCGGGAGGTCAGCCAGGTCAGGTCGCAGCGGAAGACCTGCTCGTCGTCGGCGGGGTCGGGGAACTCCACCCAGGCCCGCGCGAAGTCCAGGCCCTTCTCGTCGGGCTCGGGGCGGAACGCGACCGCGACGCCCTCGGCCGGGCCGGTCCCACCGGTGCCGGGGGCCTTGCCGGCCTTGCCGGGCCGGCCGGTCGTAGCGGTCTTACCGGACGTGCCGGTCTCACCGGACTTACCGGACTTCTTGCTCTTGGCCTTCTTCGTGTCTGGCACAAACCCAAGCCTAAGCGCCCCTAAGGTCACCCGTCCGCGTCCGTGCCAGTAGCGTTTCGCGTATGAGACTCGGTGTCCTTGACGTGGGTTCGAACACGGTCCACCTGCTGGTGATGGACGCGCACCCCGGTGCGCGTCCGCTTCCGGCGCACTCGCACAAGGTGGAACTGCGGCTGGCGGAGCTGCTCGACGAGCACGGCGCCGTCACCGACGAGGGCGTCGAGCGGCTCGTCACGGTCATCGCGGGCGCGGTGCAGGCCGCCGAGGACAAGGGGTGCGAGGACGTCCTGCCCTTCGCGACCTCGGCCGTGCGCGAGGCCACCAACGCCGACGCGGTGCTGGAGCGGGTCCGTACCGAGACGGGCGTGGACCTCCAGGCGCTCAGCGGCGAGGACGAGGCCCGGCTGACGTTCCTGGCGGTACGCCGCTGGTTCGGCTGGTCGGCGGGCAAGCTGCTGGTCCTGGACATCGGCGGGGGCTCGCTGGAGATCGCGCTGGGCATGGACGAGGAGCCCGACGCCGCGGTGTCGCTGCCGCTGGGCGCCGGCCGGCTGACGGCGGGCTGGCTGCCCGGCGACCCGCCGCAGCCGGACGACGTACGGGCGCTGCGGCGGCACGCGCGGGCGCAGATCGCCCGGGCGGTCGGCGAGTTCACCCGGCTCGGAGCCCCGGACCACGTGGTCGCCACGTCCAAGACCTTCAAGCAGCTCGCCCGGATCGCGGGCGCCGCCCGATCCGCCGAGGGCCTGTACGTGCCGCGCACGCTGAGCCGCAAGTCGCTGGAGGAGTGGGTGCCGCGGCTGGCCACGATGACGGTCGCCGAGCGCTGCACCCTGCCCGGCGTCTCGGAGGGCCGGGCCCGGCAGCTGCTGGCGGGGGCGCTGGTCGCCGAAGGCGCCATGGACCTGTTCGGCGTGGACGACGTGGAGATCTGCCCCTGGGCCCTGCGCGAGGGCGTCATCCTCCGCCGCCTGGACCACCTGCCGACCACGGGCGCCTGACCCGCCGGCGCCCGGGCCGGCCCGCCCGGGCCGCCGGCACCGGCCCGCCCCGGCCGCCGGCACCGGCCCGCCGTCGGTCCGGTGGCCGACCCCGGCCGGTGGCGTGGGCCTGGCGTCGCCCGTCGGCGTCCGGCCCGGTGGCCGACCACTACCGGCGGCCCGAACACGCGCCCCGTACCCTGTCCCTCGTGGCAGAACCAGTGGTGCGCATCCCGGACGCGAAGGTCGCCCTGTCCACCGCCTCCGTCTATCCGGAGTCCACGGCGACGGCCTTCGAGATCGCCGCGCGCCTCGGCTACGACGGCGTCGAGGTCATGGTCTGGAACGACCCCGTCAGCCAGGACGTCGACGCCCTGCGCCGGCTCTCCGACCACCACGGCGTGCCCGTCCTCGCCATCCACGCCCCCTGCCTGCTGATCACCCAGCGGGTGTGGTCCACCGACCCGTGGACCAAGCTCCAGCGCGCCCGCTCCGCGGCCGAACGGCTCGGCGCGTCCACCGTCGTCGTGCACCCGCCGTTCCGCTGGCAGCGCCAGTACAGCCGCGAGTTCGTGGGCGGGATCTGGCGGATGGCCGAGGAGACCGACGTCCGCTTCGCCGTCGAGAACATGTACCCCTGGCGCTACCGCGACCGCGAGATGCTCGCGTACGCGCCCGAGTGGGACGTCACCAAGGACGACTACCGCCACTTCACGATCGACCTCTCGCACACCGCGACCGCCCGCACCGACGCCACCGCGATGATCGACCGCATGGGCGAGCGCCTCGCCCACGTCCACCTCGCCGACGGCAACGGCTCCAGCAAGGACGAGCACCTCGTACCCGGCCGTGGCACCCAGCCGTGCGCCGAACTGCTCGAACGCCTCGCCCGGACCGGTTTCGGCGGGCACGTCGTCATCGAGGTCAACACCCGCCGGGCCATGTCCTCCGCCGAGCGCGAGGCCGACCTCGCCGAGGCCCTGGCCTTCACCCGGCTGCACCTGGCGGCGAGCAGCGGCCGGGGCCGCGCCGGCCCCGCCAGGACGAGGCCGACAACGGCCCCGGCGCCATGGAGCGGATCCGCCTCGCCGCCCGCTCCGAGTTCGCCGCGCGCGGCTACGACAAGACCTCGCTGCGCGGGATCGCCAAGACGGCCGGGGTGGACCCCGCCCTGATCCACCACTACTTCGGCAGCAAGGACGAGCTGTTCGCCGACACCATCGAGCTGAGCCTGGAGCCGGCCGTCCTGGTCCCGCAGATCCTGGGCACCGGCCCCGACGGCATCGGCGAGCGCCTGGTCCGCTACTTCCTCGGCATCTGGGAGAACCCCGTCACCCGGGCCCCGCTCCTGGCCGTGATCCGCTCGGCCCTCACCCACGAGGCCGCCGCCCGGGTCCTGCGCGACCTGGTCCTGCGCCGCCTGCTGGAGCGGGTCGCCGCCGACCTCGACGTCCCCGACCCCACCTTCCGGGCCGAGCTCGCCGCCTCCCACATGGTCGGCATCGCGGTCCTGCGCTACGTCGTCCAGGTCGAGCCGCTGGCCTCCGCGGACCCCGAGAAGATCGTCGAGCTGGTGGCCCCCACCCTCCAGCGGTACCTGACCGAGGGCTGATCCTCCCGTCCCGGCATCCGGACAAGCCGTCCGTATCCCGGGCCAGGAGGCGTAGCCTCGTATCCGAGCCATATCCACGGACGCGGCAGGCGCGTGAGCGCCGCCGCCATCATGGGGAGTACCCGATGCCCGAGCTGAGGTCCCGCACCGTCACCCACGGCCGCAACATGGCAGGCGCTCGTGCGCTCATGCGCGCGTCGGGCGTAGCGAGCGAGGACATCGGCAAGCCGATCATCGCGGTGGCCAACTCCTTCACCGAGTTCGTCCCCGGGCACACCCACCTCGCCCCCGTCGGCCGGATCGTCTCCGACGCCATCCGCGCCGCCGGCGCCGTCCCGCGCGAGTTCAACACCATCGCCGTCGACGACGGCATCGCGATGGGCCACGGCGGCATGCTGTACTCGCTCCCCTCCCGCGACCTGATCGCCGACAGCGTGGAGTACATGGTCGAGGCGCACTGCGCCGACGCCCTGATCTGCATCTCCAACTGCGACAAGATCACCCCCGGCATGCTGATGGCCGCGATGCGCCTCAACATCCCCGTGGTCTTCGTCTCCGGCGGCCCGATGGAGGCCGGCCAGGCCGTCCTGGTCGACGGCACGGTCCGCAAGCTGGACCTGATCGACGCGATGGTGGACGCCTCCAACGAGAACGTCTCCGACGAGGACGTGCTCCGCATCGAGGAGAACGCCTGTCCCACCTGCGGCTCCTGTTCCGGCATGTTCACCGCCAACTCCATGAACTGCCTCGCCGAGGCCATCGGCCTGGCCCTCCCCGGCAACGGCTCGGTCCTCGCCACCCACACCGCCCGCCGCGCCCTGTACGAGAACGCCGGCCGCACGGTCGTGGAGATCACCAAGCGCTACTACGAGGACGGCGACGAGTCCGTCCTGCCGCGCAACATCGCCACCCGCCAGGCCTTCGAGAACGCCATGGCCCTGGACATCGCCATGGGCGGCTCCACGAACACGATCCTGCACCTGCTGGCCGCCGCGCAGGAGGCGGGCCTGGACTACGACCTCAAGGACATCGACGAGGTCTCGCGGCGCGTGCCGTGCCTGGCCAAGGTCGCCCCGAACGTCGCTCCCGGCGGCACGTACTACATGGAGGACGTCCACCGGGCCGGCGGCATCCCCGCCATCCTCGGCGAACTCCACCGCGGCGGGCTGCTGAACAAGGACGTCACGACGGTCCACTCGAAGAACCTGGAGGACTGGCTCGGCACCTGGGACGCCCGCGGTGGCACGGCGTCGCCCGAGGCCATGGAACTGTGGCACGCGGCCCCCGGCTGCAAGCGCTCCGCCACCGCCTTCTCCCAGTCCGAGCGCTGGGACGCCCTCGACCTGGACGCCGAGCACGGCTGCATCCGCTCCGTCGAGCACGCGTACAGCAAGGACGGCGGCCTGGCGGTCCTGCGCGGCAACATCGCCGAGGACGGCTGCGTCGTGAAGACGGCCGGCGTGGACGAGTCCATCTGGACCTTCGAGGGCCCCGCGGTCGTCTGCGAGTCGCAGGACGAGGCGGTCGAGAAGATCCTGACCAAGCAGGTCAAGGCGGGCGACGTGGTCGTCATCCGCTACGAGGGCCCGCGCGGCGGCCCCGGCATGCAGGAGATGCTCTACCCGACGTCGTTCCTGAAGGGCCGCGGCCTGGGCAAGACCTGCGCCCTGGTCACGGACGGCCGCTTCTCGGGCGGCACCTCCGGCCTGTCGATCGGCCACGCCTCGCCGGAGGCGGCCTCGGGCGGCACGATCGCCCTGGTCGAGGACGGCGACCGCATCCGCATCGACATCCCGAACCGCCAGATCGACCTCCTGGTCGACGAGGCCACCCTGGCCACCCGTCGCGAGGCCCTGGCCGGCGTCTACGCTCCGCGCAACCGCCAGCGCAAGGTCTCGGCCGCGCTGAAGGCCTATGCGGCCATGGCGACGAGTGCGGACAAGGGCGCGGTCCGCGACGTCTCCAAGCTCACCTGACAACACGGGCCTCGCCCACCCCCGGCCCCCGGGCCTGACCTCGGCTGAGCTCCGGGCCCCCGGCCCTCGGC
>NZ_RPRY01000395.1 GCF_003949795.1 Streptomyces sp. WAC06614
GCCCGCGTCCCCGTCCGCGGAGCTCGCGGCCGCGGTCGACTGGCCGACGGCCCCGTCGGCCCCGCTCGTCGAGGAGGTGGCGGCCGTGCTCGCGCGCGGCGGCGCCCCGCGGGCGCTGGCCGCCCGGACCGCCGAGGTCCTCGGCGAGGGCGGCGGCCGGGCCCTCGCCGAGGACCCCTGGCTGCTGCTGTCGGTGCCCGGCGTCCGCCCCGCCCAGGCGGACGGGTTCGCCCGGGCCCTGCTCGGCCCGGACTGCGGCCCCGAGGACCCCCGCCGGTCCCGGGCGGTGCTGGGCTGGCTGCTGGCCCAGGCCGAGCTGAAGGGCCACACCGCCCTGGAGGCCCCCGTCCTGCACAAGGCCCTGGCCCAGTACGGCGTACCGGACCCGGAGGGCGCCCTGGAGGCGGCCGTCGCGGAGGCCACGGTCCTGGTGTTCCAGGAGCCGCTGGACGAGCCGGTCGCCGAGGACGAGGAGCCGCCCGTACGGGTCCTGGTCGGGCTGGAGTCGGCCGCCCTGGCCGAGGAGAGCCTGGCGGACGGCCTGGCCCGGATCGTGAACACGTTCGCCCGGCCCGCCGCCGGCGAGGACTGGGAGCGGGCCGCCGCGGCGGCACCGGGCCGCTCCGCCGGCGAGCTGATCCGCGCCGTGGCCGCCCACGGCCTGGTCGCCCACACCGGCGGCGAGGCCGCCCGCGCCGAGCCGCTGGCCCTGCTCGCGGCGGCCCGCGGCCTGGGCCTGGACGCCTGGCTGGTCACGCACGCCCCCGCGACGCGGGACCGGGTCCCGGAGCCCGCGGCGGCCGGCGTGGTGACCGTTGCCGGGCTGCTCGCCGGCACCGAGGGGCCCGGCCGGGACGCCGAGGGCCAGTTCCCGCTGGACCTGCTGATCGTCACGGACGCCCCCCAGCTCGACGTGGAGAGCGCCGCCGCGCTCGTCGAGGCGGTCCCGGACGGGGCCCGCCTGGTGCTGTCCGGGGACCCGGGCGTGCTGGGGCCGGCCGGCCCCGGCCGGGTGTTCGGCGACGTGCTCGCGGCCCGGGCCTGCCCGGTGCTGGCCTCGCGGACCCCCGACCCCGGCCCGGTGGGCGAGCTGGTGTCCGGGATCGGCATCGGCGAGCTGAACCAGGTCGACGCCCCGGGCAAGGAGGTCGTCATCGTCCCGGTGCGGGACGCCGCCGAGGCCGTGCACCGCACGGTGCAGCTCGTGGTGGAGTCCGTACCGCGGGCCTTCGGCCTGCCGCCGCAGGCGGTCCAGGTGATCACCCCGGGCCATGGCGGCGCGGCCGGCACCCGCGCGCTGAACGCCGCGCTCAAGGAGCGCCTCAACCCCGGCCCGGGCCGGTTCGGCGGGTTCGACCCCGGCGACCGGATCGTGTACGTCCCCTCCCCCGGCCGGGCCCTGCCCGGGCAGGTGGTCTCGGCCGACGCCGAGGGGCTGCACCTGGACTGTCCGGGCGCGGGCGGGCGGGTCGTCGTACCGAAGGAGCAGGTGGAGTCCGCGGTGCGGCACGGCTGGGCGTTGACCGCCCACCAGGCCGTGGGCAGCCGCTGGCCCGCGGTGGTCGTGGTCCTGCCGGGCGACGCCGTGGACGCGCTGTCCCGGGACTGGGTCTACACCGCGTTCGGCCGGGCCGAGCGGCACCTGTCGGTGGTCCACGGCGTGGACCAGGCCCTGCCGCGCGCGGTGGCCGAGGGCACGTCGAAGCCGAGGACGACCCGACTGACGGGCCTGCTGCGGGGCCTGGCGGCCGCGGCGCGCGCGGAGCAGTAGCCACCCCCGTCGGCCCGGCGCGCCCGGCCCGGCCCGGCCCCCGACGCACCACCGCTGCCGGCGCGGAACGCCGACAGCGGTGGGGTGACCGGAACGGCCGGGCGGCCGGCCGATCCGGCCGGCCGCCCGGCAGGGACGGCGGGGACGGTCAGCGGTCGGCCGTCTCCAGGCCGTCACCCTGGTGCGCCCCGTGGCGCCCGGCCCCGTCGTGCTCGTGGTCCTCGGGGTCGTCGTGGTCCTCGTCGTGGTCTTCGTGGTCTTCGTGGTCTTCGTGGTCGAGGTCGGGCCCGTCATGCTCCTCGGGCTCGTCGTAGAGCTCGTCGTGCTCGTCGTCGAAGACGGAACTGACGTCGAAGCGGTGCAGGACGCTCTCCGGATCGGCCTGGTCGAAGGGGGTGGCCAGCCACTCCCCCGGCTCGGCGGGTTCCTCCAGGGCCGCCACCCACAAGGTGGAGTCGCCCTCCTCCAGACCGAACTCCTTGTAGCGCGAGGCGATTTCGTCGGCCTCGTACTCACCGAACAGCACCCCGAGCGCGCCGGCCGTGCCGCCGTCGTGGAGGAGTTCGGCGTCCCGGTCGTGCGCGGCGACCCGTTCCGCCTGGGCGATCAGCCGCTGCGGTTCGGCGACGGCGTAGTCACGGCGGATCAGCACGCTGAACGCGGTGGGCTCGGCGGGCCCGGTGTACGGGACCCCGTCCTCGCCCTCCGGGATCTCGAAGGGAATGACCTCGTCGTACACCTCGTAGAGCAGCTCGTCGTAGGCCTCGGCCGTCGCGGCGAGTTCGTTGAACGCGGCTTGCACGACAGGGTCCTTGGCCCCGGAGCGGCTCTCGACCGCGGCCAGGTGACGATCGAGCGCGGCCTTGACCGCCTCGGCGGCGGCACGTACCTCGGCAACGGTGGGCAGAGCGGCATCAGACATAGTGCAGACGCTATCCGTAGCAGGCCGGTGCCCGCACAATAGATGCGATGCCGGAATACGAATTTGTCGACGTGTACGTGCCCCGCGGTGTGCCCCGCAAGGAGGCGACCCGCCTGCTGACCGACCATGCCGAGTACGGGAACTGGGAGTTGGACCGGCTGACGCTGATGCGCGACGGCAGCCGGCGGGTACGGCTGCGGCGGCGGATCATCCGCCAGATCCGCGCCACGTGGTGAAGGCCGTGGGCCCCGGGGAACTCCCCGGGGCCCACGGCCCCGCCTCGGGCCCGTCAGGCCCGTCAAGCCCCCGGAGCCGCCGTCAGGCGGCGCCGCGGGCCCGCCGGTAGAGCAGCGCACCACCGAGCAACAGCCCACCGGCGAGCGGCGCGGCGATGCCCAGGGCACCGCTCCCGCCGGTCTCGGCGAGCGCGCCGGGGGCGCCGGGGGCGCCGGGGCCACCCGGCGTACCGGTCCCCGGGTGCGTCACGGGCGTGACGCCCCCGGTACCCGGCTGGGCGCCGGGGCTGCCCGGGGCACCGGGCCCTCCTGGCTGGCCGGGCGTGCCCGGGTTGCCCGAGTTGCCGCCGGGGTGCCCGGGCTGACCCGGGTTTCCGTTGCCGGGCTGACCCGGGTTGCCGTTGCCGGGGTTACCCGGGTTTCCGTTGCCGGGCTGACCCGGGTTTCCGTTGCCGGGGTTACCGGGCTGGCCGGGATTACCGTTCCCGGGGTTGCCGGGATGGCCGGGGTTACCGGGGTGCCCCGGCTCGCAGTCGTCGCCGCCCGGCCCGCCGGGGTAGCCCGGGTGCCCGGGATGCCCGGGATGCCCGGGGTGACCCGGGAGCCCGGGCGTACCCGGATCGCCATGACCACCAGGACCACCGGGACCACCGGGATGGCCCGGCTGGCCAGGGTGGCCAGGGTGGCCCGGTTGGCCCGGATGCCCGGGATGGCCAGGATGACCCGGCTGGCCAGGATGGCCGGGGTGGCCCGGTTGGCGGGGACCGCCGTGGGAGCGGTTCCCGCACGGGTTGCCGAAGGCCGGGTTCAGGGCGCCTGGCGCGTTCACGGTGTTGCCGCACACGTTCACCGGCGCGTGGACCGGCGCCGAGACGGCATTGCCGGACAGCACGCCCGGCGAGTTCGCCGCCTCGGCCTGCGCGCCCGCGTCCGCCTGCGCGTAACCCCCACCGGCCGCGAGCGCCCCGCCCACGGCCGCCACGGTGACCAGCGTCCTGCGGGTCACCTGTCGTCGCATCTGCTGGTGCATCTGCATCAGTACGTTCTCGCCCCCTGGGAAAGCCCTGTGAAAAAGCCCGGTGCCCCGGAACGCTGGAGTGCGTTCCGGGGCCCGGGACTTCAGCTACTTCAGTTGTTGATGCAGGTGTTGCCGAAGGCGGGGTTCAGCAGACCGATGACGTTGATCGTGTTGCCGCACACGTTCACCGGAACGTGGACCGGCACCTGGACGACGTTGCCGGACAGGACGCCCGGGGAGCCGACAGCGGCACCCTGCGCACCGGCGTCGGCGACGGCCAGGCCCGCACCCGCGAGAACCAGACCACCGGTGGCAGCCGCGGCGGCGACAACCTTCTTGATCATCATTCCTCCTAGTAGGCAATGCGGTCCCAGCCGCGGACCGCACCACCTGTAACGAGGAGGTCCCACCAGGGCTACGAGCGTATGAGCGCATTCACTCTTCCCGGTGAGATGCGCACACCTTCCCGATTCTCAGCAGTTATCGATGAATCGGTCGAGCACGCGTACCCCGAACTTCAGCCCGTCCACCGGCACCCGCTCGTCGACGCCGTGGAACATCCCGGCGAAGTCCAGCTCCGGCGGGAGCTGCAGCGGCGCGAAGCCGAAGCAGCGGATGCCGAGGTCGTCGAAGGACTTGGCGTCCGTACCGCCCGAGAGCATGTACGGGACCGCCCGCGCGATCGGGTCCTCCGCCTTGAGGGCGCCCTGCATGGCGTCGACGAGGCGGCCGTCGAAGTCGGTCTCCAGGGCCCGGTCCCCGTGGACGTCCTCGCGCTTGACCCGGGGGCCGAGGATCCGGTCGAGATCGGCCAGGAACTCGTCCTCGTACCCCGGCAGGAAACGGCCGTCGACGTGCGCCACGGCCTGGCCGGGGATCACGTTGACCTTGTAGCCGGCGCCGAGCATGGTCGGCTGGGCGGTGTTCCGCAGGGTGGCGCCGATGATCTTGGCGATGCCGCCCAGCTTGGCGAGGGTGGCGTCCATGTCCTCCGGGTCGAGGGGGGTGCCCAGCGCGTCCGAGAGCTCGTCGAGGAAGGACCGGACGGTCTTGGTGACCCGGACCGGGAACTGGTGCCGGCCCAGCCGGCCGACCGCCTCGCACAGCTCGGTGATGGCGTTGTCGTTGTTGGTCATGGAGCCGTGGCCGGCGGTGCCGTCCACGGTCAGCCGCATCCAGTGCATGCCCTTCTGGGCGGTCTCGATCAGGTACAGCCGCAGGTTCTCGTTGACGGTGAACGAGAAGCCGCCGACCTCGCCGATCGCCTCGGTGACCCCCTCGAACAGGCCGGGGTGCTTGTCGACCAGGTGGCGGGCGCCGTAGACGCCGCCGGCCTCCTCGTCGGCGAGGAAGGCGAGCACGATGTCCCGGGGCGGCTTGCGGCCGCTGCGCAGCCGGTCCCGGACGACCGCCAGGGTCATCGCGTCCATGTCCTTCATGTCGACCGCACCCCGGCCCCACACGCACCCGTCGGCGATCTCGCCGGAGAACGGGTCGTACGTCCAGTCGGCCGCATTGGCCGGGACCACGTCCGTGTGCCCGTGGATCAGCAGGGCGGGCCGCGACGGGTCCTCGCCCTCGATCCGGGCGACGGTGGAGGCCCGCCCCTTGTGCGACTCGAAGATCTGCGGCTCCAGGCCCACCTCGGCGAGCTTCTCGGCCACCCACTCGGCGGCCTTGCGTTCGCCGGGGCCGGAGTGGTCGCCGTAGTTGCTGGTGTCGATCCGGATGAGGTCCCGGCAGAGGTCGACGACCTCGTCCTCGCCGGTGACGGTCCTGCCGGTGCTCGACTCGCTCACGCTGCTTCCTCCCACTGATCGACTGGCCGCTGGCGGCCCTCCCCCCATC
>NZ_RPRY01000396.1 GCF_003949795.1 Streptomyces sp. WAC06614
CCCCCAGCCCTCCCCGCCGGCCGCCCGGGCGACGGACCTGACCAAGGTCTACGGGAAGGGCGAGATGCGGGTCACCGCGCTGGACGGGGTGTCGGTCGAGTTCGGCCGGGGCCGGTTCACCGCCGTCATGGGCCCGTCCGGGTCCGGCAAGTCCACGCTGATGCACTGCATGGCCGGCCTGGACCGGGTGACCTCAGGATCGGCCCGGATCGGTGGGACGGAGCTGTCCACGCTGTCGGAACAGAAGCTCACCGCCCTGCGGCGGGACAAGGTGGGCTTCGTCTTCCAGGGCTTCAACCTGCTGCCCACGCTCACGGCGCTGGAGAACATCACGCTCCCGCTGCGGCTCGCCGGCCGCAAGCCCGACCCGGCCTGGCTGGACACGGTGGTCGCCACCGTCGGGCTCGGCGACCGGCTCGGCCACCGGCCCGCCGAACTCTCCGGCGGCCAGCAGCAGCGCGTCGCCGTGGCCCGGGCCCTGGTCCCGCGGCCCGAGATCGTGTTCGCCGACGAGCCCACCGGCAACCTCGACTCCCGGTCCGGCGCCGAGATCCTCGGCTTCCTGCGCGACTCGGTACGGGAGCTGGGCCGGACCGTGGTCATGGTCACCCACGACCCGGTCGCCGCCGGACACGCCGACCGGGCGGTGTTCCTGGCCGACGGCCGGATCGTCGACGACCTCCCCGCGCCGACCGCCGACGCCGTGCTCGACCGGATGCTGCGGTTCGAGGCCCGGGCCGAGCCCGGCACCGGCGGCCGCTGACCCGCCGCCCCGGGCCCTGACCGGTCAGCCTTCCCCGCCCCCTGCACGCTTCCCTTCCCCGAAAGCCCCTTCATGCTGCGAACAGCCCTGCGCACCGTCCTCGCGCACAAGGCCCGCCTGTCCATGACCGTCCTGGCCGTCTGTCTCGGTGTCGCCTTCGTCTCCGGCACCCTCGTCTTCGCCGAGTCCTCGGCGGCCGCCTACCGTGCCGCGGTGTCCCAGGACTTCGCGGACGTCGCCCTCACCGTCACCCCGAAGAACCCACCGCCCGCAAGCCCCGCAAGTACCCCCTCGGCCCCCGGGCTCGACGACACCCTCGTCCGCAGGCTGGCCGGCGTACCGGGCGTGGCCGCCGTACGCCCGTCCGCCGACGGCTCCGCCACCCTGGCGGCCGAGGACGGCACCCCGCTCGGCTCCGGTCACCGCTGGTCGAAGCAGGCCGGAGCGTACGTGCCCGGCCCCGACGGCAAGGACCGGCGCCATCCGCTGGTCGAGGGCCGGGCGCCGGTGGGGGGCGACGAGCTGGTGGTGGACCGGCGTACCGCGGCCGCCGGCGGGTTCCGCATCGGTGACACGGTCGTGCTGGCCACCGACGGGCCGGTGCTGAGGAAGCGGCTCGTGGGCATCGTCGACACCCGGGACGCGCGGGTCCGGGCGGGCGGCACCCTCGCCCTGTTCGACAGGGCGACGGCCCAGCAGCTCTTCGCCTCCCCCGGCCGGTACACCGCCATCGACCTGTCGGCCGCGCCGGGCACCGACCCGGTGGACCTGGCCCGGCGGGTGGGCGCGCTCCTGCCGGCCGACCGTGCCGAGGTGGCGACCGGCGCCGCCCAGGCGGCCCAGCAGGCCACCCTCACCGACACGCTGACCCGGGGTCACACCAAGCTGCCGATGGTCTTCGCGGGGGTCTCGCTGTTCATCGGCTCCTTCCTGATCGTCAACACCTTCACGATGCTCGTCACGCGGCGCACCCGGGAGATCGCGTTGCTGCGCGCGATCGGTGCCTCGCGCCGTCAGGTGGTCCGCTCCGTGCTGCTGGAGGCCGCCCTGACCGGCCTCGTCGCATCGGCGGCCGGCTTCGTGCTCGGCCTCGGGATCGCCGCCGTCCTGCCCCGGCTGCTGAGCACGGAGGGCAACCCCCTGCCCGACGGACCGCTGGTGATCGGGCCGGACGCGGTGCTCGCCGCGCTCGGCGTGGGCGTGGGCGTCACCCTGCTCGCGGCCTGGCTGCCGGCGCGCCGGGCGGCGCGGATCGCCCCCGTCGAGGCCCTGCGCGCGGCGGGGCAGGGTCCCTCCAGGGCCCGCACCCGGATCCGTGGCGCGGCGGGGGCGGCGCTGCTCGCCCTCGGCGCCGGGCTGCTGGTCCGGCTGACGGGCGCGAAGGACGCCTCCGAGGCGCACCTGCAGGAGGCACTGCTCGGCTGCGCCCTCCTCGGCGCCGCGCTGATCCTGCTGGCGCCGCTGCTCGCCGGTCCCGTGATCCGGCTGGCCGGACGGCTGACCGCCCGGTTCGGGATCGCCGGCCGGCTGGCCCGGGACAACGCCCTGCGCGATCCGCGGCGCACCGCGGCCACCGCCTCGGCCCTGATGATCAGCACGGCGCTGGTCGCCGGGCTCGCCGTCGTCGGCCATTCCACCGCCCAGGCGCTCGACCGTCAGGCCGCGGCCGGTCTCGGTGCGGAGTACGTGATCCGGACCGGGGACAGCAACGAGGGCATCGACCCGGCCGCCGTGGAGCGGGTGGCGGGCACGGCGGGGGTGCGCGGCGTGCACGCGGTCGCGGACGCTTCGCTGTTCGTGGGCGGCGGGGGCCGGAGGATCTCGGGCGTCGACCCGGCGACCGTGGGCTCGGTGATGGAGCTGGACTTCGTCAGCGGCTCCGTGAAGGACCTGGGGCCGGGCCGGATCGCCCTGTCCGAGACCCTGGCCCGGGAACTGGGCGTGGGTACGGGCGGTCGTACGAACGGACGCATCGGCACGGGGCAGGAGTTCACGCCGTACACGGTCGTCGGCGTCTACCGGGACAATCCGACCGCGCAGGACGCCCTCGGCCTGCGGGCCGAGGTGCAGCAGCACGGCTTCCTGCCCGGGTCCGTCCAGCGGGTCCTGGTGCGTACCGACGGGGGGACCGTCTCCCCGGCCGTGCAGCAGCGGCTGCGCGCGGCCGTGGGCGGCAATCCGCTGCTGGCGGTGCAGGACCGCGGGCAGATCGTCCGGGAGGCCGCCGGCACCGTCGGTGACCTGCTGACGCTGATGTACGGGCTGCTCTGCGTCGGCGTCGCGGTCGCCGCCCTCGGCATCGTGAACACCCTGGCCATGTCGGTGTCGGAGCGCACCCGGGAGATCGGTGTGCTGCGGGCCCTGGGCATGGACCGGGCCGGGGTCCGCCGGACGGTGCTGCTGGAGTCGGTGCTGATCTCCGCCTTCGGCACGCTGCTGGGACTGGCCGGCGGGCTGTTCGGTGCCTGGGCGGTGGGGTCGCTCGCCAGTGGCGCGGTGGGGCAGTACGCGCTCGCCGTGCCGTGGGGGACGCTGCTGCTGGTCTGCGTGCTGTCGCCGGCCGTCGGCGCGGCCGCGGCGGCTGTCCCGGCCCGGCGGGCGGCGGCCCTGGGGCCGCTGGAAGCGGTGGCGAAGGCGTAGCGGTCCCCCACCGGCCGTCCGTGCGCCTGGCGTTGGTCGCGGCAGCCGCAACCGCAGCCACAGCCGCAGCCGCAGCCGCAGCCGCAGCAAAAGGTGCGACTTTTACGCATATATCTGTATTGCGCAACACGCCCCGCCGTGACGGCATGGCGTGGTGCGCGAGGTCCAGAGTGTGAGCGTTCCCGGCACGACGCCGGGGGCGCTCACCGCGTTGAAGGGGTCATCTCCATGTCTGCTTCTCTCGCCACCCGTCGCTCGGTCGCCCTGTTCCTCGCCGCCGGCACGCTGATCGGCGCGGCGGCCCTGCCGGCCGTCGCCGACGACCACGACCATGACCACGGGCAGGGTCGGGACCACCGCGGCTCGCACTCCTCGCTCGTCATCGGCGAGGTCCAGTACGACATCCGCGGCCGCGGCAACCGCGCCCTGAACAGGGAGTGGGTCGAGATCAAGAACACCGGCCGGCACGGCGTCCGCATGCTGGGCTTCACCCTCACCGACCGGGACGGCAACCGCTACCGCTTCGACGACTTCCGTCTCGCGGGCCGGTCCACCGTCCGCGTCCACACGGGCATGGGCCGCGACGGCCAGGACGACGTCTTCATGAACCGCCGTCAGCAGATCTGGGACGACCGCGACACGGCCACCCTCCGCGACAACCACGGGCGGGTGGTCGACACCATGACGTGGGGCCACCGCGGTGACCACCGCCGCCACCACGGACACCACGGCGACCACTGACCGGTACGACGCCCAACGGTGCGGGGCCCGCGGCGCGTTCGCCGCGGGCCCCGCACCGCCGGTCCGGTCCGGGCCGCGTCCACCGGCCACGCCCACCTCGGCCGCTACCGGCGCCGCCGGGCCCTCGGTGACACCATGGTCACCATGGCACTGGACCTCTTCGCGGGCATCCCGGTCAGCGACTACGCGTCGGCGCTGGCCTGGTACGAACGGCTGCTCGGCGACGCGCCGGCGTTCTTCCCCAACGACACCGAGGCCGTGTGGGAGCTCGGGGAGCACCGGTACGTGTACATCGCCGTCCGGCCCGACCGGGCAGGACGCGCGATGCAGACCGTCGTCGTCGGGGACCTCGACGACCGGGTGGCCAGGATCGCCGGGCGGGGCCTGGAGCCGGCGATGCGGGAGCGCTACCCCGAAGGGATGCACAAGGTCACCTACCGCGACCCGGACGGCAACGAATTCGCCTTCGGCGGTCTGTCCTCCTGAGACCGGCCCCCGGGCCGCCCCGGGCCGCCCCGGCCGGGCCACTGTGGCGGGCGAAACCGCGCCGCTCCGCACACTGTGCAGAAGACAACCGCCCGCCGCGCCGAGCGGCGGATACGTTTCCCTGACCCGCCGAGCCCCCCACGGCCCGATCGACCTCACGGAGGCAACCATGTCAGGGATGTCAGGCACGTCAGGTACGTCAGGCACGTCAGGCACGCCGGAGGCGTCGGGCATATCGCGGCGCGCGCTGCTGGGCTATTCGGGAACGGCCGCGGCCGGTGCGGTGCTCGCCTCGGCGGAGACCGCCGAGGCAGCCCCGGCCGCCGCCGGGCGGACCGCCACGGCGCAGGCCGCGCAGAGCGGGCCGGCGTTCCCCCAGGGGACCGAGTTCAAGGCCGTGGGCACGGTGCCGGACGGCTACGGCGGCATCACGCTCACCTTCAGCGTCTCGGTGATGGACGCCCCGGCCGCGTACGTCATCCCCCCGATCGAGCTCGCGAACGCCCTCAACAAGGTCGCCCAGGCCCACGGCTGGCCCCAGCTCACGTTCTACGGCACCCCGGCCCCGGCCCCCCTCACCTCCTGACCGTCAGGGCCTCAGGCGGTCCCAGACGGAGCGGGTGGCTCCGAAGCCGCTCTCGTGGACCCAGACGTGGGTGCAGCCGGCACACTGGAGGTGGAGCTGGCTGCCCGTGGTGGTCAGCAGGTAGCGCCAGTGGGTGGAGCAGTGCCGCTGCTGCGTGCAGGGCTCGCAGCCGCGGGCGTCGTCGCAGTTCGGGCAGTCCACCCAGGCCCGGCGGCCGGGGTCGGCCTGCGGGTCAAGGGGCAGCACGGCCGTCTCCCCGGGCCGGCAGCACACCGGCCGCGACGAGCTCGTCGTAGCGGCGCTGCTGCTCGGCGTCGAGGCCGGAGTACAGCAGGTCGTACGCGGCCTCCTCGCCGAGCAGGACCTCGACGGGGTCCCAGTCGGGGCCGAGCGCGGCCAGCACCTGGGCCCGGCGGTGCACCTCCATGGAGGTGAGGTCGACGGCGAAGTCGACCAGCTCGGGCCGGCCGGCGGCGGGGGCGGGCTCGGGGGTGTCGTGAGGGGCCATGCCTTCGACGTTAGGTATGCCTTATTTGGCCGGTCAAGGGCGGGTGGGGAGAGTCACAG
>NZ_RPRY01000397.1 GCF_003949795.1 Streptomyces sp. WAC06614
CCAGATCAAGTGGGGCCTGGACTACATGAACGACCGCTACGGCAGCCCGGCCGCCGCCTGGAACTTCTGGCAGGCCAACCACTGGTACTAGACCGGTGACCCCGCCCCGGCCCGCGGCACCGCCACCGGCCGCACGCGACGCACGAAGGCCCCGGTAGGCCGACCTCCCCAGGTCCGCCCACCGGGGCCTTCTGTTTCCCCATCCCACAGGGTTCGTGGCGGTATCCCCCAGGGTCCGTGGCGGTCAGAGCCGCTGGATGATCGTGCCGGTCGCCAGCGCCCCGCCCGCGCACATCGTGATCAGTGCGAACTCCTTGTCGCGCCGCTCCAGCTCGTGCAGCGCCGTGGTGATCAGGCGGGCCCCGGTGGCCCCCACCGGGTGCCCCAGGGCGATGCCGCCACCGTTGACGTTGACCTTCTCCAGGTCCTGTCCGAAGACCTTCGCCCAGCTCAGCACGACCGAGGCGAAGGCCTCGTTGATCTCGACCAGGTCGATGTCCTTCAGCGACATCCCGGCCTTGCCGAGCACCGCCCGGGTCGCGTCGATGGGGCCGTCGAGGTGGAAGTGCGGGTCGGCGCCGACCAGCGTCTGGGCGACGATCCGGGCCCGCGGCTTCAACTTCAGCGCGCGCGCCATCTTGCGCGAGGCCCACATCACGGCCGCGGCGCCGTCGGAGATCTGCGAGGAGTTGCCGGCGGTGTGGATGGCCGTGGGCATGACCGGCTTGAGCCGGGCCAGTGCCTCCATGCTGGTGTCGCGCAGGCCCTCGTCGCGGTCGACCAGGCGCCACATGCCCTGTCCGGCCCGCTGCTCCTCCTCGGTGGTGGGCACCTGCACGGCGAAGGTCTCGCGCTTGAACCGTTCCTCCGCCCAGGCGGCCGCCGCCCGCTCCTGGGACAGCAGGCCCAGCCGGTCCACGTCGTCGCGGGTCAGGCCGCGGTGGCGGCCGATGCGCTCGGCGGCCTCGAACTGGTTGGGGAGGTCGACGTTCCACTCGTCCGGGAAGGGCTTGCCCGGGCCGTGCTTGGAGCCCGATCCCAGCGGCACCCGGCTCATGGCCTCGACGCCGCAGGCGATGCCGATGTCCATGACCCCGCTGGAGATCATGTTGGCCACCATGTGGTTGGCCTGCTGGGAGGAGCCGCACTGGCAGTCCACGGTGGTCGCCGCGGTCTCGTACGGCAGGCCCATGGCGAGCCAGGCGTTGCGGGCGGGGTTCATGGACTGCTCGCCGGCGTGCGTGACCGTGCCGCCGACGATCTGCTCGACGCAGTCGGGGCGGATTCCGGTACGGGCGAGGAGCTCGCGGTAGGTCTCGCCCAGGAGGTAGGCGGGGTGGAGGTTGGCGAGCGCGCCGCCGCGCTTGCCGATGGGGGTGCGTACGGCTTCGACGATGACGGGTTCCGCGGCCATGAGCTCGTCCTCTCCTGCACATCTGTACAGCGCCACAGCGGCGGGCGGGCCGTCCCGGCGCCCCGCCCGAACTAGTACGCGTTCTAGTTCTCCCGCAGTCTTACGACCCCGGGCCCGGCCGCACAAGGGTCTTGCACGCGCCCTGCACGGATTCCACACGCAACAGTTGGTGCGGCGGCCCTTGCCACTTCTAGAACTCGTTACTACGTTCAAGCCAACATCTGATGGGCCGTCAGACTTTCGGACCTTGGAGTTGCCGATGCCCTGTCCCGCGCTGCCCGAAGGCTTCGACGCCACGGACCCCGACCTCCTCCAGGACCGGGTGCCCTTCCCCGAGTTCGCCCTGCTGCGGCAGACGGCTCCGGTGTGGTGGTGCCCGCAGCGGCGCGGCGTCACCGGCTTCGACGACGAGGGCTACTGGGCCGTGACCCGGCACGCGGACGTCAAGTACGTCTCCACGCACCCGGAGCTCTTCTCCTCGCACACCAACACCGCGATCATCCGCTTCAACGAGCACATCCAGCGCGAACAGATAGATGCCCAGCGCCTGATCATGCTGAACATGGATCCGCCCGAGCACACCCGGGTCCGCCAGATCGTGCAGCGCGGGTTCACCCCGCGCGCGATCCGCAGCCTGGAGGGCGCCCTGCGGGAACGGGCCCGCGGCATCGTCGCCGAGGCCAAGGAGGCGGCGGGGGGCGGCTCGTTCGACTTCGTCACCCGGATCGCCTGCGAACTGCCGCTGCAGGCCATCGCCGAGCTGATCGGCGTACCGCAGCAGGACCGCACCAAGATCTTCGACTGGTCCAACAAGATGATCGCGTACGACGACCCGGAGTACGCCATCACCGAGGAGGTCGGCTCCCAGGCGGCCGTCGAACTCATCGGCTACGCGATGAACATGTCCGCGCAGCGCAAGGAATGCCCGGCCAAGGACATCGTCACGCAGCTCGTGGCGGCCGAGGACCAGGGCAACCTCGGCTCGGACGAGTTCGGCCTGTTCGTGCTGCTGCTGGCCGTCGCGGGCAACGAGACCACCCGCAACGCCATCAGCCACGGCATGCACGCCTTCCTGACCCACCCGGAGCAGTGGGAGCTGTACAAGGCGACGCGGCCCTCGACCGCCGCCGAGGAGATCGTCCGCTGGGCCACCCCGGTGGTCTCCTTCCAGCGGACCGCCACCCGGGACACGGAGCTGGGCGGCCAGAAGATCCGCGCGGGCGACCGGGTCGGCCTGTTCTACTCCTCGGCCAACCACGACCCCGAGGTCTTCGCGAACCCGGACGTCTTCGACATCACCCGCGACCCCAACCCCCACCTCGGCTTCGGGGGCGGCGGCCCGCACTTCTGCCTGGGCAAGTCCCTGGCCGTCCTGGAGATCGACCTGATCTTCAACGCCCTGGCCGACGCCCTGCCCGACCTCCGCCTGGCCGGCGAGGGCCCGCGCCGGCTGCGGGCGGCCTGGCTCAACGGCATCAAGGAGCTCCAGGTCAGCCACGGCTGACCCGGAACCGAGGACGGCAGGGGCTCCACCTCCCACGCCCGGCCCCTGCCGTTCCACGGGCCTCCGGCCCGCTGCGGGCCTCCGGCCCGACCCCGGCCCCGGCCGTGATCGCCCGAGTGGCGGAATGCCCACCTCGGGCGGATCCTGACAGGACGCGGCGATCCATCGCAGGACAGGGGTGCCGGGGCAGGCGCACGTACCGCCCCGGCACCCCTGCGCACGTGCGGCGCGGCGGGGGTACGCCCAGGTGGGGCGGCCTGGCCCCGCGCCCAGGTACCGGCGCGTACGACGACGGCCAGGGTCCGGGCGCGGCTGCGTACGCGGGCGCCCAGGCCTCGGGCTAGGTGCGGCTGCGCGCCGGGTCCGCCTCCGGTGCCCGTGCCCCCGGCACCGTCGCCCCGCCGGCCCGCCCCGGAACCGTCGGCGCCGCCAGGGGCAGCGGAACCGTCCGCCGCGGCCCGGACAGCACGTGCACCAGCGCGAAGCCGCCGACGACGACCGCCGCCCCGCCCACGGCGTCCAGCACCCAGTGGTTGGCGGTGGCCACGATCGCGCACACCGTGATCACCGGATGCAGCACCCCGATCAGCTTCTGCCAGCCCTTCGGCGCCAGTACGACGACCACCACGCCGCACCACAGCGACCAGCCGAAGTGCAGCGAGGGCATCGCCGCGTACTGGTTGGAGATCGCGGTCATCGCCCCGTACTGCGGATCGGCCAGGTCCTGCGGGCCGTGCACGGTGTCGACGAAGCCGAGCCCGGGCATCAGGCGCGGCGGGGCCAGCGGGTAGAGCCAGAAGCCCGCGAGCGCCATCACGGTCGCCAGGCCCAGGGAGGAGCGGGCCCAGCGGTAGTCGCCGGGGCGCCACCGGTACAGGACCGCCAGGATGGCGAGCGGCACCACGAAGTGGAACGACGTGTAGTAGAAGTTGAAGAACCCCTTCAGCCAACCGGTCCCGTCGACCGCCGCGTTCACGGCGTGCTCGACGTCGATGCCGAGCGCCTGCTCCAGGGAGTGGATCCGCCGGCCGTGCCCCTCGGCCAGCGCGCGGCTGTTCGGCGCGGCGGCCCGGATGTGGGAGTAGAGGGAGTAGCCGACCCGTATCAGCAGCAGTTCCAGCAGCAGGTTGGGGCGGCTGAGCACCCGCCGCCAGAACGGCAGCAGCGGCACCCGCGCCCAGCGCGAGGGAGCGGGTCGCCCGTACGCGGTGGGCACCGGCTCGCGCCAGTACGGCGAGGTCCGCGGCAGGAACGGCACGGCGCAGGCGGTGGCGAGCGCGGTGAGCAGCAGCACGTTGTCGCGTACGGGCGCCAGCGCGGCCAGGTTGGGCAGCAGCATGTCGCTGGGCAGGGTGGCGACCAGCACCACCGCCACCGGCCAGACCCGGCGGTCGGCGGCGCGCCGGCCGACCTTGCCGGCCACCGCGAGCAGCACCCACAGCAGTTGGTGGCGCCAGCCGGTCGGCGAGACGGCGACCGCGACACAGCCGGTGACCGCGACGGCGAGCAGCAGTTGCCCGTCGGCGGCGTACCGCGCGGCGCGGCGCAGCCCGACGTACGCGACCGCCCCGGCCAGGGCGACGTAGAGGGCGATCTCGCCGGGGCCGGAGAGGCCGAGCCGCAGCAGGGCGCCGTGCAGGGACTGGTTGTCCAGGCCCGCGGGGCCGCCGCCGAGGCCGGCCCCGGCCAGGTGCTCCACCCAGTACGTCCAGGAGTCGCGCGGCAGGGCCGCCCAGGCCAGCAGGGTGGCTCCGGCGAAGGTGACGGCGGCGGAGCGGGCGGCGGAGCGGCGGCCGGCGAGCCACTGCAACCCGGCGAACAGCAGCAGCGCCGGCTGGAGGGCGGCGGCCAGGCCCACGAGGAATCCGGCGGACCGCCGGCCGGGCACCCGGAAGGCGGCGAGGAGCACCAGCAGGACCGGCAGGACGGCGGTCCTGCCGGGTGTGGCGGCGTCACGGACCGGCAGCGAGACCGTCATCAGCGCGACCAGGACCGGCGCGGCGAGCAGCGCGGTGCGGCGGGGCACCGGATCGGGCAGGGCGCGGGCGGCGACCAGACCGACCGCGGCGACGAGCAGCAGGGTGACGCCCGTCCAGACGAATTCCAGGGACCGGCCGCCCAGGCCGAGCATCGGCTTGATCACCAGCCCGGCGAACGGGGTGCCGCCGAACTCGCCGCCCTCGTAGAGCGCTCCGGGCAGTCCCGGCAGGTGGATCTCGCCCAGCCAGGCCTCGGACGGGACCTGCACGGCGACGGCGAGCTGTCTGAGGGCGAGCACCCCGGCCAGGACCCACAGCAGCAGTCGGGCGGCGGCGAGCTTGCCGTGTGCACCGCCTATGACTCCGGCATGTCCGTGTCCACCGCTGTGCTCCGCCGCGTTCGCCACGCCCCGCCGGCCTCCCGCCGTGTCGTCCTGACCACCGCAACCCTGACGTCGCCCGGCTGCCGCGTGCCATTGCCCGGGACGACGATATCTGCCGCCCGGTCCCTAGGATGGCGGGCATGAGCATCGTGAAGATCAACGCGCTGACGGTCCCGGCGGAGCAGCGGGAGGTGCTGGAACAGCGGTTCGCCTCGCGGGCCGGCGCCGTGGAGGGCTCGGACGGCTTCGAATGGTTCGAGCTGCTGCGGCCGCTGGAGGGCACCGACCAGTACCTGGTGTACACGCGGTGGCGTGACGAGGCGGCCTTCCAGGCGTGGATGGAGGGGCCGATGAAGGCGGCGCACCAGGGTGGTCAGCCCGGGCAGCCGGGCCAGCAGGGTCGGCCGGGTGGGGGCGCGGAGGG
>NZ_RPRY01000398.1 GCF_003949795.1 Streptomyces sp. WAC06614
GTGTCCGGGGCGCGGACAGAGGGGTTTACCGGGGCGGGGTGTCGTGGCCGGGGAGTCCGGTGCCGCCCAGTCGGGTGAGCAGCACGGACAGCTGCTCGACGTCGTCCTTGCTCCACAGCGGGGCCGCGAAGATCTCGGCGGCGACCTGTTCGGCCGTGGCACGCATGTCGACCAGACGCTCACGTCCGGTCTCGGTCAGTGCTGCGAAGGCGACCCGGGCGTCCCGGGCGTCCGACTCCCGCACGACCAGGCCGATCCGCTCCAGTGGCGCCAGCCCGCGGGTCACGCCCGAGGCGCTCAGCCCCAGCGCCTCCGCCAGGTCCACCCTCCTCATCCGGCCGCCTGGCGCCTGCCCCAGGCGCAGCAGGGCCGTGAAGTCCGACAGGCTCACGCCGTGGAGGGCGCCCAGTGCGCCATCGAGGCGTTTGGCCAGGGCCACCTGGGCGCGGGCGATGCGCAGCACCGCATCCAGTTCGTCACTCATTGACATCTCACTCATTGACATCTCCTTGAGTACTCAAGCATACGCCGACGATCCTTGAGCCGTCAAGGATTCTCTCCCAGGGGTAGTCCCCTCCGGGTGAGGGCCTCGGGCCATGAGGGTGATCTTGGTTCCTCCCCGCGTCGTGGCCGCGGGCGGCACCACGTGCATCCGCGGCCGGCGGCCGAGCATGTGGGGCAACACCGTTTCCCGTACGCGGTCCGGTCGGCGGGCTCGTCGGAGGAGGCGGAACGGCCGTACCGGGTGCAAGGAACACGGAAGAGGAGCCGCGGCTGATGTCATTGCCTCCGCACGTGAGTGACGACGCCGCACACCCCGCCGCGGCGCCGGTCTGGTCGCACAACGAATGGGACCCCCTCGAAGAGATCCTCGTCGGGCGCCTCGACGGCGCGACGATTCCGTCCAGGCATCCGATCGTCAGCGTGAACGTCCCCGCCTGGGCCGCACGGTTGCAGGGTCTGGCGTCCGGCCTGCGCTATCCGCGCGCCCTGGTCGAGCCGGCGCAGAAGGAGCTGGCCGGGTTCACCGCCCTCCTGGAGTCCCTCGGGGTGACCGTCAGGCGTCCCGAACCCGTCGACCACCGTCGGCGCTTCGCCACCCCCGGCTGGTCCTCGCGGGGTTTCGCCAGCAGCTGCCCGCGGGACAGCCTGCTGGTGGTCGGGGACGAGATCATCGAGACCCCCATGGCCTGGCCGTGCCGCTACTACGAGACCTTCTCCTACCGGCCCGTCGTCCAGGACTACTTCCGGCGCGGCGCCCGCTGGACGGCCGCACCGAAGCCACAGCTCACCGACGCCTCGTTCGACGGGAGCTACCGGGTCCCCGGGGCGGACGAGCCGATGCGCTACGTCACCACCGAGTTCGAGCCGCTGTTCGACGCAGCGGACTTCGTGCGCGCGGGCCGGGACCTCTTCGTCCAGCGGAGCAACGTCACCAACCGCACCGGCATCGCATGGCTGCGCCGCCACCTCGGCCCCGGCTACCGCATCCACGAGATCGAGAGCCGGTGCCGAGCACCCATGCACATCGACACGACCTTCCTGCCCCTGGCACCCGGCAAGGTCCTGGTCAACCCCGAGTACGTCGACGTGGACCGGCTGCCGGGCATCCTGAAGGGATGGGACGTGCTGATCGCCCCCGAACCCGATCCGCTCCCCGGCCGCCTGCTCAGGATCACTTCGATGTGCGGGAAGTGGCTCAGCATGAACGTGCTCTCCGTGGGCGGCGGGCGGGTCATCGCCGAACGGCGCCAGCCCGGCATGCTCCGCGCGCTCGAACGATGGGGCTTCGAGCCGGTCCCCTGCGACCTCCTGCACTACGCGCCCTTCGGGGGTTCGTTCCACTGCGCCACCCTCGACGTCCGCCGCCGGGGCGCGCTCGAGTCCTACTTCCCCTGACCCCCGACGCGTCCCCCGCATCCCGAGGGCGAGCCTCGCACGGCCGCGGGTCCCGTCACCGTTACCTTGTGCCCATGACACGGACTCAGGACAGGGAGTGGCGGACGGTCGCGGTGCTGTCGACAGGCGTCACCCCCGCAGTGCTGACGGGTCCCCGGGGAGCGGCCCTCACGGTCGCAGCCACCCGTGCCCCCTTCTGAAGGGCCGTCGGCCGCCCTCCCCCGCCGGCGCTTCGTCGTCGCCGCCATGGGCTGTGCCGGGGGGATGGTCATGCTGGACCAGACCGTGGTCGCCATCGCCCTCGACCCGGTGGCGCAGAGCCTCGGTCTGACGACGTTCGTCATGCACGCCATGGTGCTCGTCTACAGCCTGGCCATGTCCGCGTTCACTCCGGTCGGGGCCATGGTCTCCCGCCGGTTCGGTCTGCTGCACACCTTCCGGTTCGGGACGGCCGTGTTCGCGATCGCTTCCGGGCTGTGCGTCCTGGCGCCGCGGGGTGACGGCGCCGAGCCGTACCTGCTGACGATGAGGGCCGTGCAGGGTGTGGGGGCCGCGCTGATGCTGCCCGTGGCCACGACGCTGATCGCGGACGTGTACGAGGAGCGCGAGCGGGGGCGGGCGCTGGCGATGTACGCCGGTCTGGCCCAGGTGTTCTTCGTCGTGGGCCCTGTGGTGGGGGCGGTCCTCATCGACTACCTCGGGTGGTTCTCCGTCTTCCTGGTGAACGTGCCCGTCGGCGCGCTGGCGCTGTGGGCGATCGCCGAGTCGCACGTGCGCGACGCGACCTCCCCGGGCGGGGTGCTCACCGTGGGGCAGCCCGTCGCCGTGGTGCTGTCCCTGGGCGCGTTCGTCTTCGGGCTGTACCAGTGCGGGGTCTGGGGAGTCACCGACCCCAGGACGCTCGTCGCCCTGGTGGGAGGAGCGGTCGCACTGGCCCTGACGGTGCGGCTGGTGCTGCGGTCCCCGCGGCCCCTCGTCGACCTGCGGCTGCTGCGCATCCGCCGCTACGCGGTGGAGGTGGCGCTGACGTTCACGGTGCAGGCCTCGCAGCTGATCCTGCTGGTCCACGGCACGCTGTTCCTGCGGCAGGCGATGGACCAGTCGCTGCGGGCCACCGGGCTGAGTCTGCTCCCCCTGGTCACGGCCCTGGCGACGGGCACGTTCCTGTCCGGGTACCTGCTGGACCGCTTCCGGTCGGTCCGGGTGCCCGCGCTGATCGGTCTGACGGCCGGTGCCTTCGGCTCGCTGGCCTGGACACTCGCGCTGCCGTCCCTCGACTACCGGTGGCAGGTGCCGGGGATGGTCCTCGCGGGGCTGGGCATGGGGATGCCCGTGCCCGCGTTGAGCGCCGAGATGATGCGCGCGGTCCCCGCGGAGAAACGGGCCGACGCGTCCGTGGTCCGGCAGACGTTCCGGCAGTTGGGCGGGGCTCTCGGGCTGGCGAGCGCGGGTGCCGTCGTCCTGGGCGTCAACGACGACTCGGAGGACGCGGTGGGCGTCATCAGCGCCGGCGCCACGCCCGCCGCCTTCCTGATCGCCAGCTCCCTCCTGGGCATCGCCCTGCTGTTCGCGGCCCTGATGCTGCCGCGCCGGACGCGTGCCTGACCTCGAACGCCCCTCACCCGGTCGCAGGTGATGCGGGGAGGGTGATGTGAAGGGTGAGGCCGCCTGTGGGGTTCGCCGTGGCGGTGGCGGTGCCGTTGTGGGCTCGGGCGACGGAGCGGATCAGGGGCAGGCCGAGGCCGTGCCCGCCGGAGCGGGTGCGGGGGGTGAGTCGGTGGAAGGGTTCGAAGAGCGTGGGCACGGCTCCCGGCGGGACGGGGTCGCCGGTGTTGGCGGTGGTGATGAGGGCTGTGGGGGGATCCTGTGCTGCTGTCAGGCTCAGGGTGGCGGTGCCGCCGGTGTGATTGTGGCGCAGGGCGTTGGTGAGGAGGTTGGTGAGGAGCTGGAGCAGGAGGGCGGGGTCTCCCGTGACATGGACGGGCTGGAGGGCGCAGCTGAGGGTGATGTTCTTCTCGTGCGCCTCGTCCCGGACGGTGTGCAGGGCTTCGCGGGCCAGCCGTGCGAGGTCGACCGTCCGGCGGTCGATGGTGGTGGGATCGCGGGCGAGGGCGAGCAGGGCGTTGGTGGCCTCGGTGGAACGGCGGTTGATGGCGAGGAGCTTGGGGGCCAGGTCGCGTATGTCGCAGTCGTCGGGGCCGGCAAGGGCGACCTGGAGCATGGTCCGGGTGGCTGTCAGGGGGGTGCGCAGCTCGTGGGAGGCGTTCGCGGCGAAGCGCTGTTGGGCGGCGAAGGCGGTGTCGAGGCGTTCCAGCATCGCGTCGAAGGTGTCGGCCAGTTCCTTGAACTCGTCGTCAGGGCCGTCGAGGCCGATGCGTTGGCCGAGGTCGCGGGCCGCGAGGGTGCGGGCCGTGTCGGTGATGCGGTGGACCGGGGCCAGGATCCGGCCCGCGATGATCCAGCCCAGGCCGAACGCCAGCACGGTCAGCAGGAGGAGGGCGAGGCCGGAGAACTGCAGGAGCGTGGTCAGGACATCGGCCTTGGAATGGATCACGAGCCCCGTGGGCGAGGCGTCGGGCCGGCTCGTGAGCGTGCCGCAGTCGGTCGGCGTGTTCACGCCGCAGGGCCCGGCTCCGGCCGCCGGGGCGTGACGGAACGATACGAGGGTGTCGGCCTTGTCCGGGATCCGGTAGTCGGGCCAGTAGCGCATCAGCAGGTAGACCAGGGTGAGCAGGCAGACGCCCACGCCCAGGCAGGCACTTCCGTAGAGGAGGGTGAAGCGGGCACGGACGGTGGGACGCAGCACCCGTGCCCGCCCGGCCCAGAACCTCCCCGGCTCTCCGGGTGAGGCCGCGGTGGGCGGACGGGGCCGGCGGGTGCTCATGACGGGGTGGCGGAAAGGCGGTAGCCGACACCGGTGACGGTGTGGATGACGGCCGGTTCGCCGAGCTTGCTCCGCAGCGTGCAGACGGTGATGCGGACCGCGCTGGTGAAGGGATCCGCGTGCTCGTCCCATGCCTTCTCCAGGAGGTGCTCGGCGCTGACGACGCCGCCGTCGGCCCGGAGCAGGATCTCCAGGACCGCGAACTCCTTGCGGGTGAGCTGGAGGCGGCGGCCGTCCCGGGACGCCTCGCGGCGGTGAGCGTCCAGGCGGATGCCGCCGTGCCCCAGGACCGGCAGGGCGGTCGCACCGCTGCGGCGCTGCAGGGCCCGCAGCCGGGCCACGAGTTCGGGGAAGTCGAAGGGTTTGGGCAGGTAGTCGTCCGCGCCCAGGCGAAGCCCGTCGACCTTGTCGTCGAGGCGGTCGGCGGCCGTGAGCATCAGGACCCGGCAGTGGGGGCGGGACTCGACGGCCCACCGGCACACGTCATCGCCGTGGACCAGCGGAAGGTCACGGTCCAGGACGAGGAGGTCGTAGTCGTTCTCCGCCAGGCGTTCCAGGGCGGCGGCCCCGTCGGCGGCCACGTCGACAGCCATCGCCTCCCGCCGGAGGCCGGCCTCCAGGGCTTCTGCCAGATAGGGGTCGTCCTCGGCCACCAGCACCCGCGTCATGCTCCTCGCCCGTCCCGTCCCATGATGTTCCGATGCCATTCGGTCATAACCGCGACAAACGAGTGAGGTGACCTGTCCGGTTCCCCGCCGCTGCGCCGGCCCCGCCCCGGACAGCCCGGGGAGGCGTGGTACGGGGCGGGACCGGGGCGCCTCCCGCCCCGTACCACGC
>NZ_RPRY01000399.1 GCF_003949795.1 Streptomyces sp. WAC06614
GGACATGCTGGCGGAGCTGACCAACAACCCGCCCCCGCCGCCCAGCCCCATGCGCACCGCCGTGCGCCGGGTCAAGATCTACACGCCGCTGGTCGCCCTGCTGATCCTCGTCCTGGGCATCGTCCAGCTCGTCCGCCCGCTGCCCGCGCCCAAGTTGGTCATGACGGCCAAGTCCTCCTTCAACTTCGCCGGGGACAAGCCGAGCCTGGCCTGGCCCGCCGAGGGCCAGGCCGCCGTGGCCGCGGCCGGCCTCGGCACCCTCGGCACGTACGGCGACCAGAAGCCGGTGCCGATCGCCAGCGTCACCAAGTCCATGACGGCGTACATCATCCTGCGCGACCACCCCATCAAGAAGGGTGAGAAGGGCGCGATGATCGACGTCGACAAGACGGCGGAGACCGAGGGCAAGAAGAACAACTCCACCGACAACGAGTCGACCCTCGACACGGTGAGGGAGGGCGAGAAGATCTCCGAGTACGACGCGATCGCCGCCCTCATGATCCCGTCGGCCAACAACATCGCGCGGCTGCTCGCCCGCTGGGACTCCGGCGGCGACCAGGAGGCGTTCGTCAAGAAGATGAACGACACCGCCAAGGAACTCGGCATGACCAACACCACGTACACGGACCCCTCGGGTCTGGACGCGACCACGGTCAGCACCGCCGAGGACCAGGTGAAGCTGGGTCTGAAGCTCGTCGAGATCGAGACGCTCCTCGACATCACCAAGAAGCCGAAGTGGACCGACCCCTCCGGCAAGACCTGGGACAACTGGAACCGTCTCGTCCCCTACAACGACTCGCTCGGCATCAAGACCGGTACGACCACCAAGGCCGGCGGCAACCTCCTCTGGGCGGCCCAGAAGAAGATCGGCAACACCAACCAGCTGATCGTCGGCGCCACCCTCGCCCAGCACAAGCCCTCCATCATCGACACGGTCATCGCGGCGAGCAAGCAGCTCATGATCTCCTCGCAGAAGGCGCTGACCGGCGAGGTGGTGGTCAAGAAGGGTGATGTGGTCGGATACGTCGACGACGGTGTCGGCGGCAAGACCCCGGTGGTCGCCACCGGCGACGTGCAGGCGATCGGGTGGCCGTCGCTGACGGTCGCCGTCAAGCTGGGCGACGGGGGGAACAAGATCCCGGAGTCCGCGAAGGCGGGCACCGAGATCGGCATGCTGACCGTCGGCGAGGGCGCCAGCCAGGTCAAGGTGCCCGTCGCCCTCCAGCGCGACCTCGTCGCGCCGGGCATCGGCAGCAAGCTGACCCGCGTGGGCTGACCCGCGCGGGCCGACCGGAAGAGCGGGCCGAAGCGTTCCGGCACCCCGGGCAACCCCGGGGTGCCGGAACGCGTCCTGGCACCGTGACCGGTACCGAAGGTTGGGGAGTACGTCAGTGACCACCGCCGAACAGGCACCCGAGAGCGCCGGTACGGTCGGCCGGACCCCGGCCCGGGGCCGCACGCCGGGCCAGGACCGGTCGGCCCAGGAGCCCGGCCCCGGCCGGGACCGGGCGGGCCAGGACCCGGGCCGGGACCGCGCGGGCCAGGGCCAGGGCCAGGGCCCGGAGCAGGACCCGGGCCAGGACCCCGAGCCCGGCATACGGCCGTCCGCGGCCCGCGCCCTGCGGCAGCGGGCCGAGCGCCACCCGGCCGTGACGGCCATGCTCGTGGCGGCCGTGCTGCACGTGGTCTGGTTCTACTGCTTCGCCAACAGCGGCGGTGACCTCGCCGCCCAGGACGCCTGGGCCGAGTTCGTCGGCCGGCACCCGGACTCCGCCTACAACCTCGCCTGGTACGGCGGCATGCACCCGGTCTCGTACAGCGTGGTCTCGCCGTACCTGATGCACGTCCTCGGCGTGCGGACCACGATGATGGTCGCCGGGACCGTGTCCGCGGGCCTGACCGCCCTGATCCTCTCCCGCTGCCGCGGCGCCGTCCGCTCGCCGCTGTGGCCGGCCCTGGCCGGGGTGTACGGGCTGTTCTGCAACGCCCTCTCCGGCCGGGTCACCTTCGGCCTCGGCGCCATGTTCGCCCTCGGCGCGGTCGCCGCCGCCTTCTGCTGGCCGCGCGTGTGGGCCGAGCGCCGGTGGGCCAAGGCCGCCGTGGCGGCGCTGCTCGCGGCCACGGCCACCGCGTCCAGCCCGGTGGCCGGGCTGTTCCTGGGCGTCGTGGCCGCCGCGCTGTTCCTGTCCGGGCGGCGCCCGGGGGCGTACGCGCTGGGCCTCGCGCCGGTGGCGGTCGTGGGGCTGTCGGCCTGGCTGTTCCCGTTCTCCGGCACCCAGCCGATGAAGATCGGCTCGGCCTGGGTGCCGTTCGTGTTCGCACTCGCGATCGTCTTCCTGGTGCCGCGCCGCTGGACGACCGTACGGATCGCCTCCGGGGTCTATGCGCTCGGGGTGTTCCTGACCTGGGTGATCGACTCCCAGATCGGCTCCAACGTCACCCGGATGGTCATGCTCTTCGGCGGCGCGGTGCTGGTGGCCGCCCTCCCGTACTGCGTACCGCGCACCCGGCGCTGGTACGCCCTGCTGCTCGCGATCGTCGGGATCCACGTCTGGATCACCACCAACAGCATCACGGACATCGTCCGTACCACCCCCAAGGCCGCCTGGGCGCATGAGCTGGCCCCGCTGGTCAACCAGCTCCAGCGGGCGGGCGCCGACCGCGGCCGCGTCGAGGTGGTCCCCGCCAGCAGCCACCGCGAGTCCTCCGCCTTCCCCGCGTACGTCAACCTGGCCCGCGGCTGGAACCGGCAGGCGGACCTGGAGCGCAACCCCCTCTTCTACGACGACACGCTCACCGAGGAGAGCTACCGCTCCTGGCTGGAGCGCTGGGGCGTGCACTACGTCGTCCTGCCCGCGGACAAACCCGACTCGGGCGGCGAGGACGAGGCGAAGCTGGTGCGCGAGGGGCTGCCGTACCTCCAGCAGATCTGGGGCGACGCGAACTGGCAGCTGTTCAAGGTGCACGAGCCGACCGAGCTGGTGTCCGGCCCCGCCACCCTGGTCAGGGCGGGCGCGGACCGCTGGGTGATCGACGTCCAGCGGCCCGGCCGGGTGCTGCTGCGGATCCCGCACTCGCCGTGGCTGGGTCTGGTCGACGCGAACGGCAAGCGGGTGGAGGCGCCGCAGGAGACGGCCGAGTCGAAGGAAGAGGGCCTGGTCCCCCGGCAGTACGACAACACCAGCGGCTGCCTGTTCAAGGCGGCCCCCGACGCGGCGGGCGACGTCTGGACCGAGCTGCTCGCGCCGGCGGCGGGGGAGTACCGCATCGCGGCGCCGTACCAGCTCCCGCGCGGCACAGGATGCCCGCAGGAGCTGGTGCTGAAGGCGGTGGGCGCCGAACCGGGAAGCGCGGTCCAGCGCCGCGCAGAACCGAAACCGCAGGGACCGCGGTCGTAGCGGCCGGGGGCCGCGCCGGGCGGGCTGCCCGGCACGGCCCCCGGCGGCACCCCGCCCAGGGCGGGGTGGTGTCCTAGCTCAGGCCCCGGGTGCGTTCGCCGATCCGGTCGCCCTGGGGCGCGCCCGCCCGCTTCAGCTCCGCCTTGGTGTGGACCCCGCCCTTGACCTTGCTCCGCACGGGGCCGTCGAAGCCGTGGTGCGTCGAGCGGGGTGCCCGCCCGGCGTCCAGGCCGGGGGCGCCGAGCCGCAGGTCCTGCTTCTGCTCCTTGGCCATCCCGTCGTCACTCCTTCAGGAAGCATCCAGCATCCATCCCATCGGACTATTGGGATGGTATGCAGATACCGGGGCAAATGCACCCGCTGGTGCAAGGCCCGGAAGACGCCGTCACACCTTCGCGTCCGCGTATCCGGACAACCGTTACATGACCGGCGCACGACCCCCACACGCCCCTCGTAGCGTCGATCAACGAGACGCCGAGAGGCGGAGACGCCGAGGCGCCGAGGCGCCGACACGAGGGAGACCCCATGCGTGCCACCTTCCGTACCGCTGCCGTCACGGTCGGGGTCGTCACCGCCGGGGCCGTCACCGCCGGGGCCGTCACCGCCGGGGGCGGCACCGCGCTCGCCCTCCCCGGCGCCGCCTTCGCCGCCGAAGGCCCGGCCGCCCCGCCGGCCGACCGGGCCGGCGCCACGGCCGAGGCCGCCGGCGGGGCCGCTGCCGCCCTGGTCGCCGGCGGCGCCGCCCTGGCCGCCGCCGGCGCGACGAGCCTGGGCCTCGGCCTCCTGCGCCGCGGCCGTACCGAGCGCTGAGCCCGACCTCCTGGCGTAGCCGTTCGAAGGGCCGGTTACGGTGACCTGGCGGGCGACGGCCCCGACGGCGGCGACACCAGGGGGGAGGGCCGCCAGGCATCATGGACACGACAGACCGGCCCCGGTTCCGCCTGCCCGCGTGGACGGCCACGCTGACCTGGAAGGCGGCGCTGTTCATCACCTTCATGTGCTGCGGTCTGGCCGCCCTGCTCGGCGGCCTCGTGCACAGCGCCATGGCCGCGCAGACCGCCGCCGTGGCCCGGGAGAAGGCGCTCGCCCGGCTCGAACGGATCACCACCGCCTACGAGGCGGGCGGCCGGCCCTGGCGCGGCGAGGGCATCAACCCGCCGGGCCTGCCCGAGGAACTGCGCGCCCTGGCCGCGAGCGGCCGCCGCGGCACGATCGTCGGGGAGCACCGGGGCCGCCCCGCGATGTGGGCGGCGGGCCCCGCCGACCAGGGCGTCATCGCCGCCTCCGTCGACTACAGCAGCAGCGTACGGACGCTGGCCCAGCTCGACCGGGCCATCCTCGGCTCGTCCGCGCTGGCCATCGGCGGCACGCTGGTGATGGGCGCGCTCGGCGTCACCCGGATCACCCGGCGGCTGCACCAGACCGCCCAGGTCGCGCGGCGGATCAGCGCCGGCGACCTGGACGCCCGGGTCGCCGACTCACCGCGCCGCAAGGACGAGGTCGCCGCCGTCTCCGAGGCCCTGGACGGCATGGCCGCCACCCTCCAGCGCAAGCTGGAGGCCGAGCAGCGTTTCACCGCGGACGTCGCCCACGAGCTGCGCACCCCGCTGACCGGCCTGAACGCGGCCGCCGAACTGCTCCCTCCGGGCCGGCCCGCGGAACTCGTCCGCGACCGGGTGCGTGCCATGCGCGCCCTGACCGAGGACCTGCTGGAGATCTCCCGCCTGGAGACGGGCGCCGAACGCCTGGACTGCGCCCCCCACGACCTGGCGGACCTGGCCGCCCGCACCATCCGCGCCTCCGGCACGGACACCGCCCTGCACCTGGTGGAACCGGCCCGCGTGGAGACCGACCGCCGCCGCCTGGAACGCATCCTGGGCAACCTGATCGCCAACGCCCACAAGCACGGCGCACCCCCGGTCACGGTGACGGTCACCGGGACCACGGTGACGGTCACCGACGCGGGCCCCGGCTACCCCCCGTACCTCCTGGCGGCGGGCCCCCAACGCTTCCGCACGGAAGGCACCAACAAGGGCCACGGCCTGGGCCTGACCATCGCCGCCGGCCAGTCCGAAACCCTGGGCGCCACCTTGACCTTCACCAACCCGCCCACCGGCGGCGATGGTCAGGCCCAGGCCGTGGCCCTTGTTGGTGCCTTCCGTGCGGAAGCGTTGGGGGCCCGCCGCCAGGAGGTACGGGGGGT
>NZ_RPRY01000400.1 GCF_003949795.1 Streptomyces sp. WAC06614
ACCCCCCACCACCCCCCGGCCGGAGACCGCACCGACGGCCGTGGTGAGCGCTTGGGCGAGGACGGCATCCGGCGGCTCGTCGCCCACGCCGTCCAGGCGCCCTCCGGCGGGAACGTCCAGCCCTGGACCTTCCTCGCCCGCGGCGACGTCCTGCACTGCCGCACCGACGACACCCGGCCGCCCACCCTCCTCGACTTCCAGGGGTCCGCCACCCACCTGGCCATCGGCGCCGCCGTGGAGAACATCGACCTCGCGGCCCGGGCCGCGGGCTGGGCCTGCCAGGTGCGTTCCTTCCCCGACCCGGCCGACCCCGGCCTGGTCTGCACCCTCGCCTTCTCCCGCGACCCCCGGCTCCCGCACCCGCCCCTGGCCGACTGGATCGGACGGCGTGCCACCAACCGCAGGCACGGCCCCGCCCGACCCCTCGACGCCGCCCACCGGCAGACCTTGACCGACTGCGCGGCCGACAGCGGAGCACTGCTTCAACTGATCACCGAACGTACGGAGTTGACGGAGCTCGGCGAGGTCATCGGTGCCGGCGACCGGCTGCGCATGCTCAACCCGCGCCTGCACCGGGAGATGATGGCCGAGCTGCGCTGGACCCCGGACGAGGTGCGCGACACCCGGGACGGAATCGACCTCGCCACCCTCGAAGCGGACGCCGCCGACCTCGCGGGACTCTCCCTCGCCCGGCACTGGCCGCACCTCGCCCTCGTCCGCGAGCTGGGCGGCGGCGCGGCCTTCGCGGAGGGGGCCGTCAAGAGCGTCGCGGGCTCGTCGGCCCTCGGCCACCTGACCGTCCCGGGCACCGGCCCCACCGCCCAGGTCGCCGGCGGCCGGGCCCTGCAACGCCTGTGGCTCACCGCGACGTCCCTGGGCCTGGGCCTCCAGCCCCTGACCGTCCTGCTCTACCTCTTCGCCCGGGCCGAGCACCCCGACGCGACCGGCCTCGACGCGACGGAGACGGCCACCCTGCACACCCTGCGCAAGCGCATGTCCGCCCTGCTCCCGCCCCGCACCGGGCACACCGAACTCATGCTGTTCCGCCTCTCCTACGCCCCACCGCCCACGGCCCGCTCCCTGCGCCGCGAGGTGGACTCCGTCCTGCGCTTCGAGGCGGCCGGGCCTACGCCCCCGGGGCGGCCGTCAGCCCCGTGACCGCCTCCACATGGCGGCGGCTCGGTTCGGCCAGGATCGCGTGGAGCTGCTGGAACACCTGGCGGGCCGGTACCGGCCGCCCCGCCGGACCACCTCCGTCCCCCTGGGGGCCGCTCACGAGCTCCTGAGGATGACCAGCTGCCGGGTCGCCCGGGTCATCGCGACGTAGCGGTCGACCGCTCCGGGGACGCCCTCGCCGAACGCCTCCGGATCGACGAGGACGACGAGGTCGAACTCCAGCCCCTTCGACAGCTCGGGGGTCAGGGACCGCACCCGGGGGGAGGGGGCGCGCAGTGCGGGGCCGCCGATGACACAGGCGGTCCCGTCGGTGTGCGTGGCCAGCCACTCGTCGAGGATCCGGTCGAGCTCGGTCACCGGTCCGTACGTGACGGGGATGCCGCTGCTGCGGACGGAGGTCGGCACGTTGGCGTCGGGGAGCACGGCCCGGATGACCGGCTCGGCCGCCGCCATGACCTCCTGCGGGGTGCGGTAGTTGACGCCGAGCGAGGCCACCTCGATCCGGTCGAGCCCGATCCGTTCCAGCCTCTCCCGCCAGGACTCGGCGAAGCCGTCGCGGGCCTGGGCCCGGTCCCCGACGACGGTGAAGCTGCGCGACGGGCAGCGCAGCAGCAGCATCTGCCATTCGGCGTCGGTCAGTTCCTGCGCCTCGTCCACGACGATGTGGGCGAACGGGCCCGCGAGCGGCTCCGCACCGGCGTCCGGCAGCGCCGCCCCGTCGACCAGGCTGTCCTGGAGGTCCCGTCCGCGCAGCATCGTCACCGCGCCCTCGCCGTCGTCGTCGGCCGCGAGCACGTTGTCGATGACCCCGGCCATGCGCTCGCGCTCGGCGGCGACGGCGGCCTCGTGCCGGCGCCTGCGCACGGACGAGCGGGGGTCGCCCAGCCGGTGCCGGGCCGCGTCCAGGAGCGGCAGGTCGGACACCGTCCAGGCCTGGGGTTCCCGGCGCTGGAGCCGCCGTACCTCCTCGGGCCCGAGCCAGGGGGCGCACCTGCGCAGGTACGCGGGGACCGACCACAGGTCGCCCACCACGTCGGCCGCTTCGAGCATCGGCCAGGCCCGGTCGAGGGCGCCGACCAGCTCCTCGTCGTGCTGCAGCGCCCGGCGCAGCATCGGGGGCGGGACGTCCTCGTCGTGCTTGTCGAGCAGGATCTCGACCAGCTCGTCCCAGATCTGGTCGCGGGCCTCGTTGTGCGGCGTACCCGGCCCCGGGGCCCGGAACGCGTCGGCCCAGTCGTCGGCGGTGAGCCGGACGTCGGCCCACGGGGTCGAGACCGTCATCGCCCTGGTGGGCGGCTCCTCGTAGAGCCGGACGGCCGCCTCGATCGCCCGCACCATCTCCCCCTGCGACTTCAGGCGTGCCACCTCCGCATCGGGCTCGGCCACCGCGGTGGCTCCCTCGGCGACCAACTCCCGTACGGTACAGGTCCGTACGCCCTCCTCGCCGAGGCTGGGCAGCACGTCGGAGACGTAGTCCAGGTAGGGCTGGTGCGGTCCGACGAAGAGCACGCCGCCGCGGCGGTGACCGAGGCGGGGGTCGGAGTACAGGAGGTAGGCGGTGCGGTGCAGGGCGACGACGGTCTTGCCGGTGCCCGGACCGCCGTCGACCACGAGGGTGCCCCGGGAACCGGCCCGGACGATCGCGTCCTGGTCCGCCTGGATCGTGGCGAGCACGTCCCGCATCCGGTTCGACCGGGAACCGGCCAGGCCGGCGATGAAGGCGGACTGGTCGTCGAGCGCGGCGTGGTGGGCGAACCCGTCGGCGGTGAAGACCTCGTCCCAGTAGTCGGTGATCCGGCCGCCGGTCCAGCGGTACCGGCGGCGGCTCGCAAGCCCCGCCGGGCGGGCATGGGTCGCCGCGAAGAACGGTTCGGCCGCGGGGGAACGCCAGTCGACCAGCAGTCGGCGCCCCGTGCTGTCGGTGAGGCCGAGCCGTCCGACGTAGACGGGCTCGGCGTCCTCGTCCGCGCCGACCATGCGGCCGAGGCACAGGTCGAGCCCGAAGCGGCGCAGGGCGCGCAGGCGGCCGGTCAGCCGGTGCACCTCGGCGTCCCGGTCCATCGCCTGCCGGCCGACGCCGCCGGGCGCCCTGAGTGCGGCGTCGCGCTGGTCGGACACCGCGGCGATCGCTTCCTCCAGGCTCTCCGCGATCGAGGCGAAGTGCTGTTCGTCGGCGGCGATCAGGGCCGGGTCGGCCTTGGGGGAGAGACGCTCGGGCAGGTCGAAGGCGCTGGTGGTCAGGGGGCGCATGTCACCTTTTTCGCGGGTCACGGGGGTTCGGCCTGCGATTGTGCGGCATGCCCGGGGCCTTGCCGCAAGGCCCCCTGTGCGCTATAAGTTGAGAGTGGCAGGGAGTGGGTGTTCTCCTTGCCTTTTGTTGTTTCTGCAGCATTGCTTCGTCGGCTTCTGCTGTTGCCGTCAGGGCCGGGGTGAGCCGCGGCGCCGGCTTCGCGCGACCCCGTGGTCGGCATGGGCGTGGGCGAGGCCGGGGGTCGTGCGCGCCAGCAGGGCGACGGCCCGGTTCGCGGTGCCGGGGACGATGACCGGGCGGCCCGCCTCGATGCCCTTGACGATCTCCAGGGCCGCCGAGCGGGCGTCGGACGGCTTGACGGTCTCACCCAGCGCGGCCAGCTCCGCCGGCTTGAACGGCTTCTCCATGGCGAGCTGAGGGGTGTCCACGTCGGCCGGACAGATCCCGCTGACCTGGATCCCGTACGGGCGCAGCTCCATCCGCAGCGACTCGCACAGCCCGCGCACCGCGAACTTGGTCGGGGCGTACGCGGTGTACCCGAAGGGCCCGTACAGCCCGGCCGCCGAGGAGATGCAGGCGAGGGTCCCGGCCCCGCGGTCGAGCATGCCCGGGACCACGGCCTGGACGGCGTACAGGGTGCCGAAGTAGTTGACCTCCATGGCGTCGCGGAAGAAGGCGGTGTCCAACTCCTGGAAATGGCCCGGGCGGACCGTTCCCGCCGAGGTGATGAGCGTGTCCACGCCCCCGTGCTCCTCGGCCGGCGAGCCGACCGCCCGGACCAGCTCCGCCCGGTTGCTGACGTCCGCCGGCCGGACGGCGACGGGCCGGGCTCCCCCGGGGGCCCCGGCTCCGCCGCCAGCCGCTCCAGCCGGGGCGGGGAGCCGGGGCCGGGCCCGGTGAGCCGGGTGTGGGAGGGGGTGCGGCGCGGGTCAGGGCGTGAGGGTCCACTTCTGGTTGGGGTTGCCCGAGCAGGTCCAGATCTGGGTCGGTGCTCCGTCCGCCGTGCTGCGGTCGCGGACGTCCAGGCACTTGTTCGCGGGCAGGTTGACCACGTCACGGCTCGCCGCGTTGTAGGCCCAGGCCTGCGCACCCGTGCCGTTGCAGTCCCACAGCTGCACCTTGACCCCGTCGCCCGTCCCTGCGGCGTTGACGTCCAGGCACTTGCCCAGGGCCCGGATCGTGCCGTCGCCGGGCAGGGTCCAGCGCTGGGCGCCCGTGCCGTTGCAGGTGTACAGCTGGACGGCGGTGCCGTTGGCGGTCTGGGAGCCCGCCACGTCCAGGCACTTGCCCGCCAGGCCGACCAACGCCCCGGTGGAGCCTCCGCCCGATCCCGAACCGTCGGTGACCCGTACGTAGTCCACGACGAGTTGGTTCGGGAAGGCGGTCGAGCCGTCCGGGTTGCCCGGCCAGTCCCCGCCCACGGCAAGGTTGAGGATCAGGAAGAACGGCTTGTCGAACACCCAGGTGCGGCCGCCGAGGTCGGCCGGGGTGCGCCGCTGGTAGACCTGGCCGTCCACCGACCAGGTGATCGAACCCGGGGCCCAGTCCACGGCGAAGGTGTGGAAGTCGTCGGCGAAGGCGCGGCCGCCGGGCAGTGTGAAGGCCGCGCCGATCCCGCCCCCGCCCGAGTAGCCGGGGCCGTGGAGGGTGCCGTGCACGGTGCCGGGCTCGTAGCCGACGTTCTCCATCACGTCGATCTCACCGCTGTTCGGCCAGCCGACCTGCCCGATGTCGTTGCCGAGCATCCAGAACGCCGGCCACATCCCCTGCCCGCGCGGGACCTTCATCCGGGCCTCGATGTGGCCGTGGGTCTGGGTGAACCGGCCGCCGGTGTTCATCCGGGCCGAGGTGTATTCGCAACGGCCGTACCAGCACTGGTAGTTGCCCGGGTTCTCGCGCCGGGCGGTGATGACGAGGTGGCCCTGGCCGTCGAGGGCGGCGTTGGCGGCGCCCGGGGTGTAGTACTGGCGCTCGTGGTTGTTGACGTTGTCGCCGGTCTCCAACTGCCACTTGTCGCCGCGGACCGCCGACCCGGCCGGGCCGTCGAAATTGTCCTCGAACGTGACGGCGGCGGCCGCCGCCGCCACGTTCGAGGACAATTTCGACGGCCCGGCCGGGTCGGCGGTCCGCGGCGACA
>NZ_RPRY01000401.1 GCF_003949795.1 Streptomyces sp. WAC06614
GTCGGAGTGAGGCTGGGAGTGGGGATGGGGGTGCGAGGGTGACTGCGACATGGATGCTCCGCCTGGGATACGGCGGTCCAGGGGGCGCACCCTGCGCGCAGGACGTGCCCCGGACCGGGGGACGCAACCATCCTCATGGCGCTCACCTGCGGAAACGTCGTCCTGTGGGGCGGAGTTGAGCTCTACCGGTAGGAAGGGGCCGGGCCGTTCCCCCGGACCTTCGGCAGAGGCTGCGCGGCCGCTTCCTCTGCCGTGGGGCAGAGGAGCGGGCGGCGCGGCGCTCGCCGTGCGGCGGGGCGGGTCACGAGGCCAGCCCGGCCCGGTGGGCGAGGAGGGCGGCCTGCACCCGGCCCGTCGAGCCGGTCTTCTCCAGGATCGCCCCGACGTGCGTCTTGACCGTGCCGATCCCGATGCCGAGCCGCCCCGCGATGTCCTGGTTGGACAGTCCCTCGCCGAGCATCGCGAGGACCTCCCGCTCCCGGCCGGTGAGCCGGGCGATCCGCTCGTCCGGCGCCGCGGAGCCCGAGCCGCCGTCCGGGCCGCGCCCGTCGGCGCGCAGCATCCGGGCGATGACCGAGCCGGTGACCCCGGGCGAGAGGACGGCGTCCCCGGCGGCCGCCGCCCGGACCGCGCTGATCAGTTCCTGCGGCCCCTCGTCCTTCAGCAGGAAGCCGGCCGCTCCCTCCTGGAGGGCCCGCAGGACGTTGTCCTCGTCGCCGAACGTCGTCAGCATCACCACCCGTGGCGCCGGATCGAGGGCGAGCAGCGGGGCGATGGTGGCCAGGCCGTCGCGCACCGGCATCCGGATGTCCACCAGGGCCACATCGGGGTGGTGCGCGGCGGCCGCCGCCACGGCCTGCTGCCCGTCGGCGGCCTCGGCGACGACGTCGATCCCGTCGGCGTGCCGCAGGATCAGCCGGACCCCGGCCCGGATCATCTCCTCGTCGTCGGCGAGCAGGACGCGGATCGGTGCGGCGGGTCGGGTCACGGGTTCTCCCAGGGCGTGGTGTCCCGGACGGACGGGACGGTGAAGCGGTCGATGGACAGGAGGCGGTGTCCGGCGTCGAAGCAGTACCGGGCGATCGTCAGGGCTCCCGGGCCGTGGCGCTCGGTCGCGCCGTTGAACGGGTAGATGCAGCCGACGGCCCCGGCGGGGCGGGCCGGCTCGTGGCCGGTGGCCGCGGCGCGGACCGCCGCGTTGTCCAGGATCCCGTCCTGGGCGACCTCGGCGTAGGTCATGCCGATACGGGGCAACGGTGCCGGTCCGGACGGTGGGTGGGGGCGGTAGGCGTGGACGAAGGTGATCCCGATGACCATCAGCACGCACAGGCCGACCAGCCCGGAGGCGAGCGTGAGCGCCTCCACCGTCCGCCGCCCGGCCCCGGGCGCCCCGGGCGTCTCGGCCGCCCCGGGCGCCGCGTCGGTGTCCGCGGCGGTGGCCGCGGCCGTGTCCGCGCCGGTGGCCCGGCCGGCGTGCGGGCCGGGCACCCCGGCACGGGCGGCGGTGTCCGGCTCGGCCGGGGTGCCCGGGGCGGCGCCTCGCGTGGCTCCCGTACCCGCCGCGGTGTCCGGGGCTGCCGAGGCGCCCGGGCCGGCGCCTCCCCGGGCGGGCGGATCCGTGGTGCCCGGGGTGGTCGGGAGGGTGGCGGTCAGGTCGAAGCCGCCGGCCGGAAGGGGGCCGGCGGTGAGGGTGCCGCCGAGGAGTGCCGTGCGTTCCCGCAGGCCTGCCAGGCCACGGCCGGTGCCCAGGCCGGTGGCCGCCGGTGCGGACCCGGGCGGGGGTGCGCCGTTGCGCACGCAGACGCGTACGCCGCCGCCGTCGTCGTGGCGGACCGCCACGACGACGTGCGCGGCCACGGCGTACCGGTGCACGTTGGTGAGGCCCTCGCGCACCACCCGGTGGACCGCGCGGCGCACCCCGGCCGGGCACGTGTCCAGGTCCGGGCCCGTCCAGTCGAGGCGTACGGCGATCCCGCCGGCCCGGGACCCGTCCACGAGGGCCTCGACGTCGGCGCGGGTGCCGGTGGCGTCGGTGAGCGCGTCCGGGCCGGTGTCGCGGCCGAGCGGGCCGAGTACCCCGAGGGCCTGGCGCAGCTCCCGCATGGCGTCGCGGGTGGTCCGCCGGACCAGCACGGCCTCCTCGCGCAGTTCCGGAGCGGCCCGGTCCAGGGCCAGTTCCAGCCCGCCCGCGTGCAGCGAGATCAGGCTGAGCCGGTGGCCGACCAGGTCGTGCATCTCGGCGGCGATCCGGGACCGCTCGTGGGTGCGGGCCTCGCTCTCGGCGAGCCGGCGGGCCTGCTCGGCCGCGTCCCCGCGCTCGCGCAGCGCCTGGAGCAGCCGGCCCTGCTGCCCGTACGCGGTCCCGGCCAGGCCCGGTACGAGGACCACGGCCGGGACGAGGACCAGGCCGAGGCCGAGTCCGTAGAGGGCCTCGCCGGGCCCGGTCCACGGCGCGGCGACCGTCGCGCAGAGCACGAGCAGCCCGCCGGCGGCGACGAGCAGCCGCGCCCGGGTGCGGGCGCGGGCGGTGCGCCGGGCCACCGCGTACGCCGTCGCCGCCGTGACGGGCCCGACGCACGGGGCCGGTCCGGTCAGGACGGCGAGGGTCAGCAGCACCGGGGCGGGGAAGCGGCGGCGCAGCGGGAACAGCGCGACCCCGGCGGCGAGCGCGGCCAGCTGGACGTACGGGCGGGGCAGGTCGCCGAGGTGTCCGGCCATCGCGTACACGCCCAGCCCCGCGAGCAGCACCCCGGCCGTCTGCGCCGCCGCGCCGGTCACGGGCACGGTGCCGTGCGCCTGGACGGGGAGGTTCCCGTTCCCGGACGGCAGGGAGGGCCGGTGGAGATACCGGGCGAAACGACGGAACGGGCTGATGGGGGGCACGCAGCCCAGTATCGGTGCCGGGGGAGAGCGGGACCTGAGCCTGCGGGAGGATCCTCCCTCTGCCGGAAGGCGGAGAAAGGTCAGCCTTGGGAAGTCATAAGTTCAGCTTATGGGGTCATAAAGCGAACCCGAGTGCCTGCTTAGGCTAGCCTTAGCTTACGGTTCTCTTTGATCGTGTTGTGACGTTCGAAGGGAATCTGCCATGCCTCGCCCCCTGCGCGTAGCCATCGTCGGTGCCGGCCCGGCCGGGATCTACGCGGCCGACGCGCTGCTGAAGTCCGAGGCCGCGGCCGAACCGGGCGTGTCCATCGACCTCTTCGAGCGGATGCCGGCGCCCTTCGGCCTGATCCGTTACGGCGTGGCCCCCGACCACCCGCGCATCAAGGGCATCATCACCGCCCTGCACCAGGTGCTCGACAAGCCGCAGGTCCGCCTCTTCGGCAACGTCGACTACCCGGGCGACGTCACCCTCGACGACCTGCGCTCGTTCTACGACGCGGTGATCTTCTCCACCGGCGCCATGGCCGACCGTGCCCTCGACATCCCCGGCATCGACCTCGACGGCTCCTACGGCGCGGCCGACTTCGTCTCCTGGTACGACGGCCACCCGGACGTCCCGCGCACCTGGCCGCTGGAGGCGGAGAAGGTCGCCGTGCTCGGCGTCGGCAACGTCGCCCTCGACGTCGCCCGCATCCTCGCCAAGACCGCCGACGAGCTGCTGCCCACCGAGATCCCGCCGAACGTCCACGACGGCCTGAAGGCCAACAAGGCCGTGGAGGTCCACGTCTTCGGTCGGCGTGGCCCGGCGCAGGCCAAGTTCAGCCCGATGGAGCTGCGCGAGCTCGACCACTCGCCGAACATCGAGGTCATCGTCAACCCCGAGGACATCGACTACGACGAGGGCTCGATCGCCGAGCGGCGCAAGAACAAGCAGACGGACATGGTCGCCAAGACCCTGGAGAACTGGGCGATCCGCGACACCGGCGACCGCCCGCACAAGCTGTTCCTGCACTTCTTCGAGTCGCCCGCGGAGATCGTCGGCGAGGACGGCAAGGTCACCGGCCTGCGCACCGAGCGCACCGCCCTCGACGGCACCGGCAACGTCAAGGGCACCGGCGAGTTCACCACCTGGGACGTCCAGGCCGTCTACCGCGCCGTGGGCTACCTCTCGGAGGAACTGCCCAAGCTGCCCTGGGACGTCGCGTCGGGCACCGTTCCCGACGAGGGCGGCCGGGTGATCGAGGCCGGGGAGCACATGCCGTCCACCTACGTCACCGGCTGGATCCGCCGCGGCCCCGTCGGCCTGATCGGGCACACCAAGGGCGATGCGAACGAGACGGTGGCGAACCTGCTCGCCGACCACGCCGCCGGCCGCCTGCTCACCCCGGCCGCGCCCGCGCCCGAGGCCGTCGAGGAGTTCCTCGCCGAGCGGGGCGTGCGGTACACCACCTGGGAGGGCTGGTACCGGCTGGACGCCGCCGAGAAGGCCCTGGGCGAGCCGCAGGGGCGCGAGCGGGTCAAGATCGTCGAGCGCGAGGGCATGCTCGACGCCAGCGGCGCCTGACGCCCTGACGCCAGCGGCGCCTGACGCCCTGACGCCTGCTGTCCCGACGTCCCGACGTCCCGACGTCCCGACGTCGCGACGTCCTGTCGCCCTGACGCCCTGACGTCTGCTTCGGGGCCTCATGTCGCCCGGCCGGCTCCGACCGGCCGGGCGGCGCTGCCCGCCATGGTGTGAACTCGCGGGGGCTCCGCCCCCGTTCCTGCTGCTGGCGCTTCTCGCACGCGCCGAGGATCCGCTCATCTGCGACAGGAGTCACCATGAACCGCCTTCGGGCATCGATCGTGCTCAGCGCCACCGCGCTGATCACGGGCGCGACCGTGAGCACCGCGGCCGCCTGGCCCCCCGGGAGCATCACGCTGGCGGCCGAGTGCCGCAACGAGACGGGCAAGGTGGTCCTCACCGTGGCCGACAAGTACCCCAAGGGCGTGGACTTCGAACTGACCGCCTCCGACGGGTCCAAGCCGGTCAAGGGCAGCGTCAAGGGCGAGAGCAGGACCGAGGTCACCGTGCCCTACACCAAGGCCGGTGTGGTCTGGACGGTCACCGCCGTCGTCTCCGACAAGGAGACCCTGACCGACAAGGTCACGCTCGGCTCCTACCCGGCCTGCCTGCCCAGGACGCCGGAGAGCCCGAAGCCCACCCCGACGCCGACCCCGTCGAAGCCGGCTTCCCCGACGCCCACGCCCACGCCGACGCCCACGCCGACCCCGAGCGGCAGCACCTCCGCCCCGGCCAAGCCGACCCCGGCCCCCGGCCGGACGGGTGAGCTGGCCGAGACGGGCTCCGGCGGCAGCGACAACACCGCCCTCCTGGTCGGTGCGGGCGCCCTGATGCTCGCCGGTGCCGGCGCATTGGCGCTGGCCCGCCGCAGCCGCAGCCGGGCCTGATCCCCGTACGCCGACCGGCCCCGGCACGGTGCACGACGTACCGCGCCGGGGCCGTCGGCGGCCCTCACCATCCCCCGCGGGCAGCTCCGCACCCACACGCACGGGCGAGGGCCCGGCCGGAACTCCCGGCCGGGCCCTCGCCCGTGCGCGTGTGCGGTGCCCCAGGGTCAGCCGGTGGTCCCCGTGGGGTCCAGGGGCTGCCGCTTATCCACCT
>NZ_RPRY01000040.1 GCF_003949795.1 Streptomyces sp. WAC06614
GCGCGGCCTCGGGGGCAGTGGGGACGGCCGCCGCCCCCGAGGCCGCGCCGGCCGTCCCCACTGCCCCCGAGGCCGCGCCGGCCGCGCCCGCCCCCGCCGGGGACCGCCGGGTGCTGCGTGCCGCCCTGCGGTGGACGGCGGCCGTGGCCGTCTTCGCCGTGACCGGGGCCGGGGTCGCGTACGGGATCACCCGCGCCGAGCGGACCGACCTCCCGGGCCTGGCGACGCGGACCGACGGCCGCTGGACGTACCCGGCCCTGGTCAAGCCGGACCTCCCCGCCGGAGCCCCGCTGCCCTTCGCCCCCGACAACCGGGACGGCATCCACTACGCGGCCCTGAGCCGGCTCCTGCTGCCGGCCCCGAACGGCTCCGCACCCGATGCCACGCTCAAGGCGGACAAGGACGGCGCGATCCCGGTCGACGCCTTCCTGGAGGAGTACTCCGCCGACGAACGGCCGAAGATGAAGGACGCCCTCACCCACGACGGCCTGCGCCAGATCGTCGGCCGCGGCTGGACCATGCCGGACGGCACCCGCACCCACGTCTACCTGCTGCGCTTCCAGGCCTCGGGCTTCGCGGACGCCTTCACCGGCTGCGGCCCCGACGCGAAGATCGCCGGCGCGCCCGTGCTGGAGGACGACCAGGGGTGGGTGCGGCACGAGGGGGAGCGCCCGGGCGGCACCGCCACCTCCGGGATCCGGGTCACCGTCCAGCAGGAGCCCCTGCCGGCCGGTGACGAGCAGACCAAGCTCGGCTGCGTGCTGGCCGGCGACGTACGGGCCGTGATCGTCCAGACCCGCAAGGGAGAACTCCCGCCCGTTCCGGTGCGGCAGGCCGTCGTCCTGCAGGAGCAGCTCCTCGGCTGATCATCGGTACGGCGTACCTCACAGAGTGGGCCGGTCCCGGGGCCAGTAGGCTGGGGGCCGGCCCCTTGCCTTCCTCCGGGCGACCCTGGAGGAACCGACGAACCCTTCCGAGGAGCACCCCGTGCTTGAGGCATTCTTCACCTCCCTGCTGGTCCTGGTCTGCGTCGGCGTCCTCGCCTTCACCGGCCTGGCCGTGAAGAAGCTCTACCAGGGTCAGCGCTGACCTCACCGTCACCCGCGACCGCCCCGGACCCCCTCCCTACAGATCGCCTGAGCTGCCACCCATGATCCAGATCCCCTCCGACCTGAACCCGGGCCTCGTCCCCCTCGCCTTCCTCCTCGGTACCTGGGAGGGCGCGGGCGTCTTCGACTTCCCCGGTGACGAGAAGTGCAACTTCGGCCAGGAAGTCGTCTTCCGCCACGACGGCCGGGACTTCCTGGAGTACTCCTCCCGTACCTGGGCCCTCGACGCCGAGGGCAACAAGGTCCGGCCGCTGGAGTCGGAGTCCGGCTACTGGCGCATCGACGACAGCCGCAACGTCGAGGTCGTCATGGTCCGTGACCAGGGCGTCGTCGAGGTCTGGTACGGCGAGCTGGCCGACCAGAAGCCGCAGATCGACCTGACCACGGACGCGGTCGCCCGGACCGCGGCCTCCGGCCCGTACAGCGGTGGCAAGCGGCTGTACGGCTACGTCAAGGGCGACCTGATGTGGGTCGGCGAGAAGGCCACCCCGGACGTCGAGCTGCGCCCGTACATGTCGGCCCAGCTCAAGAAGGTCGTCACGCCCGAGGAGGTCGCCGAGATGGCGCGCAACCTCCCGGACATGCCGGACGACGGCATCGCCTTCTTCCGCTGAGCCGGCCCGCACGGGCCCGGTGGGCCCTGAGAGCCCTGACGGAGGGGGTCGCGGTCGCTCTCGACCGCGGCCCCCTCCGCGCCCTTACACTGGCCCCGTGGTGACCACCGACTGGAAGAGCGACCTGCGGCAGCGCGGCTACCGGCTGACGCCGCAGCGCCAGCTTGTCCTGGAGGCCGTCGACACCCTGGAGCACGCCACCCCGGACGACATCCTCGTCGAGGTGCGCCGGACCGCCTCCGGGGTGAACATCTCCACGGTCTACCGGACGCTGGAGCTGCTGGAGGAGCTGGGCCTGGTCTCGCACGCCCACCTCGGGCACGGCGCGCCGACGTACCACCTCGCCGACCGGCACCACCACATCCACCTGGTGTGCCGGGACTGCCAGGAGGTCATCGAGGCCGACCAGGACATCGCCGCCGACTTCACCGCGCAACTGCGCGCCACCTTCGGTTTCGAGACCGACATGAAACACTTCGCGATCTTCGGCCGCTGCCGCGGCTGTGCCGCCGAGCACCGCGCGGGGACCTCGTAGGACAGTCGTAGGCTTGGGCGCATGACCAGCCCTTTGCTCAATCTTCCCGGCGCCGTGGCGGCAGAAGGCCGTGACGAGGGCGTCGCCGCCCACTACGGCGAGCTGTACGGCGAGCAGCGTGCCCTCGCGGACGGCCGGGGTTTCGTCGACCTCTCGCACCGCGGTGTCGTCACCGTCTCCGGCCCGGAACGGCTGAGCTGGCTGCACCTGCTGCTCACCCAGCACATGACCGACCTGCCGCCGGGACGGGCCACCGAGGCGCTGATCCTCTCCGCGAACGGCCACATCGAGCACGCCCTGTACCTCGTGGACGACGGCGAGACGGTGTGGGCGCACGTGGAGCCGGGCACCCAGGAGGCGCTGATCGGCTACCTGGAGTCGATGAAGTTCTTCTACCGGGTCGAGGTCGCCGACCGCACCGCCGACTTCGCGGTGGTCCACCTGCCCGCCGGGTCCGTGGTGGAGCCGGCCAAGGAGCACGTGGTCCGGGAGACCGCGTACGGCCGTGACGTGTTCCTGCCGCGCGGCGAGCTGACGGCCTTCGCCGCCGCGCACGGCCCGGCCGCCGGCCTGCTGGCCTACGAGGCCCTGCGCGTCGAGGGGCACCGGCCGCGGCTGGGCCTGGAGACCGACCACCGGACGATCCCGCACGAGCTGGGCTGGATCGGCGTCGCCGTGCACCTGCAGAAGGGCTGCTACCGCGGCCAGGAGACGGTCGCCCGGGTCCACAACCTGGGCAAGCCGCCGCGCCGGCTGGTCTTCCTGCACCTGGACGGCTCCGAGGTGCACCTGCCGCCGCACGGCGCGCCCGTACGGCTGGCCGCCGACGGCCCGGAGGGCCGTCAGCTCGGCTTCGTCACCACCGCGGTGCGCCACCACGAGCTCGGCCCGATCGCGCTCGCGCTGGTGAAGCGGAACGTGCCGGTGGACGCGCCGCTGTTGGCCGGTCCGACGGCGGCCGCGCAGGAGGTCGTGGTCGAGCCGTAGCGGCGGCGGCCGCCGCCGCCCCCGTCCGGACGCGGGCGGCCCGGCGTCGGCGGCTCAGATGTCGATGACGAGGGTGAACGGGCCGTGGTTGGTGAGCGAGACCCGCATGTCCGCCCCGAACCGGCCCGTCGCCACCGTCGCCCCGAGCTCCCGCAGCTGCGCGACGACCTCGTCGACCAGCGGCTCGGCGACCGGGCCGGGCGCGGCCGCGTTCCAGGTGGGGCGGCGGCCCTTGCGGGCGTCGCCGTAGAGCGTGAACTGGGAGATCACCAGCAGGGGCGCGTCGACGTCGCTGCAGGACTTCTCGCCGTCCAGCAGTCGCACCGACCACAGCTTGCGCGCCAGCTGCGCCGCCTTCTCCGGGGTGTCGTCGTGGGTGACCCCCACCAGGACGCACAGCCCCTCGCCCACGATCTCGCCGACCGTCTCGCCGGCCACCACGACGCTCGCGCCGTCCACCCTCTGCACCACTGCTCGCATACCACCTGTGTACCAGGCGTGCACCCGTCCGGGGCCGATCGGGTGGACGGGGACGGCCGGGCCGCACGGTCAGTGGCACGATGCGTACAGGCGGTGCTCCCGCACCGGTCGAGGGGACGGACACGTTCTGATGACTACTTCTGGCACTGACACCGGCACCGGCACGGTACGGCCGCCCGCGCAGCGGGGCACCACCCCGACCGCGCCGCCCGCTCCCGCGCCCGACGCCCCCGAGCCGGTCACCGCGCTCGGGCTGCCCGAGCTGCGGGCGCTGCGCCGGGACGCGCAGCGCGACGAGGCCGACCTGAGCTACGTACGGCGGCTGCTCCAGGGCCGGATCGACATCCTGCGGGCCGAACTGGCCCGCCGGGCCGACCCGGAGGCGCCCGCGGTGTACGAACCGCCCGTGGTGGACCGGCTGTCGGAGATCCTCGCCGACGCCCCGTCACGGCGCAGTGCCTCCGCGCGGCACGTGACGCTGGGGACCCCGCAGAGCGAGGAGTTCCGGCGGCTGGCCGCCGAGATGCTGGCCGACGTCGAACTGTCCGACCTCGACGCGCGGACGGACGGGGAACTGCACGAGGGGATGGCCCGGCTGACCCGTTACGAGCAGCAGGTCTCGCGGCGGCGCCAGCAGTTGCAGCGGCTGGCCGACGACTGCAGCAGGGAGATCACCCGGCGCTACCGGGAGGGCGAGGCGCAGGTGGACGACCTGCTGGCGTAGCCGGCGGGCGGGCGGGCGCGGATAAATCAGGCGACGTGCGACGGGTCGCCGGTTAGCGTGCGGCCCATGAGCGATGTCGACGTCAGGCTGATCACCGAAGCGGAGTTCACGGACTGGATCCGGGCCAACCAGATCGGATTCCTGGACGCGCCGAGCGCGACCCCCGAGGACGCCGCCCTACGGCTGAAGTGGACCGACCTCGGCCGGGTGCGCGGCGGCTACGACCGGGCGACCGGGCGGTGCGTGGCGACGTTCCGCAGCTTCGCGCAGGAGGTGTCGGTGCCCGGCGGCGGCCGGGTCGCGTCCTCGGCGATCAGCAACGTCTCGGTGCTGTCCACCCATCGCCGGCGCGGTCTGCTGAGCCGCATGATGGCCGACGAGCTCGCCGCCGCCCGCGAGCGCGGGGACGTGGTCTCCACCCTGATCGCCGCCGAGCACCCGATCTACGGCCGGTTCGGCTACGGCCCCGCCACCTCGCTGGTGGAGTGGGAGGTCGACGTCCGGCGGGCCGGCTTCGACCGGCGCCGGTCCACGCCGGAGTGCGGCGGGCGGATCGACGTGGTGGACGCGGCGCAGGTCCGGGAGTTCGGCCCGGGTCTGCTGGACCGGCTGGCCGCGCGGACGGCGGGCGTGGTCAGCCGCGGCTGGTGGAACTGGAACATGGCCACCGGCCTGGACCGCCCGTCCTTCCGCCCGTACACCGGGCAGATCTTCGCCGCGTACCGCTCGCCGGAGGGCCGGACCGACGGCTATGTCGCCTACCGCTCGGACGACAGGTGGAGCGACGCCAAGGTGCCGGTGAACACGTTGACGGTCACCGAGCTGCTCGCCGTGACCCCGCAGGCGGAGCGGGCGCTGTGGCAGTTCGTCTGCACCACCGACTACGTGACCACGGTCCGCACCGGATACCGCGCCCCCGACGACCTCCTGCCGGACCTGCTGCCCGACCCGCGTGCCGCGCACACGGTCACGGCCGCCGACCAGCTCTGGATCCGCCTGCTGGACGTGCCGGCCGCGCTGTCGGCCCGTACGTACGAGGCGCCGGGCACGCTGGTGCTGGAGGTGACGGACGCGACGGGACCGGCCGCCGGCCGCTACCGGCTGGACGCGGCCGCGGGCGAGTGCGTGCGCGTGGACGAGGCGGTGCCGGCGGACCTGCGCCTGGACGCGGGCGTGTTGGGCTCGCTCTACCTGGGCGGCGGCTCGGCGGTACGGCTGGCGGCGCTGGGCCGGGTCGCGGAGCTGCGGTCCGGGGCGGTGGCCCGGGCCGAGCTGGTCTTCCGTACGGCCCGTAGCCCGTGGTGCCCGGACGTCTTCTGAGGCGGCCGACGACGATGGACCCATGGACGTGACCATGGACGTACCCACGGACGGGGAGCGACCGGTGAGCGGATCGATCGTCGAGGCCCTGCGCGCGGCGGGCTGTGTCTTCGCCGAGGAGGAGGCCGGGCTGCTGACCGAGGCCGCCGCCGACGGGGCGGAGCTGGCCGCGCTGGTGGCCCGGCGGGCGGCGGGCGAGCCCCTGGAGCACGTGGTGGGCTGGGCGGAGTTCTGCGGGCTGCGGATGGCGGTGGGCGAGGGAGTGTTCGTGCCGCGGCGCCGCACGGAGTTCCTGGTCCAGGAGGCGGCGGGGCTGGCCCGGCCCGGCGCGGTGGTGCTGGACCTGTGCTGCGGGGTGGGCGCGATCGGGGCGGCCGTCGCGGCGGAGCTGGCCGGCGCGGTCGAGCTGCACGCCGCCGACATCGACCCGGTGGCCCTCTCCTACGCCCGCCGCAACCTCGCCGCGTTCGGCGGCCGGGTCCACGAGGGCGACCTCTACGCGGCCCTGCCGCGGTCGCTGCGGGGCCGGGTGGACGTGCTGGTGGTCAACGCCCCGTACGTGCCGACGGACGCGATCGGCCTGCTCCCGGCCGAGGCCCGCGACCACGAGCCCCGGACCGCGCTGGACGGCGGCCCGGACGGCCTGGACGTCCAGCGCCGGGTGGCGGCGGCCGCCCCGGCCTGGCTCGCCCCGGGCGGCCACCTGCTGATCGAGACGAGCGCCCGCCAGGCCCCCTCCACCGCCGCGGCCCTGACCGCGGCGGGGCTCGCGGTCCGCGCCACCACCTCGGAGGACCTGCACGCCACGGTGGTGATCGGACGGCGGGAGGTGGCGGTGGGCTGAGGGTGCTCCGCCCGACGCGTGGGAGATGTTGCAAGCGGGCGCTTGCAAAAGTTAGCAAGGTGGGGGAGGATCGGTGCATGGCATCGCTCAATGTCGGCAATCTCGGTGAGTTCCTGCGGGAGCAGCGGCGGCAGGCCCAGCTCTCGTTGCGGCAGCTCGCCGATGCCGCGGGCGTGTCCAATCCGTACCTGAGTCAGATCGAGCGCGGGCTGCGCAAGCCGAGCGCGGAGATCCTCCAGCAGCTGGCCAAGGCGCTGCGGATCTCGGCGGAGACGCTGTACGTGCAGGCCGGGATCCTTGATGAGCGGGACCGGGGCGAGGTGGAGACGCGGGCCGTCATCCTCGCCGACCCGAGCATCAACGAGCGGCAGAAGCAGGTGCTGCTCCAGATCTACGAGTCGTTCCGCAAGGAGAACGGGCTCGGCGCCGACCCCGACGCAGGTCACGGCGAGCCGTCGCCGTCCACGAACTGAACTGTGATCCGGGAGGACCAGCCCCATGGCCATCGTCGATGACCTGAAGAAGACCCTCACCGACCCGACCCCCCTCTACTTCGCCGCCGGCACGGCCGACCTCGCCGTGCAGCAGGCCAAGAAGGTGCCCGCGCTGATCGAGCAGGTGCGCGAGCAGGCGCCCGCCCGTATCGAGGCCGTCCGCAACACCGACCCGAAGGTGGTGCAGGAGAAGGCCAAGGAGGTCCAGGACGCGGTGACCGCCAAGGTCACCGAGGTGCTCGGCTCCTTCGACCCGAAGAAGCTCGGCGAGGCCGCCCAGGACCTCGCGCTGCGCGGGGTCGGCGTCGCCGCCGAGTACGCGGTGCGCGCCAAGGAGACGTACGACAAGGTCGCCGAGCACGGCGAGCAGACCGTGCGCGCCTGGCGCGGCGAGGTCGCCGAGGAGATCGTCGAGGTCGCCACGGTCGTCGAGCCCGACCCGGCGCCGGCCGCCGAGCCGGAGCAGGCCGCCACCGGGGGCTCCGCGGCCGAGGAGGCCAAGCCGGCGGCGCGCCGGACCGGCACGCGCAAGGCCCCGGCCAAGAAGGCCGCGGTCACCGAGGGCTGAGCAGGCGTACGGCGGAACGGGTCGGGCACCTTGGGGGTGTCCGGCCCGTTCTCTCGGTAGCGTGGAGCGTGGCAGGCGGGGCAGTCCCGACGGTCGGGCACGAGGCGGCAGAGGCGGTAGGCGACATGTTGATGGACAAGTTCGATTCCATCTGGGTGCTGATCGACATCGGCATGCTGGTGTTCGCCGCCGCGGCCTGCGCGCTCGCGGCCGTCGCGCGGACCGACGCCTACCGGGCGGCCGGCAAGCAGACCAAGACCTTCTGGACGACGGTGCTCGGCTTCACCGTCCTGTTCGACTTCCTGGTGTGGTGGGGCGTCCTCGGCGGGTTGATGTTCCTGCAGATCGCCGGCCTGATCGCCAGCATCGTCTTCATGGTCGACGTCCGGCCCGCCCTCGCCGAGGTCGGCGGGGGCTGGCGGCGCGGGGGCAGCAGCAGCGACGGGCCGTACGGGCCCTACAACGGCGGGCGCTGAGCCGCGGCCGCCGCTCCGGGCGCCCCGGCCCGGGTGGCCCGGGGGCGCGAGCGGGTGCCCGCCCGGTCCAGCAGGACCACGGCCACGTCGTCGGTGAGCTCGCCGCCGTTGAGCCGGCGGGCCTCGGTGACGGCCGCCTCCAGCAGCCGTTCGCCGCGCAGGCCCCGCTCCAGGTGCCGGTTGATCATGTCCACCATGCCGTCCTGGCCGAGCCGCTCACGGCCCTCGCCGATCCGGCCCTCGATCAGCCCGTCCGTGTACATCAGCAGGCTCCAGGTGCCGCCCAGCTCCACCTGCCGGCGCGGCCAGCGGGCCTTGGGCAGCAGACCGAGCGCGGGACCGCTGTCCTCGTACGGCAGCAGCCGCGCGGGCCGGCCCGGCCGGGTGATCAGCGGGGCCGGATGGCCGGCCAGGCACAGGCCCGCGCTGCGGCCGTCGGGGGAGATGTCCACGGTGCACAGCGTCGCGAAGATCTCCTCGCAGGGACGTTCCACCTCCAGCACCTGCTGCAGCGTGGCCAGCAGCTCGTCCCCGCACAGCCCGGCCAGGGTCAGCGCCCGCCAGGCGATCCGCAGCTCCACGCCCAGGGCGGCCTCGTCCGGGCCGTGGCCGCAGACGTCGCCGATCATGGCGTGGACCGTGCCGTCCGGCGTGCGCACGGTGTCGTAGAAGTCGCCGCCCAGCAGGGCCCGGCTGCGCCCGGCGTGGTAGCGGGCGGCGAACCGCAGGTCGGAGCCCTCCAGCAGCGGAGTGGGCAGCAGGCCGCGTTCGAGCCGGGCGTTCTCCTGGGCCCGCAGCCGGGACTCGGCGAGCTTGTACTGGGCGATGTCGGCCCGCTTGCGCTCCACCGCGTAGCGCACGGCGCGGTTGAGCAGCCGCCCGTCGAGCTCGTCGCGGAAGAGGAAGTCGGTGGCGCCCACCCGGACCGCCTCGGCCGCGCGCTCGGCGTCGGCCTCGGAGGTGACGACCAGCACGGCGTGCCGCGGGGCGAGCCGCAGCAGCTCCCGCAGGGTGTCCAGCCGGTCCCCGGCGGACCCGTCCGCGGCCGTCGCCGGTCCGGTCCCGGTCGCGGACCCGGCCGGCGCGCCCGCCGGTGCCGCCCGGGTGGCGGTGCGCGGCAGCGAGAGGTCGAGCAGGACGCAGTGCACGTCCGGGGTGAGCAGCCGCGCGGCCTCGGTGAGGTTACGCGCGGTGCGCAGCCGGATGCGGTGCCCGTCGGTGTCGAGGACCTCGGGGACGGTCAGACCTCCGGCGGGGTCGTCGTCGATCACCAGCAGGGTCAGGACCTGCGGTGTCGCGCTGGGCAGGGTGGCCTGACCGCTCTCCGCGGCCGGGGTGTCCCTCTGCCGCGGTACGGGTACGGGCATCGATTCGGGTTCCTTCCCTCCCCCCGAGGGTGCGCTCGGAGGCGACCCTAGCGGCCCTTGACCGGAGACCGTCAATGGCCAAGGTCTCACCTGCCGCCGTCATGTGCCGATATCGCGTACGTCGTCCCGTTCCCCGGGATGACGTACGTCACGACCGGGGCCCTTCCCGTCTCGTCCCCCGGGACGCCGGCGCCGGCCCGTTACGCGTCCGGCCGGACGATCGCCTTGATCGGCATCGAGCCCGCCCCCGCGAGGGTCACGCTGCGGCCCGGGCGCGGGGCGTGGACCATCGCGCCGTCGCCGACGTACATCCCGACGTGGCTGGCGTCGTCGAAGTAGATGATCAGATCGCCGGGGCGCATGTCCTTGACCGCGACCTTGGGCAGCAGTCGCAGCTGCTCCTGCGAGGTCCGCGGGATGGTGCGCCCCGCGGCCCGCCAGGCCTGGGAGGTCAGGCCGGAGCAGTCGAAGGAGTCCGGACCCTCGGCGCCCCACACGTACGGCTTGCCGATCTGGGCGACCGCGTAGGCGAGGGCCCGCTTGCCGCCCTCCGACGCCGCGCCGTGGGTCCCGTTCAGCACGCCGGTGGAGAGCCAGGCCTTCTGCGCCTTGTACTGGTCCTCCTGTTCGAGCTGGAGCAGCCGGGCCTTCTCCTCGGCCTCCAGCTTGTTCTCCAGCTCCTCCGCGGCCTTGATCTTCTGCTCGATCTCCCTCTTGGCGTTCTCCTGCTTGACCCGGTTCTCCTCCAGGACCTGCCAGCGTGCGCTCGCGTCGATGGCGTACTGCTGCAACTGCTTCTGGGTGCGGGTCAGTTCGGAGATGGTGCCGGCCGTGGCCTTCTCGCCCTGGCGCAACAGGTCCTGGCCGATGAGGTACATGCTCGGGTCGCTGCTCAGTGCGAGCTGGGCGCCCGGCGGCAGGCCGCCCGAGCGGTACTGGGCACGGGCCGCGGCGCCGGCCTTGTTCTTCAGCCCGGTCAGCCGCTCCTGCCCGTCCTGCACCTTGCGGGCGAGCTCGACGATCTTCTCGGACTGGGCCTTGGTCTCGCCCTCGGCGAGGTGGTACGCGTCCGTGGCCAGTCCACCGCCAGCGACCGCGCCGTGCGGATCCACCGCTGCCGGGCGCCCAGCGAGGCGTACGGGGCCGCCGCCGCCCAGGCCCGGTCGAAGTCCTTCAGGAACGCGTGCACCGGCTCACCCGGCACGTTCCGGTGGATCAGCGCCTTGGGTAGCCGTTCCGCCAGGTCCGAGGGCCGCTCCAGGGAGCCCAGCCGGGTCGCGAAGGTCACCGTGCGCGCTCCCTCCGGGCCCAGCGCCACCCACACGTGCCGTCGCCCGATCTCGTCGCAGGTCCCCTCCACCAGCAGACCCTCCGGGGTCAGCCGCGCGCACAGCCGCCGCCAGACCGCCTCGACCTGCTCCTCGTCGTACTGCCGCAGCACGTTCGCCGCCCGGATCAGCGCGGGCCGCTCACCGCCGTCCAGCGGCACCTCGAAACCGCCGTGCCGGAAGGACAGCCCCTCCTGCTCGTACGGCTTCGCGGCCGTCACCCGGGCCGGCTCGATCTCGATGCCGACCACCCGCACCCGCGGGGCCGCCGTCCGCAGCCGGGCCAGCAGCTCCACCGCCGTCCACGGCGCGGCCCCGTACCCCAGGTCGACGGCCACGGGCGCGTCGGCCCGGCGCAGCGCCGGCCCGTGCACGGCGGCGATCCAGCGGTCCATGCGGCGCAGCCGGTTCGGGTTGGTGGTCCCGCGGGTGACCGTGCCCACCGGGCGGCTCGGGGGAGGGGTGCGGGAGGCCATGCGCCGAGGGTAAGCGGAACGACCGGCCCGGATAAAAATCCGGCAAACCTCCAGGGAGCCGCCCGACCGTGGAATGCCGGACGGCCCCCCGCTGGTTGCACCCGGTGAAGGGCGTACCGCGCCCTCGTCGTCATGCCCGGACGTCAGGCCCCCTGACCTATGCCCGCAAGGCCCCGAACCGAGAGGACTGCTCCCTTGAGCCAGTACGTGTCCCGGCTCGGAGGCAGGCTCGCCGCCGGCCGCCTGTCCCGCCACGCGGAGCAGCACCGGCTGCGCCTGCCGGCCGTCGTCCACCACCGCAGGCCGCGCCGCGTGGCCATGCTCAGCGTGCACACCTCGCCCCTGCACCAGCCCGGCACCGGCGACGCCGGCGGGATGAACGTCTACATCGTGGAGCTCGCCAAGCGGCTGGCCGCGATCAACATCGAGGTGGAGATCTTCACCCGGGCCACCGAGGGCGGCCTCCCGCCGTGCGTGGAGCTGGCCCCCGGCGTGCTCGTGCGGCACGTGGACGCCGGCCCCTACGAGGGCCTGGCCAAGGAGGAGCTCCCGGCCCAGCTGTGCGCCTTCACCCACGGGGTGATGCAGGCCTGGGCCGGCCACCGGCCCGGCTACTACGACCTGGTCCACTCCCACTACTGGCTCTCCGGCCACGTCGGCTGGCTGGCCGCCCAGCGCTGGGGCGTGCCGCTGGTGCACGCCATGCACACCATGGCCAAGGTCAAGAACGCCGCCCTGGCCGCCGGGGACACCCCCGAGCCGGCCGCCCGGGTGATCGGCGAGACCCAGGTCGTGGCCGCCGCCGACCGGCTGATCGCCAACACCGCCGAGGAGGCCGACGAGCTCGTCCGGTACTACGACGCCGACCCCGCCAAGGTCGCCGTCGTCCACCCCGGCGTGAACCTCGACCGCTTCACCGTCGGCGACGGCCGGGCCGCCGCCCGGGCCCGCCTCGGCCTGCCGCAGGACGCGCTGATACCGCTGTTCGCCGGCCGGATCCAGCCGCTGAAGGCCCCCGACGTGCTGCTGCGCGCCGTGGCGCACCTGGTCGACCAGGACCCCTCGCTGCGCCGCCGCCTCTTCGTTCCCGTCGTCGGCGGTCCCAGCGGCAGCGGCCTGGCCAAGCCCGAGGGGTTGCAGAAGCTCGCCGCCGCGCTGGGCATCACCGACCTGGTCCACTTCCACCCGCCGGTGGCGCAGGACCGGCTCGCCGACTGGTTCCGGGCCGCGTCCGTGCTGGTCATGCCCTCGTACAACGAGTCCTTCGGGCTGGTCGCCATCGAGGCCCAGGCCGCCGGCACGCCGGTGCTCGCCGCCGAGGTCGGCGGCCTGCCGGTCGCCGTCGACGACGGGGTCACCGGCCTGCTCGTGCCCGGCCACGACCCGGCCGACTACGCCGCCCGGCTGCGCCGGTTCGCCGACGACCCCGCCCTGGCCGACCGGATGGGCCGCGCGGCCGCCCGGCACGCCCAGTCCTTCGGCTGGGACACCGCCGCGAGCGGCACGGCCGACGTGTACACCGCGGCCGTGCAGGAGCACCGCCGTCGCGTACGCTCCCCCCATGCCTGACACCGCGGAGATCATCGAGAGCACCCTGGCCGACGCCGGGCTGACCTGGGAGTCCCCCGGGCCGGGCGCGTACGTCGTCCAGCTCCCCGGCACCCGCAAGCTGTCGACGACCTGCTCGCTGAAGGTCGGACGGCACTCGCTGTCGGTCAACGCCTTCGTCATCCGGCACCCCGACGAGAACGAGCAGGGCGTCCACCGCTGGCTGCTGGAGCGCAACCTCAAGCTCTACGGCGTCGGCTACGCGGTGGACGCGCTCGGCGACATCTACCTGGCCGGCCGGCTCCCGCTGGCGGCGGTCACGCCCGAGGAGCTCGACCGGATCCTCGGCACCGTCCTGGAGGCCTCGGACGGCGCCTTCAACACCCTGCTGGAGCTGGGTTTCGCCGGCGCCATCAAGCGGGAGTACGAGTGGCGCGTCTCGCGTGGCGAGTCCACCCGCAACCTGGACGCCTTCAAGCACCTCACCCAGCCGTCGACGGCCTGACCCCGACGGGCTCCGCCCCGGCCCCGGCCGGGGTCCTGGCCCCGTCGCCGTTGCTGCCGCTGTCGCTGTCGCTGTCGCTGTCGCTGTCGCTGTCGCCGTCGCCGTCCGCGTCCGCCCCGGCGGGCTTCGCGGGCGCGGCCGCGGCCGGGGTCGGGAGGTCGCGCATCAGGAGCCAGTAGCCGGCGCCCGCCACGGTGCCCAGGACACCGGTGGCCACCCAGAGCCACACCGCTCCGAAGCTGTCGATCACCGAACCCGCCATCAGCGGCGCCACCAGCGAGGCCACCGCCCAGGACATCGTGTACACGCCCTGGTAGCGGCCCCGGCCGTGGACCGGGGACAGGCGGACGACCATGCTCATCTGGACCGGCGAGTTGATCACCTCGCCGAGGGTCCACACGCACACCGTCAGCGCGTACACCGCCAGCGATCCGGCGAACGCCGTCAGCGCGAAGCCGTAACCGACCAGCAGCGCCGAGACCACCAGCAGCCGCCGCGGGTCGCGCTGCTCGACGAACCGGGTGACCGGCAGCTGGATCAGCACGATCAGCACCCCGTTCACCGCGATGACCAGGCCGTAGTCCCCGGGCGAGTACCCTTCCGCGCCCATCGCCACCGGTAGGCCCACCGACCCCTGGCTGAAGATCAGCGAGATCAGGAACGACAGCCCGACCACACCCATGAACCGGCCGTCGCGCAGCACCGACAGCAGCCCGATCTCCCCGGCGCCGCCCCCGCCCCCGCCCGCACCGGCCGCCGCGTCCCGCTCCGGGCGGGACTCGGGCAGCTTGACGTAGACGAGCAGGGCGCAGGCCAGGGTCAGCGCGGCCTCGACCAGGAAGCCGGCCAGGTAGCTGAACTCGGCGATGAATCCGGCACCGACCGAGCTGACGGCGAAGCCGAGGTTGATCGCCCAGTAGTTCAGCGCGAACGCCCGCACCCGGTCCTCGGGGGCCACGATGTCGGCCATCATCGCCTGCACCGCCGGGCGGGAGGCGTTCGAGGCCATGCCCACCAGGAGCGCGACCGCCGCGATGGCCGCCGGGTGCTCCATGAAGCCGAGCAGCGCCACCGTCAGCGCCGTGGCGACGTTCGCGGCCAGCATCGTCGGCCGCCGCCCGAGCCGGTCCGTCAGCACTCCCGCGACCAGCGAGGAGACGACCCCGCCCAGCCCGTGCAGGGCGGCCACGAGTCCCGCGAAGGACGCCGAGTAGCCCCGCTCCAGGGTCAGGTACAGGGCCATGAAGGTGGCGACGAAGGCCCCGAGCCGGTTCACCAGCGTGCTCGCCCACAGCCACCAGAAGGCGCGCGGCAGACCGGAGACGCTCTCGCGTGCGGCCCGTCTGACGGACTCAACGGACATACGGAAATCCCCCCGGCGGTGTAAGTGGCCCTCCAGCAAGCGGCACGTTACAAATGCGGCTCCGCCGTGCGCCACCGAATTGACGCGGGCCGTCAATCGGCGCCCCGGCGGGGCGGCACCCGGGCCGCGCGCCGCTGCCCCGGGGCGTCCATTAGGCTCGTCGGCATGGCCGACGCACCGTACAAGCTGATCCTCCTCCGCCACGGCGAGAGCGAGTGGAACGCGAAGAACCTGTTCACCGGCTGGGTGGACGTCAACCTCAACGAGAAGGGCGAGAAGGAGGCGGTCCGCGGCGGTGAGCTGCTCAAGGACGCCGGCCTGCTGCCCGACGTGGTCCACACGTCCCTCCAGAAGCGCGCGATCCGCACCGCGCAGCTCGCCCTGGAGGCCGCCGACCGCCACTGGATCCCGGTCCACCGCTCCTGGCGGCTGAACGAGCGCCACTACGGTGCGCTCCAGGGCAAGGACAAGGCCCAGACCCTCGCCGAGTTCGGCGAGGAGCAGTTCATGCTGTGGCGCCGCTCGTACGACACCCCGCCGCCGGCCCTCGAGGACGGCACCGAGTTCTCCCAGTCCGAGGACCCGCGCTACGCGACGATCCCGCCGGAGCTGCGCCCGCGCACGGAGTGCCTGAAGGACGTCGTCGTCCGCATGCTGCCGTACTGGTACGACGGCATCGTCCCGGACCTCCTGGCCGGCCGCACGGTCCTGGTCGCCGCCCACGGCAACTCGCTCCGCGCCCTGGTCAAGCACCTGGACGGCATCTCCGACGCCGACATCGCGGGCCTGAACATCCCGACCGGCATCCCGCTCTCCTACGAGCTCGACGCCGACTTCAAGCCCCTCAACCCGGGCGGCACCTACCTCGACCCGGAGGCCGCCGCGGCCGCCATCGAGGCCGTCAAGAACCAGGGCAAGAAGAAGTAAGCGCTAACGAGTAAGCCCCCTACCTGCGGTTTCTCCGCTGGGAGGGGGCTTTTCGCCGTCTCTGGGCCGTCAGGGCAGGTCCGACCGCGCCGTGTCGAAGACGGCGGCGACCGCCTAGCGGGTGCGCTCCTGGCTCGACGGCATGAGCACCGAGGCGTAGAAGTGGCGCAGAGCATGCATGGCGTTCTCGCGCGCCCCGGCGTACGACCCGCCTGGCTTCCGCTCGGGGATCACGCCGGCCGAGGCGAGGGCCCGCTTCCAGGCCTCTTCGTTGAGCGACGTACGCCAGATGTGCCCGCCGCGGGGCCCGGTGAAGATCAGCCGCTTGGTCACCGGAGGACCGCCCGCCACCTTCCACGGCAAGGTGATCTCGACCGCAGGGAGCCGCTTCATGTGGGCCCGACGGGCGTCAGCGACTGGGCCGGGAAGCGGTACGTCCCGGAGCTTGCCACCCTTCGGCGGGGCCGAATACCGGCTTGCTGCCGCTCAGCTTGAGCTGCTCGATCACGTGGAGGGTGTCCGACTCGAAGTCGATCGCGTCGACGGTCACGCCCAGGATCTCGCTCTGCCGAGGGCCGCAGCCGCCGCCAGGTCGACCATGGCTTGGTAACGCTCGGGCATGGCGGCCCGGACAGCGGAGACCCGTTCCGGCGTCCAGGTCACGACGCGCTTGTTGTCCACAGTCGGTGGACGGACTGAGCGTGCGGCGCACGGGTTCCGGGGGAGGTGCCCGTCGTCCACGGCCGCGCTGAGGGCGGCACGCACGTGGGGGTAGATCCACCCGACCACGGTGCCATGATCACTCGCGCCGAAGCAGCTCCAGGCCCAAAGCCGCTCTGCCGGCCGCGGTGCCTGCTGCCCGTTCCCGGTCGGTCCGGACTCCGACTTTTCCAGGTCTGTGCAGGTCTCTACGTGCCAGCATGGGCTGCTGTGCAGGCCGGACAGCCCGGAGGCGACTATGCAGGCTGCGGTGGCGAGTTCTGGCGACATTGATCACCGGCGGCAATCGATCGTAAGACAGCAAGAGGCGAGTCACCGAAACCGGCGCATTGAGAGATAGGACACGGGTGGAGCAAAATGGCCCCGATCGGGTACGTCAGCAGGCAAAGGCCTCGGGGAACGCGCAAATCATCCAGGTAGCTGGAGATCAGCATATCTACGTCCATGCTTTGGAGGGCGTGCCACCTCTGCCGAACGCCAGCGTAGAGAAGGCCCGCCCAGTGTCAGAATGGACAGCGGCGCAGCTAGGGGTCCATGCGGCCATCTCCGGTGAACAACACAGCAAATCAGGGCCATTTGTTCTGCCAACGTACCTGCGAAGGCATCACGACGAAGGGCTCCGTGACCGCATCGAGACTATTGCACGTGGCGCCCTCACTGAGTTCGAAGTTCTACGCGGGGGGTCATGCACGGGCAAGACTCGTACTGCCTTTGAAGCTGTGCAGGCCTGTGTGTCAGATTGGCAACTGCTGTTCCCTAAAGATGCAGGCAGTTTGCTCGCGTCCCTGGCCGCTGATGTTGTCCAGCCACAGACCGTGCTGTGGCTTAACGAAGCGCAGAACTATCTGGATGGCCCTGCCGGGGAGGCATGTGCCGCTGCGCTGCGCCGCCTGCTGGAGGCCGATGGTCCCCGTATTGTTATTGCGACACTGTGGCCGGAGTATTATCAGGAATATTCAACCAGCCAAGTTCGAGAAAGGGCGCAGGTTCGGGCTTTATTGGATCAGGCAACGGTCCACGATGTACCGGATCACTTCAGCGGCATTGACCTGACGGCGCTGGAGCAGAAGATCCATCTTGACCGGTCGTTGGCTACAGTGCACCACACGAGCAAGGCTACGGGCTTGGTCACCCAAACTCTGGCTGCCGGACCGGACTTGGTCGACCATTACGAGCGTCCTACTGGCCCCTTCGGTCCATACGGAAAGGCTCTCATCACCGCAGCCATCGACGCCCAGCGGCTCGGTGTCACGGAGCCGTTGCCACTGGACTTCCTCACTGCCGCGGTTCCCGGCTACCTCACCGATACCCAGCGAGCTACTGCACCCCACGACTGGGAAACACATGCTCTTGCCTATGCTCGCGCCCCCATCAAAAACGTAGTATCGGCCTTCTCCCCCGTGCCGCACCCAATTGGCATGGGTGCTTGCCCTGGCGTGGTTCAGCTCGCCGACTACCTGTTCCACCACGGCCGAAGCGGCCGGCGCTTTGACGTCCCGCCGGAATCGTTCTGGAACGCCGCCCATTTGCTTGCAAACGCCGCTGACCTTCATGCCCTGGCCGACGCGGCCCGCGCAAGAGGGCGAATATTCCACGCAACGAGCCTCTATCTACGGATCGCTGAAAGACCTGGCGTACTGGCCTTGCTGACAGAAATGGCACATCAAGTCGGAAACGAGAGCCGCGCCGAGACTTTTGCGTACCAGGCTGCCGAAAGGGGAGACGGTAGCGCGCTCGTCATCCTAGCCGCAGCTCGGATGGAGGACGGTGACTCAAACGGAGCCGAGCCTCTTTATCGCCAGGCCGCCGATCTAGGTCACCCAGAAGCTTTGCTCGCCTTGGGGCACATTCGCAAAAGGGCCCGAGACTCGATCAGAGCAGAGCAGTTCTACCGCCAAGCTATGGATGGCGGCCTGTCCGGATATGGACTCACTGAAGCCCGCCGCGCCTTGGCTGAGATCGTTAGAAAATTTGGTCGTCAAGGAGAAGCAGAAAGATTGCAACGCCAGGCAGCCGGAGGCGTTCAGCAATTCCGGCTTCGCAGCCTTGTCGATATTCAGCAACGTGCGGGCAGTAAGGAGGTTGCCGAAAGTAAATTCGAGGAGTTCGCTGCCGATGGTGACCGGATGGCGCTCGTAGTACTTGCTGAGATGCGTGAAGACGCCGGAGATAAGGCGGCGGCAGAGGAATATGCACACAAGGCCGCAGCCGCTGGACTCATGGATGGGCTGGCCAATCTGGCAATCATTCGTGCGAACGCTGGTGATCTTGCCTCGGCAGAGCGTCTGGCTCGCCTGGCTGCCGACGGCGGCGTGACCTGGGCGTTGTGGGAGCTGGCTCGAGTAGACAAAGACCAGTCTCAGTGGAGGAGGGTCCTTCGGTATGGCTTGACAGCAGACGGCCACCCATCTGACTCATGGTGGTAGAAGTCGTAGCGAATTCACTTCGTCGTCTTTACACGCCCGCCGTGATGGCAACCGGATCGTAAAAGGCCTCCGTGCGACGTCCGATCGACCCAGCAGCCCTCACCACGCCTCTATCCGACAGGTCGAGACGAAGAGGTCGCCAGATGCGTTCCTTAAAACACCTCAGCTTCCCAAGCTGTGGCTCCGAACTCGTCCCTAGGCTCATTGCCGTGTCGCAACTGCCGCACTCAGGGGGATCCACGTCCCCAAGATGCGTGATTCTGCGGGATGAGAGGGGAATGCAGCTCTGGGGAGCCGAGTCAGGGGAGGGGCTAGCGAGTGGCGCAGCGCAGTGGTGGCCGAGGCAACGAGTACCAGCGGCAGCAACAGGCTTTGCGACGGGCCCAGGAGCAACAGGCCCGCCAAGCGGAGCGTGCCCGCAAGACTGCTGAAGCGGCCAGCAAACGGCGGGAGCAAGAGCGGAAGGCTGCATATCTGGAGCAGCAAGCCCAACAGGCCAGGGTGCAGACGATCGGGGTCGAGCACGAGGTCGACCAGCTGAGCCAGTTGCTGCGTGACGCTCTGGTCGGTGCCCCGCCCACAACGTTCAGGCGCCGGCGGAGGACTCATACGCCGACAGTGTTAGATGAACGGCCTTGGTCCCGACCAGAGCCTTCACCACGGTGGGAAGACTTCGCACCCCCAGAGCCCGGCGGGCTCGCTGCCGTCCTGGGCATCGGCAGGAAGCGATACGAGGCCCAGGTCGCCGAGGCCCGTGAACGATTCAGCGAAGCGCAGCAGCGGCACGCGCGAGCTGAGGAAAAGCGCCGGGAGACGCTGGAGCAGAAGCGCGCGGAGCACCGCCAGGCGGAGCAGTGGGCCGCTGAGGAGGTCGAGGCCTTCAACAGGCAGTTGGATGAGCAGCGCGAGGCATATCGCGCTGGCCATCCTGAAGCAGTGGAAGCGCACCTGGGGGCCGTCCTCGAAGCTTCGTCCTACCCGATGGGCTTCCCGCACGAGCACCGCATCGCCTTCCGGCCCGCTACCGGGGACGTCCTTGTCGAGATTCAGCTGCCGCCGGAGACGATCGTGCCCGCCGCGCGCGGCTACAGGTATGTGAAGAGCCGGGACGAGACGACCGCGGTACCTCGGCCTGAGAAGGAACGCAAGGAGATCTACTCGTCTGTCTTGGCACAAGTCGCATTACGGACTGTGCACGAAATCCTGGCCGGCGACCCCGACCGGGTAGTCAACGGCGTCACCCTGAACGGTCACGTCAAGACCATCGACCGAGCTACTGGTCAGGAGGTCTCACCCTGTCTCGTCACACTGAGCGCCAGCAGGGAGCAGTTCGGCAAGCTGCGCCTCAGCCAGGTCGATCCAGCCGCCTGTCTCAAGGGACTCAATGCCCTTGTCTCTCCCCACCCTTACGATCTCGAACCCATCCGGCCCATCATCGAGTTCGATATGACCAAGTACCGCCTGATGGACAGCATGGACGTGGTAGCTGACCTCGACAGCCGGCCCGTACTGGTCAAGCTGACCCCCACCGAGTTCGAACACCTGATCCGCCAACTCTTCGAAGCGATCGGGATGGAGGCATGGAACACCCAGGCCTCGAAGGACGAAGGTGTCGATGCGGTGGCCGTCAGCAAGGACCCAGTCTTCAACGGCGAGTGCATCATCCAAGCCAAGCGCTACAGCAAGCTCGTGGGTGTCGAGGCAGTTCAGGCGCTGGCCGGCGTTGTGGAGCACAAGCGCGCCGCCAAGGGCATCCTCATCACTACTTCATGGTTCGGCAGGGCCAGTCACGACTTCGCCCGTCAGCATGGTCGGCTTCAGCTCATCGAAGGGCCGGAGCTCAAGTACCTGGTCAAGGAACACCTAGGCAAGGACGTGATCCCGGGACCGGTCCCTCCAAAACGTCCGTCGCGCTGAGATCAGACGGCCTGCACGGGCCCGGTCGAGCTGTGACCCGGGTCGTCCCTGGGCCGTCATAGGCCGCCCGAGGGTGACCCATGACGACCGACGACGACCACCAGGCGCACGGACCCACCATCCCTGACCGGCAAAGGCCCAGCTCCCCAAGGGCCCCGTCAAGAACCAGGGCAAGAAGAAGTAGCCCCGGCGCCGCGCACGCGCACGGCCCCCCGAGCGCCGTTCCCGGCGGGCGGGGGGCTGTTCCATGATCGGGATGCTCTGACAGGATCCGGCCATGGGGATGGGGAAAAAGGTCAACCGGGTCGCCGGCGGGGTGTGCGTCGGGGTGCTCCTGCTGCTCACCGGCTACGCGTACGTCGAGGACTGGCGGGAGCAGCACGGCGGCATCGCGGTCGGCGACTGCCTGGCCGGGGGGCGGCGGGACCGGCCCGAGCCGGTCGGCTGCGAGGACGCTGAGGCCCGCGAGGTGGTGCTCGGGGTGTTCGAGGGGGAGGAGGACGAGGGGCTCTGCGACCGGGTGAGGGGCGCGCGACGGGCCTACGTCGTGCCGTCCCGGGTGGACGTGCTCGGCTCGCTGGTGGTCTGCGCGGGACCGCGCGACCCGGCGCCGGCGGGCCGCCCGGCCTGACGCCGCCGCGGACGCCGCCGCCGGGTCGCCGCTACGACGAGGGGCCCCGGCCCGGTGGTGAACCGGGCCGGGGCCCCTCGTCCCGGGTACGGTGCGGGGTCAGCCGCACTGGCACGGCGCGCCGGACTGGCAGCCGCAGCCGCAGCCCGAGCCGCAGCCGCACGCGGCCAGCAGGGGCAGGCGCACCGGCTCCGGCTGCTGCGGCTGCTCGTGCTCCGGGGTGATGGGAACGGGGGAATCGGGCATGGTTCCTCCTCGCAGGCGTACGGGGTCGGTTCGTACTGCCTTTCGCCTCATTCATGCCCAGGCCGGCAGGCGCGTCAACGGCGCACTGTGGCTCACCCCTACGCCGACGGCGATGCGCGGGCGCGCCCGTCACGGAGCGTTCAGACGCCCTCGACCTGGGTCGGCGCCTGGAAGTCGTCCGCGTGCTCACCGGTGACCAGGTAGACCACGCGCTTGGCCACCGACACCGCGTGGTCGGCGAAGCGCTCGTAGTAGCGGCCCAGCAGGGTCACGTCCACCGCGGTCTCGATGCCGTGCTTCCAGCGGTCGTCCATCAGGTGCTGGAACAGCGTGCGGTGCAGGCCGTCCATCTCGTCGTCGTCCTGCTCCAGCTGCATCGCCAGGTCGACGTCCTTGGTGATGATCACCTCGGCGGCCTTGGCCATCAGACGCTGGGCGAGCTGGCCCATCTCCAGGATGGTGGCGTGCAGGTCGCGCGGGACCGCGGTCTCCGGGAAACGCAGCCGGGCCAGCTTGGCCACGTGCTGGGCCAGGTCGCCCGAGCGCTCCAGGTCGGCGCTCATGCGCAGCGAGGTGACCACGATGCGCAGGTCGGTGGCGACGGGCTGCTGGCGGGCCAGCAGGGCGATCGCGCGGGCCTCCAGGTCGTGCTGGAGGTCGTCGATCTTCTCGTCGGCGGCGATGACGCTCTCGGCGAGCTTGAGGTCGGCGTCGAGCATGGCGGTCGTCGCCCGCCCGATCGCGGAACCGACCAGTCGGGCCATCTCGACCAGGCCCTCCCCGATCGAGTCCAGTTCCTCGTGGTACGCGTCCCGCATGGGTGTCCCTCTCTTGCGTCTGACCGGGGGTCGGGGGCCTTTGCCCCACAGTCCACACGTTCATCCTCGAACGCGTCCGACTCCGGCACCGGAAGTGAATCACCCCCGTCGCCACGGTGAACTCTGGGCGACGACTGTTCGAGGCGCCACCCGAACGGCTGTGGAACTGCCGTCGTGCCTGCTTAACCTGGATGCATGGACGTGAACGCGGCGGTCGCCGCAGTGGCCGCGATCGCCGGTGTGTGCACCGGCGTGATCGCCATGCTGGCGTTCCGCTGGAGCGAGCGCGACCAGGCCCGCCCCACCCGGAGCTCCATGCGCCCCGACATCAACGCGGTGCTCCCCCCGGGTGTGGACACCGTCCTCTCCGTACTGCGCTCCTCCGCCGTCGTCCTCGACGAGGGGGACGCGGTGGTCAAGGCCAGTTCGGCAGCGTACGCCCTCGGGCTGGTGCGCGGCGGGAAGCTGGCCGTGGAGCCGATGCTCCACATGGCCCGCGACACCCGCCGGGACGGCGAGATACGGCAGGTCGAGCTGGACCTGCCGCGGCGCGGCACCGGGCGCGGCGAGGCCCTGGCCGTCTCCGCCCGCGTGGCCCCGCTGGGCTCCCGGCTGGTGCTGCTGCTGGTCGAGGACCTGACCGAGGCCCGCCGCATCGAGGCGGTCCGCCGGGACTTCGTCGCCAACGTCTCGCACGAGCTCAAGACGCCCGTGGGCGCCCTGTCGCTCCTGTCCGAGGCCGTCATGGACGCCTCCGACGACCCCGAGGCGGTCACCCGCTTCGCGGGCCGCATGCAGATCGAGGCCACCCGGCTGACCAACCTGGTCCAGGAGCTCATCGACCTCTCCCGCGTCCAGAACGACGACCCGCTGGAGGACGCCGAGCCGGTCGCGGTGGACACCCTGGTCGCCGAGGCCATCGACCGCTGCCGCCACACGGCCCAGTCCAAGCACATCACCATGGCCGCCGGCGGCACCGTCGACCTGCGCGTCTGGGGCAACCGCAGCCAGCTCGCGGCGGCGCTGGGCAACCTGGTGGAGAACGCCGTCAACTACAGCCCGGCGCGGACCCGGGTCGGGATAGCCGGCCGCCGTGTCACCGGGCCCGGCGGGGACCTGATCGAGATCGCCGTGACCGACCAGGGCATCGGCATCCCCGAGAAGGACCGGGAGCGCATCTTCGAGCGCTTCTACCGCGTCGACCCGGCCCGCTCCCGCGCCACCGGCGGTACGGGCCTGGGCTTGGCGATCGTGAAGCACGTGGCGGCCTCGCACGGCGGGGAGGTCACCGTGTGGAGCTCCGAGGGACAGGGCTCCACCTTCACCCTCAGGCTTCCGGAGGCCGCGGCCGCCCGGACGACCGTCCTTGAACCCGACCCCGAACCCGAACCAGCCACCACCCCTGCCCCGGAGGTCCTTCCGTGACCCGAGTGCTCGTCGTCGAGGATGAGGAATCCTTCAGCGACGCCCTGTCCTACATGCTGCGCAAGGAGGGTTTCGAGGTCGCGATCGCGGCGACCGGGCCCGACGGCCTGGACGAGTTCGAGCGCAACGGCGCCGACCTCGTGCTGCTCGACCTGATGCTGCCGGGGCTGCCCGGCACCGAGGTCTGCCGGCAGCTGCGCGGCCGCAGCAACGTCCCCGTGATCATGGTGACGGCCAAGGACAGCGAGATCGACAAGGTCGTCGGCCTGGAAATAGGAGCCGACGACTACGTCACCAAGCCCTTCTCCTCGCGGGAGCTGGTCGCCCGCATCCGCGCGGTGCTGCGCCGCCGCGGTGAGCCGGAGGAGGTCACCCCCGCGGCGCTGGAGGCCGGCCCGGTCCGCATGGACGTGGACCGCCACGTGGTCACCGTCGCAGGTGCGAAGGTCGACCTGCCGCTGAAGGAGTTCGACCTGCTGGAGATGCTGCTGCGCAACGCGGGCCGGGTGCTGACCCGCATGCAGCTCATCGACCGGGTCTGGGGCGCGGACTACGTCGGTGACACCAAGACGCTCGACGTCCACGTCAAGCGCCTGCGCGCCAAGATCGAGCCGGACCCGGGCGCGCCGCGCTACCTGGTCACGGTCCGCGGCCTGGGCTACAAGTTCGAGCCGTAGACCGCCGGCTGCCGTACGTACGAGGAGGGCCCCGTCCACAGCTGTGGACGGGGCCCTCCTCGTACGTACGGCAGCCGGTGTCAGTGGCCGGCGCTCGGGGACGGCGAGCCGGACGGCTTGCCCGCGGCGGCGCCCGACGGGCTCGCGGACGGGCTGCCGGACGGGGTGGCGCCGGCCTGCGGGCTGCCCGACGGCGCGGCCGCGGGGCTTCCCGAGGGGGAGCCGGACGGGGTGGCGCCGGCGGCGGGGGCGGCGGGGGCCTCGGTCGGGCCGTAGGACTTGTAGTAGCCGGCGGCCGGGACGACCATCGCGCCGAGCGGGACGTCGCCCGTGCTGCTGAGCTTGAAGACGACCGGCTGGACGTCGCCGTCCTTGACCGTGAGACGGCCGCCCTCGACCGCGGCGGAGGCGTTGCCCTCGCCGCCGATCAGGAGGGAGCCGCCGGCCGGGACGATGACCTTGGCGGCGCCGCCGGCGGCCTTCAGCTCGACCTTGGCCTTGGTGCCCGGGAGGGTGATCGAGTCGAGCGTCTGCGGCTTGTCACCGTTGTTGAACACCCGCGCGGAGACGGCCGCCACGCCCGGCTTGCCCTTCTCGCCCTGCGTGATCACCAGAGCGTTCTGGATCTGGATGTCGCCCTTGGTGGCTGCCTGGTTGTCCGGCTTGATCTGAAGCGTCTGCGCGTTGTTGCCCGCACCGCATGCGGCGAGCGATCCGATCGAGAACACGATGGCGGCGGCGCTGAGGGCGCCGCGTCGAAGGCTGCGGCTCACGGCGGCGGCATCTCCTTGGACGTTCGGACGGAAGGGTCGTGGGGGCGGAGGTAAAGCCGCCCTAAGGGTCTGTCAGCGGGCTTAGGTTACCGAGCCGCCGCCCCGCGCCCGCACCCGACCCTCCGGTGCCGCCGGGGCACGGCCGGGCGGCCCCTTCCCGGCTCGCCGATCTTCCATTCCGCCGGTAGTTCCGGGGCGGGTCCGCAAATCCTGCGGTGATCGTCCGATGACGGCCCGGCGACCGTCCGGTGATCGCCCACCGGAGATCAATTTCCCGGATTCCTTCGAACGGGCCCCTTGATCAATTCAGGATTGGGCCGGAACCGCTCCGTACGGAGGCCCGCCAGTCGAACGGAGTAGTTCGCTTCGGACGCCCCGAACCACGCAAAACGGGACGTACATCACGTCGACCGGGTCGCCCGCCAGGTGTAACGTGGCCGTTTCGGCGTGTCCGCACAGCGCCTCCGACCTGCGAATACCCCCTTCCGCAAGGCCTCCGCAGCACGCCCCCCTCGCAGTTGTCAAGCCCCGAGATATGCCCTGACCTGCGAAAACGCCATTCAGAACAGTCAGTTCTCGTGTTACCCTGGATAGCCACGGAAGGGGTACCTGTCACATGACGTTCAAGGTTGGCGACACCGTGGTCTATCCCCATCACGGGGCCGCGCTGATCGAGGCCATCGAAACTCGCCAGATCAAAGGCGTGGACAAGACCTACTTGGTGCTCAAGGTCGCCCAGGGCGACCTGACGGTTCGTGTGCCTGCGGACAATGCGGAGTTCGTCGGCGTTCGCGATGTGGTCGGCCAGGACGGGCTGGACCGGGTCTTCGAGGTGCTTCGTGCACCGTACGCCGAAGAGCCGACGAACTGGTCCCGTCGCTACAAGGCAAATCTGGAGAAGCTCGCTTCTGGCGATGTCATCAAGGTCGCCGAAGTGGTGCGTGACCTGTGGCGTCGCGAGCGCGAGCGCGGGCTCTCGGCGGGCGAGAAGCGCATGCTCGCCAAGGCGCGTCAGATCCTGGTCAGCGAGCTCGCGCTCGCTGAGAACACCAACGAGGACAAGGCCGAGGCCCTCCTCGACGAGGTTCTCGCGTCCTGACGCGACGAACCGTTCCACACAGTGTGCCGCGGTGCCCGATGACGGCGCCTCCCTTTTTCCTCGGGGAGGCCTGTCGCCGGGCGCTGCGGCATGTCTGGCTCAGCGCACCGTACGCACCGTGCGCCGTGCCCACCATGCGCCGTGGGCACCTCGCCGTACCCACGCTTGCCGTACGCACCCCAGGCACCCCAGCACCCCACGCACCACGGGTCACTCGCCGTGCCGTGGCACCACTGACGTGCCGGGTCCGGACCGCCGGCTCGACCGGTCGTCACGGAAGGGGCGAGGGCAGCGCACCCGGCACCCTTCAGGCCATACCCATGTCGGCCGAAGCCACAAACCTGGCCGTTACCCGGAGCTAGCGGAGCTACCCGATGCATGACGAATCGCGCCCCGAGCGCCCCCGCCGCACCGCCGCGGTGATCCCCGCCGCCGGCCGCGGCGTCCGGCTCGGTCCCGGCGCGCCCAAGGCCCTGCGCACGCTCGGCGGCACGCCGATGCTGATCCACGCCGTACGCGCCATGGCCCGCTCCCGTGCCGTCTCCCTCGTGGTCGTCGTCGCACCCGCCGACGGCGCCGGCGAGGTCAAGAACCTCCTCGACGAGCACGCCCTGCCTGTCGGTCCCCCCGGCGGTAGCTGGGGGAGGACCGACATCCTGGTCGTCCCCGGCGGCGACACCCGGCAGGAGTCCGTACGGGCCGGCCTGGAGGCCCTGCCCGAGGACGTCACCGACGTCCTCGTCCACGACGCCGCCCGCCCGCTGGTGCCCGTCGACACCGTCGACGCCGTGGTCGAGGCCGTGCGGGCCGGAGCCCCCGCCGTGGTGCCCGCCCTGCCGCTGGCCGACACCGTCAAGGAGGTGGAGCCCGGCCGCCCCGGCGAGCCCGAGCCGGTCGTCGCCACCCCCGAGCGGGCCCGGCTGCGCGCCGTGCAGACCCCGCAGGGCTTCGACCGCGCCACGCTGGTGCGCGCCCACGAGACCGTCGCCGTCAACGGCGAGGGCGCCACGGACGACGCCGGAATGGTGGAAAAGCTCGGGGTGACCGTCGTGGTCGTCCCCGGCCACGAGGAGGCCTTCAAGGTCACCCGCCCGCTCGACCTGGTCCTCGCCGAGGCCGTACTCGCCCGCAGGAGGGCCACCGATGCGTACTGAGCCCCCGCTGCTGCCGCTGGTCGGCATCGGCACCGACGTGCACGCCTTCGAGGAGGGCCGCGAGCTGTGGTGCGCCGGCCTGCTCTGGGAGGACGAGAGCCACGGCCTGGCCGGGCACTCCGACGGTGACGTCGCCGCCCACGCCGCCTGCGACGCCCTGTTCTCCGCCGCCGGCCTCGGCGACCTCGGCGCCCACTTCGGCACCTCCCGCCCCGAGTGGTCCGGCGCCTCCGGGGTCACGCTGCTCGCCGAGGCCGCCCGGATCGTGCGCGCCGAGGGCTTCGAGATCGGCAACATCGCCGTCCAGGTGATCGGTGTACGGCCCAAGGTCGGCAAGCGGCGCGACGAGGCGCAGAAGGCGCTCGGCGAGGCCGCCGGCGCCCCGGTCTCCGTCTCCGGCACCACCACCGACGGCCTCGGCCTGACCGGCCGCGCCGAGGGCCTGGCCGCCGTCGCCACCGCGCTGGTGTACCGGACGAACCCGGCCTGAGGCCCGCCGGGGTCCCGCCCGGGTCCGGCCGGGGCGCCGCTCGGCCCGGCCCCCGTTCGGCAACAAAGCGGCCCCGCGACCCGCAAACGGTCGCGGGGCACTGCCGCAGGCGCACTACCCTGGTTGCCGTGACTATTCGCCTGTACGACACCAGCGCCCGGCAGATCCGCGACTTCACCCCGCTCGTGCCGGGCTGCGTCTCGATCTACCTCTGTGGTGCGACCGTGCAGGCCGCTCCGCACATCGGGCACATCCGCTCGGGCCTGAACTTCGACATCATGCGCCGCTGGTTCGCCTACCGCGGCTACGACGTGACCTTCGTCCGGAACGTCACGGACATCGACGACAAGATCATCGCCAAGTCCGCGGAACAGGGCCGCCCGTGGTGGTCCATCGGCTACGAGAACGAGCGGGCCTTCAACGACGGCTACGCGGCCCTCGGTTGCCTGCCGCCCACCTACGAGCCCCGCGCCACCGGCCACGTCACCGAGATGGTCGAGATGATGCGCGGCCTGATCGAGCGCGGCCACGCGTACGAGGCCGACGGCAACGTCTACTTCGACGTGCGCTCGTACCCGGACTACCTGGCCCTGTCCAACCAGGAGCTGGAGAACCTCCTGCAGCCCTCCGGCGAGGGAGAGACCGGCAAGCGCGACCCGCGCGACTTCGCCATGTGGAAGGCCGTCAAGCCGGGCGAGCCCTCCTGGGAGACCCCGTGGGGCCGCGGCCGCCCCGGCTGGCACCTGGAGTGCTCGGCCATGGCGCACAAGTACCTCGGCAGCGCCTTCGACATCCACGGGGGCGGCCTGGACCTGGTCTTCCCGCACCACGAGAACGAGATCGCCCAGGCCAAGGCCTACGGCGACGCGTTCGCGCAGTACTGGGCGCACAACGCCTGGGTCACCATGTCCGGCGAGAAGATGTCCAAGTCCCTGGGCAACTCGGTGCTCGTCTCCGAGATGGTCAAGACCTGGCGTCCGATCGTCCTGCGCTACTACCTCGGCACCCCGCACTACCGCTCGATGATCGAGTACAGCGAGGAGGCCCTGCGCGAGGCGGAGTCGGCGTTCGCGCGCATCGAGGGCTTCGTCCAGCGCGTGGTCGAGAAGGCGGGCGGGGTCGTCGAGGCGTCCGCCGAGGTGCCGCCGGCCTTCGCCGAGGCCATGGACGACGACTTCGGCGTCCCGCAGGCGCTGGCCGTCGTCCACACCACCGTCCGCCAGGGCAACAGCGCGCTGGCCGCCGACGACAAGGAAGCCGCCGTCGCCCGCCTCGCCGAGGTGCGGGCCATGTTGGGCGTCCTCGGCCTGGACCCGCTCGACCCGCACTGGGCCGGTGAGTCCGACCGGGGCGAGGACCTGCACGGCGTCGTGGACTCCCTGGTCCGGCTGGTCCTCGACCAGCGCGAGTCCGCCCGGGCCCGCAAGGACTGGGCCACCGCCGACGCCATCCGCGACCAGCTCCAGCAGTCGGGCCTGGTCATCGAGGACAGCCCCACCGGGCCGCGCTGGACGCTCGGCCCCCGCTGAGACCAGTCGGACGTGCCGCCCACCGCCGGTGGGCGGCACACTGGTGATACGTTCGTACTTTTTATTCACAGAGACAGGTAGTCATGGCCGGGAACAGCCAGCGCAGGAACCGCCGCACGTCCAACAAGAAGGGCGCCACGGTCGGCAGCGGTGGCCAGCGGCGCCGTGGCCTGGAAGGCAAGGGCCCGACCCCGCCCGCCTCGATGCGCAAGGGTCACGTCAAGAACCGCATCGCCAACGCCAAGGCCAAGGCCGCCGACCGGCGCCGCCCCGCCCCGCGCCGAGGCGGCCCCAAGGGCGCCAGCGAGATGGTCGTCGGCCGCAACCCGGTCTTCGAGGCGCTGCGCGACGGCGTCCCCGCGACCACGCTCTACGTCCAGCAGTTCATCGACAACGACGAGCGGGTGCGCGAGGCTCTCGCGCTCGCCCAGGCGCGCGGCAACATCAACCTGATGGAGGCTCCGCGCCCCGAGCTCGACCGGATGACCGGCGGCCTCAACCACCAGGGCCTGGTCCTCCAGGTCCCGCCGTACGAGTACGCGCACCCCGAGGACCTCACCGCCGAGGCCTACGACGAGGGCGAGGACCCGCTGATCGTCGCCCTCGACGGGGTCACCGACCCGCGCAACCTCGGCGCGATCATCCGCTCCGTCTCCGCCTTCGGCGGCCACGGCGTGGTCATCCCCGAGCGCCGCGCCGCCGGGATGACCGCCGGTGCCTGGAAGACCTCCGCGGGCACCGCCGCCCGCACCCCGGTCGCCCGCGTCACCAACCTGACCCGCGCCCTGCAGGACTACAAGAAGGCCGGCATCACCGTCGTCGGTCTGGCCGCCGAGGGCGAGCACGCGGTCGCCGACCTGGAGGCCCTGGGCGGGCCCGTGGTCGTCGTCGTCGGCTCCGAGGGCAAGGGCCTGAGCCGCCTGGTCGGCGAGACCTGCGACTTCCTCGTCCGCATCCCGATGCCGGGCGGCGCCGAGTCGCTCAACGCCGGTGTCGCGGCCGGTGTGGTCCTCTACGAGGCCGCCCGCCGCCGCGGCTGAGCCTTCCGGAGGGAGACCGGGGCCCTTCGCCGGCCCCGGTCCCGTCCGCGCGGTTTTTCCGCCGACCGGCGGCGGGTGCCCACCGCCGGCCGGGTGAACGGCCGGACCGGCGGGGCCGGTCGGCCCGGCCCCGGGCCGGCACGCCGCCGCGCCGACCGGCCCGCCCCCCCGGCCGCCCCCGCGGGGGCGCGGGGGCCGGGCGCCTCAGGCAGCCAGGTCCTTGTCGCGGGACAGGTCCCCCGGCGGGGTGTGCTGCTGGGGCAGGCCGACCGGGCGCGGCAGGTACAGCCGGCGCGAGCGGATCAGCAGCCGGGCCCGCGGTGACCGGGCCACCGCCCGGAACAGCGGTGTCAGCAGGGCCGTGGCGGCCGGGGAGAGCAGCAGCACGACGGCCGTGCCGAGCGCGAAGCCGCCGATGACGTCGGTCGGGTAGTGGGCGCCGGTGTAGACCCGGCACAGGCCCTCCAGGAGCGCCAGCCCGATGGCGACGAGGCCGAACCGCCGGTCGGCGACGAAGAGTCCGACGCCGAGCGCCATGGCGAGGGCGGCGTGGTCGCTGACGAAGGAGAAGTCCGTCGGGCCGGTGCCGAGCACCTCCAGCCCCTCGTGCCGGCGGAACGGCCGCGGCCGGGCCACGAATTCCCGCAGCGGCACGTTGACGAGCAGGGCGAGCGCGGCCCCCAGCGGAGCCCAGGTCAGCGCGGCGAACGAGTCGACGGCCGTGGCCTCGTCCTGCCGCCGGGCGCCGTGGCAGCACCACAGCACCAGGAGCACCAGAAGGGCGAGGATCCCGTAGTCGCCGAGGAAGCCGACGATCCGGTCGACCGCGCTCGGGGCGCGCCGGGCCAGGGCGTTGATGTCGTACAGCAGGCCGACATCCAGGTTCGGCCCACCGGTCGTGAGTCCAGCCATGGTGATGCGGCCCCTTGCTCTGCCTCGGTACCCCTGCGGACGCACGCCCTCGTGCGCCCCTGTCCGGACCCCCGGTGATCAACCCCCGAGTCCATGGAACGCCCGTTCTGGCGGCTACGTTCCACTCTCCACCGAATGATCACGGCAACGTTATCGAAGAGTGACGGATCGTCGCAGCTCAGGGCCCTTGCTTTACGCAGAGTTGCGAGCGCCGGAGCGGTTCGGCAGCGCCGCCGCACCATCCTTGGTCACCCGGGTCGCACCGAAGTAGTCAGGTGTGTCGATCTTGTCGAAGCGGATCACGGCACCGGTGTACGGGGCGTTGATCATATAGCCGCCACCGACGTACAGGCCCACGTGGCGAATGGCCCGAGAGTTCGTCAGATCGTCGGAGAAGAAGACCAGATCACCGGGCAGCAGTTCCGAACGGGACGGGTGCGGACCGGCGTTGTACTGGTCGTTGGCCACGCGCGGCAGGTCGATCCCCACCGTCCGGTACGCCGCCTGGGTCAGCCCCGAGCAGTCGAAGCGCCCGTTGTCCTCCGGCGTTCCCTCGCCGCCCCACAGGTACGGGGTACCGAGCTGCTTCTGCGCGAAGTAGATGGCCCCGGCCGCCTGCTGGGAGGGCGCGACCCGGCTCACCGGCCGGGCGAAGCTCTGCGCCAGGGTGGTGATGGCCTTCACGTAGCCCTGGGTCTCCTTGTACGGCGGCACGCCCTGGTACTTGATGACGGCGTAGGCACCCGCGTTGTACGCGGCCAGCATGTTGCTGGCCGGGTCCCCCGGCACGCCCTTCACATCGGCCGCGAGCTCGCAGTCGTACGAAGCGGCCGAAGGGATGGCGTCGTTGGGGTCCCAGATGTCCCGGTCCCCGTCCCCGTCCCCGTCGATGCCGTGCCCGGCCCAGGTGCCGGGGATGAACTGGGCGATGCCGCGGGCGTCGGCCGGGCTGACGGCGTTGGGGTTCCAGCCGCTCTCCGAGTAGAGCTGGGCCGCGAGCAGCGCCGGGTTGATGGCGGGGCAGAGGTTGCCCCACTTCTCCACCAGCGCTTGGTACTTCGCGGGGACCGCGCCCTTGGTCAGGGCGACACCGCTGCCGCCGCGGCCGACCCCGCCGGCGAGTCCGGCGGCCGCCGAGTAGGTGCCGACGACGATGAGTACGAGGAAGCTCAGGCACAGCCCGATTCCGATTCCGCCTGCCATCCAGAACTTGCGCACCCGTCAACCCTCCCCCATGCCACCCCCCGAAAGGGGGGATTGGCGCCCTCCCGTGCCGACCACCCCACCCGGAAGCCGGAACGCCGCCGTGGCAGCGGGCAACCACGCGCTGCCGTGGGCTGGCGGCCGACGCCCGGCACCCCGACCGAAGTCCGTCGTCCAGTCTCCCGGATCCCCGCCGCAGCTCCCACGCCCCGGCGCCTACCGGCCACGCCCTGGCCGAAATTCGCCGCCGAGGGGCGGCCGAGGGGCTACCGGGCCGCCACGTACAGGCTCTGCGCCCCGCGGCCGATGGGCCCCTTCTCGTCGTGCAGCCGGGCGTCGGCCAGCCCGATACCGGCCGGGTCCACGCTCGTACGGGACTCCACGCAGGCCCATTCGCCCACCGGGTAGCGGTGGAGATGGACCGTCAGGTCGCTGTTGACGAAGACGTACGCACGGATGTCGAGCACCGCGCTGATGCCGTTGCCCGAGTCCGCGGCGACCAGCACCCGGTCCAGCGGCCGGACCGGCTCCCCGCCGATCAGCGGTACCTTCATCCGCATCCAGCAGGTGCCCGGCCCGGGCTCCCGGAACGCCCCGTGCGTGAACCGGGTCTCCATGGCGGTGTGATAGCCGACGTCCCACGGCAGCGGGAAGAACGGCGTGGGCGCGACCTCGCCGGGGGCCGGCAGCTCCGGCCCCGGCAGCACGGCCGGCACCGACTCCTCGTCGACCCGCACCCGCAAGGCCCGCGCCAGCATCGCCGGGGCGCCGCCGGCGGGGGCGAGCACGGCCTCGACCACCTCGGTCCCCCGCCCGGCACGCAGCACGCTGGTGGTCACCTCCAGCTCGCCGATCGGCACCGGCCGCAGGATCTCGTACGTGATCCGGGCGATCCGCATGTCGTCCCGGGCACCGGGCCGCTCCTCGACGGCCCGCCCCAACAGGGCGGCCGGCGGCCCGGCGTGCTGGGCCCCCGCGTCCCAGGGCCCCCGGGTGTGCTCGGTGGCCCGGAACCGCCCGTCCCCGACCCGCTCGTAGAAACAACCCCCACCCACGCCGAAAGCGTCCATCCCCCCACGCTACCGACAGGTAACGCCCCTCACCAGAGCCCCACCACGCCCGCGGGGGCCCCGCCGTCCGGCCCCCGGGAGCCCGCCCATACTGGCGGCATGACCGACGCCCTCGCCCTGCGCCCGTTCCGCCCCGCCGACGACGGGCCGTTGCTGCGTCGCTGGGTGGCCGACCGCGCCGAGCTGGTCCGCTGGGCCGGCCCGGCCTTCCGCTGGCCGCTGGACGACGCCCAGCTCCTGGCCTACGCCGCCGAACCGGGCCGACACGTCTGGACCGCCGTGGCCGGACCCACCGGAGCCCCGCTCGGGCACGTCTCGCTGCTGCGCCGCGCGGACGGCTCGGGGGCCCGGCTGGGCCGCGTACTGATCGCACCCGAGGCACGTGGCCGGGGCCTGGGCGAACAGCTCCTCACCCAGGTCCTCGACCGTGCCTTCGGCGAGCTGGACCTGCCCGCCGTGGACCTCGGCGTCTACACCCACAACACGGCCGCGGTCCGCCTCTACGAGCGGCTGGGCTTCCGGACCGAGGCCGTCCTGCCCGATGTGGAGGAGGTCGACGGCGTGCTGTGGTCCGCCCTCCAGATGCGGTTGCCACGGCCCACCCCCTGACCGAGGACAATGGGGAGCGTGTCGCGCTCCAGCTCCTCCCCCGAC